>NZ_JCALEJ010000017.1:0-98043 GCF_059813315.1 Mycobacterium sp. NGS11
GTCGCGAGCCGATCGGCAATGGCGACGGCAACGGATTTGGCGACGGTCAGGTCGTAGAAAACGTGCTCGTTGCGGGGCTGTCCGCTGGTCTCCAGGAAGGAGTAGGCGATGACGGGCTTGGCGTCGCGGTGGTGGGCCAGCACCTCGTCGACCCAGCCGTCATAGCCGCCGCCGTTGAACACCACCAGCGGGGCGTCGGCGATCGCGGCGGCGTCTGCCGGGCTGACCTCATAGGAGTGCGGGTCGATGTCGGCCCCGCTGAGAATGGATTTGACGGCGACGTGCCGGCCGGTGACGGCGCGGGCCACGCTGCCCCACACGTCGGTGGAAGCGACGACGGAAAGGGCGCGCGACTGCGCCATGCCGCTGCAGCCAATGAGCAGCAGGCCGCCGGTCACCACCAGAGCGGCCGCCAGCCATCGCGTCGCATCGGCGGGCCCGGCCTCCGCCGTTCGTTGCCGCGTCAGTGCCGTGCGCAAGTCCGATGCCTCCTGCCGGCCCGTCAGCCGAACCATAATACTAATGAAAATCGTTTCCATTACAAAACCGCAACTTGAAGCTCGTACGCGGGGACCCCGGTCCGCTGTACCCTCAGCGGACGTGAGCCCCCCACCGCGCCGGCGTGCGACTCTGGCGTCGTTGGCGGACGAGCTCAACGTTTCCCGCACGACGATTTCGAATGCCTTCAACCGGCCCGATCAGCTCTCCCCGGACCTGCGCGAGCGCGTGCTCGCGACTGCCAAGCGGCTGGGATACGCCGGCCCCGACCCGGTGGCGCGTTCGTTGCGGACCCGCAAGGCCGGCGCCGTCGCTCTGGTGATGGCCGAGCCGCTGACCTACTTCTTCAGCGACCCCGCGGCGCGTGACTTCGTCACCGGGGTGGCGCAGGCATGCGAGGAGGTGGGTCAGGGGCTGTTGCTGGTGGCCGTCGGGCCCAGCCGCAGCCTCAAAGACGGCACAGCCGCCGTGCTTTCGGCCGGCGTGGACGGCTTCGTGGTGTATTCGGTGTGCGACGAAGATCCCTACCTGCAGGTGGTACTGCAGCGCCGGCTGCCGGTTGTGGTGGTCGATCAACCCAAGGGGCTGGCCGGCGTCTCGCGGGTAGGTATCGACGACCGCGCCGCGATGCGTGAGCTTGCCGACTACGTGCTGGGCCTGGGGCACCGCGAGATCGGGCTGCTGACCATGCGGCTGGGGCGGGATCGACGCCAGGGCCTGGTGGACCCCGACCGGTTGCGCTCGCCCGCGTTTGACGTGCAACGCGAGCGCATCGTCGGCGTGTGGGAGGCGATGGCGGCCGCCGGTATCGACCCGGACTCCCTGACGGTGGTGGAAAGCTACGAGCACCTACCCGAGTCCGGCGGCGCGGCCGCCAAGGCGGCCCTGGAAGCCAATCCGCGGATCACCGCGCTGATGTGCACCGCCGACATCCTGGCCCTGTCCGCCATGGATTACTTACGGGCACACGGCATCTACGTGCCCGGGCAGATGACCGTCACCGGTTTCGACGGCGTGCCCGACGCGATGAACCGCGGCCTGACCACGGTGTCGCAGTCCAGCCTGCAGAAGGGCTGCCGGGCCGCGGAGTTGTTGTTGAAGCCGCCGCGATCGGGTCTGCCCGCGATCGAACTCCTGGACACGGAGCTGATCCGGGGCCGCACCGCCGGTCCGCCGGCGTGAGCCGGACTACTTGGAGTCTTGGTCGCCGATCAACAGCCGCACGGCCAGGTCCAGCCGCTTGCTGACGTCGGTGGCGGAGGCCCGGCGGGTGAGCCATGCCAGCAGGTTCGACAGCCACACGTCCGAGATCACCCGGGCGATGTGGTACTGGTCCTCGGTCGGCTCGCCGTCGGACATCGCCCGCGCGAACATCGAATCGATGAGCTTCTCGACCTGGTCGACCTCGCTGGCCGCCGACGCGTCGGCGAACACGTACGCGCGCGTCATCGCCTCGGTCAGCAGGGGATTGCGTTGCATCGCCCGGTTGAGCTTTTGCACCATGAAGTTGAGTCGCTGAAACGGCGTGCCGCCGGTCATGGCCGAGCGGTCCGTCTTGGCGTCGATGCGGCTGAACTCGCGGCCCAGCGCCGACACGAGCAGGTGCACCTTCGAGGGGAAATAGCGGTACAGCGTCCCCACCGCGACGTCGGCGCGATCGGCCACCGCGCGCATTTGAACCGCCTCGTAGCCGCCCTTGGAGGCGATGGCCATGGTGGCATCGAGGATGCGCTTGCGGCGTTCCCGCTGCGCCTCAGACCCCAGTTCGGATTCCGCCAGTACCGCCACGTTCATGACCTCGCGCGGCTGCGAGTCGGAAACGCGGCTCGGATTTGCGTTGGCTGGCATGTGACGGTTTGCTCCTGTTCCCGGCGGTTCGTTCGCAAACGATACGCATTCTGCGTGTGAATCTCCCACCTCCATACCGCCGCGGACAAGCGTTGTGCTGCTGTGATGGCGTTCGACTTGACGGTCGATCACTGGCACTATTAGAACACGTTCTAGTCTCTGGAGAGCGGGTTGCGTGCCAACACGCGACTGCAGAGGTACCCGCTCGACGGGCAGATCGCACAATCAGGGCAAGGGCCCAACCCTTGTCATCGTCGAAGTCATGGACGCGGAGGTCCTCAAGGTGGTAGCGACCGTCACCGACGAGCAGTTTGCCGCGCGAGCCCTGGTGCGCGACTGGGCCCGCAATGCGGCGTCCGGGCCCGGCGGAACCGCGGCGATCCGCGATGTGGAGCAGGGTAAGTCCGACGCTTGGCGGCCGGTGTTCTCCCGGCTGGCGGAACTGGGGATCTTCGGCGTCGCGATCCCGGAGCAATTCGGCGGCGCGGACGGCAGCATCGAAGATCTGTGCGCGATGGTCGAGGAAGCGGCGAAAGCGCTGATCCCCGGGCCGGTCGCCACCACCGCGCTGGCCACGTTGGTTGTCTCGGATCCAGAGTTGTTGGGCGCCCTGGCGTCCGGGGAGCGCTTCGCCGGGCTGGCTCTGGAGGGCGACATCGAGTTCGACGACGCGACGTCCACGGCTTCGGGCGCCGTGGCGTTCGCGCTGGGGGTGGCCGACGGTGCCGTGTTGTTGGCGCCGGCCGGCGAGAGGTGGCTGCTGATCGACACCGACGGCGAGGGTGTGCAGATCGAGCCGCTGGTCGCCAGCGACTTCTCCAGGCCGTTGGCCCGGGTGGCGCTGAACTCGGCCCCGGCCACGGTGGTGTCGGACACCCGCGAACGCGTCGAGGAGCTGGCCGCGACGGTGCTTGCGGCCGAGGCGGCCGGCATCACCCGGTGGTCGCTGGAGACCGCCGTCGACTACGCGAAGGTCCGCGAGCAGTTCGGCAAGCCGATCGGCAGCTTCCAGGCCGTCAAACACCTCTGCGCCGAGATGCTGTGCCGCGCCGAGCAGGCCGAGGTGGCCGCCGCCGATGCCGCGCGCGCCGCGGCGGACGGCGACGAATCCCAGTTCTCCATCGCCGCGGCCCTGGCCGCGAGCACCGGCATCGCCGCCGTGAAGGCCAACGTCAAGGACTGCATCCAGGTGCTCGGCGGCATCGGCTGCACCTGGGAGCACGACGCGCACCTGTACCTGCGCCGGGCGCATGCCATCGGCCGCTTCCTGGGCGGGGCGGAGGCGTGGCTGCGCCGCGTCACCGCGCTGACCCAGGCGGGCGTGCGACGCCGGCTGGGGATCGACCTCAGCGAGGTCGAAGACCAGCGTCAGGAGATCGCCGCCGCCGTCGCCCAGATCGCCGGCCTGCCCGAGGAGAAGCGGCAGGCCGCGCTGGCCGAGGCGGGCCTGCAGGCGCCGCACTGGCCGGCACCCTACGGGCGCGGCGCGGGACCGGCCGAGCAGCTGTTGATCGACCAGGAGCTGGCGGCTGCCGGTGTGGCCCGGCCCGACCTGGTGATCGGTTGGTGGGCGGCGCCGACCATCCTCGAGCACGGCACGCCGGAACAGATCGAGCGTTTCGTGCCGGGCACCGCGCGCGGCGAATTCCTGTGGTGTCAGCTGTTTTCCGAGCCCGGAGCCGGTTCGGACCTGGCCTCGCTGCGCACCAAGGCGGTCCGGACCGACGGGGGATGGCACCTCACCGGGCAGAAGGTCTGGACGTCGGCGGCGCACAAGGCGAAGTGGGGAGTGTGCCTGGCACGCACGGATCCGGACGCGCCGAAACACAAAGGCATTACGTACTTCCTGGTGGAGATGAGCTCACCGGGCATCGAGATCCGTCCGCTGCGCGAGATCACCGGCGATTCGTTGTTCAACGAGGTGTTTTTGGACAATGTGTTCGTTCCCGACGAACTGGTGGTCGGCGAGGTGAACGACGGTTGGCGGCTGGCCCGCACCACGCTGGCCAACGAGCGGGTCGCGATGGCCAACGGAACCGCGCTGGGCAACCCGATGGAGGAGCTGCTCGAGGTGTTGGCCGAGCTCGACCTCGACGCCGCGGGGCGAGATCGGTTGGGGCGCTTGATCGTCGCCGCGCAGACCGGCGCGCTGCTGGACCAGCGGATCGCTCAGCTGGCCGTCGGCGGGCAGGATCCCGGGGCGCAGTCCAGCGTGCGCAAGCTCATCGGCGTCCGCTACCGCCAAGCGCTGGCCGAATACACGATGGACGTGTCCGAGGGCGGCGGCTTGGTGCACAACCAGGCGGTGTTCGATTTCCTCAACACCCGCTGCCTGACGATCGCGGGCGGCACCGAGCAGATCCTGCTGACGGTCGCCGCCGAGCGGCTGCTCGGCTTGCCCCGCTGATACAGGCTTTCGGCCACCCGTTGCTCGCGCGACCTTGATGGCCGATGGCGAGTCGCGGCGAAGCCGTTAGGCGAAAAGTGTAGGGAAATCCCTAATTGAGACGGCTGCGCGCGCGGCCTTAGCGTGTAGCGACCGCTCCGGCGATAGTTGCTCACCGTGAGACTGCGGGCGCGCCTGCGTGTCGCCGCGATCGCGTATCGAAAGGGACGCCATGCCAACGGATTCGGCTCGCCACCACTTGAATGCTGACTCTTGCCGGAGGTGCCGCGCCGGCAAGGCGCCACGGCCGAGCGCGCTGGCCGGTGTGTTCGCGGCTGTCGCCATCGCGATGAGCGCAGCGCCGCCGGCCATGTTGCCCGCCGCCAAAGCGGATCCGACGCAGCATACGGTCGTGTACCGGATCCTCGGGGGCGGTGACGTCTTCTCCGTCATCCCGGACCCCGGAACCCCGGTGTATCCGGCGAGCACCACGACCTGGGTTTCAGTCCCCTGGTCGCAGACCGTGCAGGTGACCGGAAGCCCGTACCTGGCGTTGAACTACACCGACAAAACCGGCGGTCCACACGACTGCGCGATCCAGGTGGACGGGCAGTCCGTCAGCCTCACCGAACACACGGCCGGCAGGTGCGCTTATCAAATCCCGGGCCCCGCGCAGTAACCGTCGGGGTCGCGAACAGTGGACACCCCACATGAAGGAGAACAGCGGTGAAGCGTCAGATCATCGTCGGCGTAGCCGGCCTGGCCATCGTAATCGCCAGTGGCACTGGCTGTTCCGGCAATAAGTCGATCCCGCAAGCGTCGAACTCGGCCGGTCCGCCCGCCGGGCCGCAGGTGATCGTCGACGGCAAGACCCAGAACGTCAGCGGTCCGGTCACCTGCAAACCGGTCGGCGACAACATCAACATCGGCATCGGCGACCCGGCCAAAGGCGTTGGTGCGGTGGTCAGCAAGGACAACCCGCCAATCGTTCACGCGGTCGGACTGGGCAACGTCGACGGCATCACGCTCGGTTTCTCCGACGCCGCAAAGGGGCAGGGCGGCAACGCCGGAGCCGCGGTGGGCGACAACGCAATTCAGATCAAGGGCACGGCCACCGGCGCCGATGTGAGCGATCCCCACCAGCCGAAGCCGGTGACCAAGCCGTTCGAGATCGACGTGACCTGTCCGTAGCGCCAGCCGAATCGTTCGGACCGAAGCCCGAGAGGGGACGTAACAATGTCGATCAAACGCCTCGCCGCAGCCGCGGCAGTCGCGACGGGCCTGGGAATGTCGGTAACGGCTGTCAACGGGAGCTTCGCGAACTCCGCCCCGCTGGACCCATGCCCCAGCTGGCAGAAAGGCTGTTCCGGTAACCCCAGCCCCAACCCCGGTTACGGGGGCACCGGCACGCCGCCGGTAGCCACGACGCCGCACGGCACGCCGCCGCCACAGAGCACGTGGCAGTCGACGCCGGCCCCGCACACCACGCAACCGCCCAGCACGCCCCCGCCCAGCACGTGGCAGTCCACTCCCGCGCCGCACACCACGCCACCGCCGCCCAGCACGCCGCCGCGTAGCTCGCCGCCGCCCGCGTCGAGCACCTGGCAACAGGCGCCGCCGAACAGTACGACGGCCCCGATGCCCACCGAATGCCCCAACTGGGACAAGAACTGCACCCCAGCCCCCGCCCCCAGCCCGAATTCCGGTTACGGGGGCTCGGGCTCGACACCGCCGAACAACACGCCGCCGAGCCCGTGGCAGCAGCAGTCGCCGAACAACACGCCGCCGAGTCCGTGGCAGCAGCCGGCGCAGAACGGCTCGACGTCGCCGCTGCCGACGGTGTGTCCCGCCTGGTACAAGAACTGCACCCCCGCGCCCAACCCCAACCCCAATCCCAACCCCGGTTATGGGGGCTCGGGCTCGACGCCACCGAACGGCTCGCCGTGGGGCGGCGTTACGCCGACCACCGAGGCGCCGTGGGGCGGTACGACCAACCAGCCGGGCAACTCATACCCGCCCAGGCCTCCTCGCCCGATCCTCAACGCGCCGTGGAGTCAGCCTCCGCACCCGCCGTACTACCCGCCGCCCCCGCCCATCCTTCATCCCACCGGGGAGATAGGCGGCCCCACCAACCTGCCGAATGGCTACTGGGTCCCGGGCCAGGGAGCGCCACCTCCGCCGCCGCCGAGCGGCTACGGCTGGAACAACGGCCCCGCCCCCGGGGCCCCACCGCCGAACTGGGAAGGCCCGCCACCGGCCGGTGGCTGGAACGGCCCGCCGCCCGCCGGCGGCTGGAACCAGCCCTGGCAGGGGACGCCGGTTGACGCGTCCTACGGACAGAACTATTACGCGCCCTTCACCTACAACAACTTCACCGTCCTTCCGGTCTTCAACGCGGACTATGGGGGCTTTGGTTACTGGTTCTTCGGTACCTGGATACCGCTGTACTGACGGCGACGACGGCTGAGCCGGGGGCCTCGATTCGGTTGCCCCCGGCCGCGAGGAACAAATGGTGATCACCGGGCCTCAACCACGACGGTTCCTCGTCGAGTGGTACGGACCACGAACGTCCGCCCCCTCGATAGGCGATATCGTCGATCGGCTGAATAGCCGTGCCGAACTGATGACGACCCGTGGCACGCCGGTCCAGCTTCTGACGGCGATGACGGTGCCGGCCGACGACTACATGTTCGGTGTCTTTGCTGCCGAGTCGGCCGAGCTGGTCGCGCAGATCTGCGCCGACGTCGGCACGCCCGCCGAACGGATCAGCTGCGGCGTCGGTTGGACGCGGCCCCTGGACCGCTGACGGGCCGGTTCGATGGCTGCAGCCCTGTCTTCGGGTGGGCCGGCCGGTGCCGTCGAGCAAAGTTTTCCGGCTGTGCACGCATAGTTGCCGATCATTTTTGTCTGGGAAATCGAGCCGTTTCAGCGAAGTTCTGCGAGAATCCCTGCAGTAGCCACCGACCGGGTCGGGCTCCAGGGCTGGCAAACGAAGGAGCCAAGGGTGTGGGTGTCGGGCCGTGAAGGATAGGCCGTCATCGCGACCCCAGTGCCGAGGTGGCAGCCCAGCCGTCTGATGGTGCGAAGGGTTGATGTGACGGAGCGATTGGTCGGCAGGCAGGCCGAAGAGCGCGCCGTGAGCGACTTCCTCGATTCTTTGCCACATCGATCGTGCGCACTGGTGATCGAGGGCGAGGCGGGAATAGGCAAGACGGCGGTGTGGGCCGACGCGGTCCGTCGGGCTGATGAATGCGGATATCGCGTGTTGAGCTGCCGCGCCGCGGCGGCCGAGTCGGTGCTGGCGTACACGGTGCTGGCCGACCTGCTCGATGACGTCGATGACTCGGTGTGGGCCGACCTGCCGGCTCCGCAGCAGCAGGCTTTGGGCGGAGCGCTGTTGAGAGACCTCGTCGAGGCTTCCGGGATTGATCCCCGGGCCGTCGCGGCGGCGTTCGTGGCAATCATCGGCCGACTCGCCGCCGTTCGGCCCCTCGTGATTGCCATCGACGATCTGCAGTGGTCGGACCTGTCGAGCGCCAGTGTGGTGGCCTACGCCGCGCGCCGCCTTCGCGCCGGCGCGGCCCTGTTGTGCACGACGCGTACCGAAGAGGCCGCCGCGCGGTTGCAGCTGCCAAGCCCCGACGACGTGCGTCGCATCCGAATGCAGCCGTTGACCGTAGGCGAGTTGCATCAGGTTCTGCTGCTGCGGCTGGGACATTCGGTGGCGCGTCCTACGCTGCTACGCATTCACGAGATCGCCGCGGGCAACCCGTTTTTCGCGCTTGAGCTGACCCGAGAACTGCACGCGGAGGGACACGCTTTCCAGGCGAGTCTGCCGGGCAGCCTCACTGAGTTGGTCCGCGCGCGGATCAGCCGGGTCGGCGCCGAAGACGTTCTGCTCGCCATTGCCAGCCTGCCCGATCCGACGGTGGCGATGGTGGCACAGGCCACCAATTGCCCGCCGGATCAGGTGGTGCAATCGCTCAGGCAAGCCGAAGACCAAGCGGTGGTGGCTATCGACGGGAGCCGGGTCCGGTTCACCCATCCCCTCCTGGCGCACGGCGTCTACAGCGCAGCGGCGCCCGGTCGCCGCCGCGAAATGCACCGCCGGCTCGCCGAACTCATCGCCCATCCCGAGTTGCACGCCCGCCACCTCGCGCTCGCCGACACATCC
Source organism: Mycobacterium sp. NGS11 (assembly GCF_059813315.1). Classification (NCBI taxonomy): domain Bacteria; kingdom Bacillati; phylum Actinomycetota; class Actinomycetes; order Mycobacteriales; family Mycobacteriaceae; genus Mycobacterium; species Mycobacterium sp. NGS11. Next base: position 8,907 of record NZ_JCALEJ010000017.1, read on the forward strand.
GGGAAGCCGGAGACGGTGGCCGCGCTGGACAGGGCCGCCGAGATCGCCCGCGGCAGGGGTGCGCCGGCCGCCGCCGCCGAGCTGGTCGAACTGGCCGTCGGTCTGGCCGGTGACAACGATCCAGAACGCAAGATACGCTGTGCGACACACCATTTCGTTGCGGGAGATCCCGCCCGCGCCCGGCGGATCCTGGATGCGGTCATCGCAGCGCTGCCGGCCTGCCCCACCCGCGCCGAAGCATTGCATCAGCTGGGGCTGATAGTCCTCTCCGACGACAGCTTCCTGGAAGCGGCGGGCGTCCTCGAGCAGGCTGTCGACGAAAGCGGTACCGACGCCGCCTTACGCGTCCGCATCCTGATCAGCTTGGCATTCGCTCTGCTCAACGCGGGCCGGCACGAGCACGCCTATGCGCGAGTCGAGCGGGCGGTGACCGAATCCGAGCGGCTCGGCACCGCCGCACTGCTCGGGCCGGCGCTGGGCATGCGGGTGATGATCGACTTCATGGGCGGCAAGGGCTTTGACGAGCCCGCGATGCAGCGCGCAGTCGAACTGGAAGGGCCGGGCGCGCCAGTCCCGTTGCCGTTGCGGCCTCGCGCACAGATGAGCCTGCTGCGCGCCTGGACGGGTGAATTGGGGACGGCCCGCGACGAGCTGGCGGAAATTGAACGGGAATGTCTCGCCCTCGGCGAGGAAGCGGAGCTGATCTTCATCGGGTTTCACCTCACGCTCATCGATATCTGGCTCGGCGACCTCGCCAGTGCGGCGGTCATCGCGGACGCCACGCTGGAGCGGGCGACTCTGCTGGGCGGTGACTTTCCGATGTTCATCGGGCTCACCCTTCGGGCCGCGGTCGCCGCCCACGTCGGCCGCCTCGGCGACGCTCGAAGCGATCTGGGCCGGGCGATAGCGGCTGCCCGGCGTTGTGGCTCAAGACGTTTGGCCGAGTGGCCGGCGACGATAGCCGGATTCGTCGAGGTGTCATCGGGTGACTACCAAGCTGCCATGACTGCGCTCGAACCGCTGTTGCCCATGGTGGGTCTCTTCCCGGAAGCAAGTGAGATCATCTCGTCGTCGTTCGTTCCCGAGGCCGTCGAAGCCATGGTCGGTCTCGGTCGATTGGATGATGCCGAGCCGCTGGTGGAAGCCTTGGAGCGCAATGGCCTCCGGCTTGACCGGGCATGGACCTTGGCGGTCGGTATGCGTTGTCGCGCCATGCTGCAGGCTGCGCGCGGCGATGTCACAGGCGCGCGGACGAGCGTCGAGCTGGCTTTGGCCGAGCACCAACGCCTTTCGATGCCGTTCGAACGCGCCCGCACTTTGCTGTTGGCTGGCCAGTTGCAGCGCCGCCAGCGCCGGCGCGACGCGGCCGGTGCAGCGCTGCGCGAGGCGCGGGACATCTTTGTGCAACTCGGCACGGCGGTGTGGGCCGAGCGCGCCGAAACCGAACTGGCGCGCGCCCTGTCGAGCCGAGGCCGCGACCCCGGGTTGACCGCCACCGAAGAACGCGTTGCCGACCTGGCCGTGTCCGGATTGACCAATCGCGACATCGCGGCCGCCCTGTTCGTGAGCCCGAAGACCGTGGAAGTCAACCTCAGCCGCATCTACCGCAAACTGAGCATCCGATCCCGCGCCGAGCTCTACCGGGCACTTCAAGCCTGGAAGGAAAGACCTTGACCCGATCCGCCTCGGCGTTTCAGGAGAACGTGGTGACCGCGCAGGTGCTCGGGGACGTGATGTTGACCCCGGAGTAGACCACCTGGATGTGGGTGCAGGCGATGACGTTGTTGTCGGTCTTGGGCTGGCCCGTCTGCCAGTCGGTGGAATCGATGCGCCCGTGCGTCTGATACTTGTCCGGCGGGCCCTCGCCCATGTAGATGGTGGTGATCTCGTCCGAACCCATCGCCTTGTGCACCCGCTCGTACTGGCCGTCGGCGTGCGCGTCGAGGTAGGCCAGCCGGTTGGAGGACCGGATCTCGGTGGTCTGCCGGGCCCACAGGCCGGGCGGGAAGCCGGTCACCCCGTCGGGCGTCAGCATGTCAGCCCCTGCCGTGAAGTCGCAGTGGCCATCGGCCTTGAAGCAATTCAGGATGACGCGCGTCTCCAGCTGATTGGGCCCGTCCAGCGGGAACAGCGTGGTGGCGGTGTTGCTCGCCGCCGCGCACACCCCGGCGGGCAGAAACATCGGCAGCGCCGCGACCGCCGCGAGTCCCGATACCAGCCGCATCATCGATGCTTCCCTTCCCTGTGATCCAAGGGTGAACTTAACCCCGCGACTACTCGTCGTAGGTGACTTCTACCGAATCAGATTCAGGGTGAGATTGACAGGCCAGGATCAGGCCCTCGTCCAGATCTTGCTGCTCGAGCACGTCGTTGACCTCCATGCTCACGTTGCCGCTGCGCAACGTGCACGCACACGCGCCGCAATGGCCCTCGCGGCAGGAGAAGGGCGCGTCGAGGCCCTTGGCCAGCAGCACGTCGAGCAGCTTGGCGTTGCGCGGCCACGACACGGTGTGGGTTTCGCCGTCCAGCTCGACCACCGCGGTCGCCGGCGGCTCGTCACCTTCGGCGGTGTCCTCGATCTTCACCGCCGCGAACGGGTCCGAGTCCAGCGACTTGAAGACTTCGATATGTATCTGCGGCGCAGGCACTTTCAGCGTTTCCAGCGCTTGTTTCGCCGAGTCCATGAAGGCGCCCGGGCCGCAGATGTACACAGGCCGTCCCGTGTAGGGGGCGGCAAGCTTGGCCAGCGCGGCCACGCTGGGCAGGCCCTGCAGCGATTCCAACCAGTGCAGCACCGTGAGCCGGTCGGGATATTTGGCCGACAGCTCGCGCAGCGCGTCGGAGAAGATCACCGACCGGTCGTCGCGGTTGGCGTAGACCAGCGTCACCTGCCCGCTGCCCTCGGCCAGCGCCGACTTGCAGATCGACATGATCGGCGTGATCCCGCTGCCCGCGGCCATCAGCAGGAAGTCGTCGCCCAGCGTTTTGGGGACGAAGTTGCCCGACGGGGCCAGCACGTGGATCCGCATGCCCGCCTTGGCGTGGTCGCACAGCCAGTTGGACGCGTAGCCGTCCGCGGTTCGTTTGACCGTGACCGTCAGAGCTTCGTCGGTGAACGGCGAGCTGCACAACGAATAGCAACGGGCCACCGACCCGGTGCGCTCGCTGGGGATGCGCAACGTCAAGAACTGGCCCGGCGCGTATCGCAGCCGCTCGGGCGGGATGTCGGGATCGCCCGCGTCATCGGGCACCGCGAACACCAGCGACCGCGCATCGTCGGTCTCGGCGATGACCTCGGCGACCTGCAGTTCAAGGACGTGGTCACCCAGCGGCTCGTCGGGTGCTTGGTCCAGATCCGCCTCGGTCAAGGCCCGTCCCTTCCTTTCGTTGCAAAACGTGGCGACCCGCTGCGACCGGCTCCGCCGCTCTTGCGATCGCCACGGGCAACTAGAACATGTTACAGAAAAGCGGATTCGTATCGCTACCAGCCGCAGGAATACCCTGCTCGACACAAATCGGAACGTGTTCTAGTCTCTGGTGTAAGTCCGCTGAGTAAGTCTGGCGCAGGAGGCAAACGTAAGTGACGTCCATTCAACAGCGTGATGCGCAGTCGGTTTTGGCTGGCATCGATGATCTGCTCCCGCAGATACGCGAACGCGCTCAGGCGACGGAGGACCTGCGGCGGCTGCCCGACGAGACCGTCCAGGACCTGCAGGACGTGGGGTTCTTCACCCTGCTGCAGCCCGAGCAGTGGGGCGGGCTGCAGTGCGATCCGGCGCTGTTCTACGAGGCGGTGCGGCGGCTGGCCAGCGCGTGTGGTTCCACCGGCTGGGTGAGCTCGATCATCGGCGTGCACAACTGGCACCTGGCGCTGTTCGATCAGCGGGCGCAGGAGGAGGTCTGGGGCGAGGACCCCAAGACCCGGGTCTCGTCGTCGTACGCCCCGATGGGCGCGGGCGTCGTGACCGACGGCGGTTATCTGGTCAACGGTTCGTGGAACTGGTCGTCGGGTTGTGACCACGCCACGTGGGCGTTCCTCGGCGGTCCGGTGATCAAGGACGGCCGCCCTGTCGACTTCGGTTCCTTCCTGATCCCGCGCAGCGAGTACCGCATCGACGACGTGTGGCATGTCGTCGGCCTGCGCGGCACCGGCAGCAACACCGTCGTCGTCAAGGACGTCTTCGTGCCGCGGCACCGATTCCTGTCCTACAAGGCCATGAACGACGGCACCGCGGGCGGCTACGAGACCAACACCGCCGCGGTCTACAAGATGCCTTGGGGCACAATGCATCCCACCACGATCTCGGCGCCCATCGTCGGCATGGCCTACGGCGCGTACGACGCGCACGTCGAGCACCAGGGCAAGCGGGTGCGCGCGGCGTTCGCCGGCGAGAAGGCCAAGGACGACCCGTTCGCCAAGGTCCGCATCGCCGAGGCGGCCAGCGACATCGATGCGGCCTGGCGCCAGCTGAGCGGCAACGTCGCCGACGAGTACGCGCTGCTGTCGGCCGGTAAGGAGATCCCCTTCGAGCTGCGTGCCCGCGCTCGCCGCGACCAGGTGCGCGCCACCGGCCGTGCCATCGCCTCCATCGACCGGCTGTTCGAGGCTTCCGGTGCCACCGCCCTGGGCAATGACCAACCGGTGCAACGGTTCTGGCGTGACGCTCATGCCGGCCGCGTACACGCGGCCAACGACCCCGAGCGGGCCTACCAGATCTTCGGGAACAACGAGTTCGGGTTGCCGCCCGGCGACACCATGGTGTGATCCATGACTGCGACCGAGGAATTGACCTTCGAGTCCACCTCGCGCTTCGCGGAGGTGGACGTGGATGGGCCGCTGAAGCTGCACTACCACGAGGCCGGTGTCGGCAACGAGCAGACGGTGGTGCTGCTGCACGGCGGCGGCCCGGGCGCGGCGAGTTGGACGAACTTCTCCCGCAACATCCCGGTGCTGGCGCAGCAGTTTCACGTGCTGGCCGTCGACCAGCCCGGCTACGGCCACTCCGACAAGCGCGCCGAGCACGGACAGTTCAACCACTACGCGGCGCGCGCGCTCAAGGGCCTCTTCGACCAGCTCGGCCTGGGACGCGTTCCGCTGGTGGGGAATTCGCTGGGCGGTGGCACCGCGGTCCGCTTCGCGCTGGACTACCCGGACCGGGCGGGCAAGCTGGTGCTGATGGGCCCGGGCGGGGTGAGCGTGAACCTGTTCGCGCCCGACCCGACCGAGGGCGTCAAACGGCTGGGCAAGTTCTCCGCCGAGCCCACCCGCGAAAACCTCGAGGCGTTCCTGCGGGTCATGGTCTACGACCAGAAGCTGATCACCCCGGAATTGGTCGAGCAGCGTTTCGAGTTGGCCAGCACACCCGAATCGCTGACGGCGACGCGCGCGATGGGGATGTCGTTCGCCGGAGCGGATTTCGAGCTCGGCATGATGTGGCGCGAGGTGCATCGGCTGCGCCAGCCGGTGCTGCTGATCTGGGGCCGCGAGGATCGGGTCAACCCGCTGGATGGTGCACTGGTCGCACTGAAAACCATCCCGCGCGCACAGCTTCACGTTTTCGGGCAATGTGGGCACTGGGCGCAGGTGGAGAAGTTCGACGAGTTCAACAAGCTCACCATCGATTTCCTGGGAGGTGCGCGATGAGCATCCGCTCGCTGGGCTATCTGCGTATCGAGGCCACCGACATGGCGGCCTGGCGCGAGTACGGCTTGAAGGTCCTCGGCATGGTCGAGGGCAAGGGCGCGACCGAAGGAACACTGTATCTGCGGATGGACGATTTCCCGGCCCGGTTGGTGATCGTGCCCGGCGAACAGGACCGGCTCATCGAGGCGGGCTGGGAGTGCGCGAATGCGGCTGGCCTGCAAGAGATCCGGAACCGGCTGGACGTCGAGGGCACCCCCTACAAGGAGGCCACCGCCGCCGAACTGGCCGATCGCCGGGTCGACGAGATGATCCGGTTCTCCGACCCGTCCGGCAATTGCCTGGAGGTCTTCCACGGCGCCGCTTTGGAACACCGCCGCGTGGTCAGCCCGTACGGCCACAAGTTCGTCACCGCCGAGCAGGGCCTGGGGCACGTGGTGCTGACCACCCGCGACGACGAAGAGACGCTGCACTTCTACCGGGATGTGCTGGACTTCAAGCTGCGCGACTCGATGCGGCTGCCGCCCCAAGTGGTCGGCCGGCCCGCCGACGGCCCGCCGGCCTGGCTGCGGTTCCTGGGCTGCAACCCTCGCCATCACAGCCTGGCCTTCATGCCCGGACAGACCCCCAGCGGCATCGTGCACCTGATGGTCGAGGTCGAAGAGGCCGACGACGTCGGGCTGTGCCTGGACCGGGCGCTGCGTAAGAAGGTGCCGATGTCGGCGACGCTGGGCCGGCACGTCAACGACCTGATGCTGTCCTTCTACATGAAGACACCCAGCGGATTCGATGTCGAATTCGGCTGCGAGGGAAGGCAAGTCGAGGACACCGATTGGATCGCCCGGGAGAGCACCGCAATCAGCCTGTGGGGCCACGACTTCAGCGTCGGCTTCAAGGGTTAAATTCGGGGTTATGACTGCCGCGCCGATCGACCCGCGCACGTTCCGCAGCGTGCTCGGTCAGTTCTGCACCGGGATCACCATCATCACCACCGTGCACGACGACGTCCCGGTCGGCTTCGCCTGCCAGTCCTTCGCCGCGCTCTCGCTGGATCCGCCGCTGGTGCTGTTCTGCCCCACCAAGGTGTCGCGGTCGTGGAAGGCCATCGAGGCGAGCGGCCGATTCTGCGTCAACATGCTGACCGAGCAGCAGAAGCACGTCTCGGCCCGCTTCGGCTCCAAGGAGCCGGACAAGTTCGCCGGGATCGACTGGCACCCTTCCGAACTCGGTTCCCCGATCATCGACAATTCGCTGGCCTACATCGATTGCACGGTTGCCTCCGCGCACGACGGCGGCGATCACTTCGTTGTTTTCGGTGCGGTTCAATCGCTTTCGGAGGCGCCCAAGATCAAACCGCGGCCGCTGCTGTTCTACCGCGGCGAATACACCGGCATCGAGCCGGACAAGACGACGCCGGCGCAATGGCGCGACGACCTGGAGGCGTTCCTGACCACCACCACCCAGGACACCTGGTTGTAGCAGTCCTCAGGTAGGCCCGCCGCGATGGCTTCCGGCGTCACGCTCGGTGCCCGAGAGGTTCACCGTGGGAGAGTTGTCCGGGATCGGCTGCTCCTGGCTCCACGCGGCGTCGCGGTCGGCTTCGCCCTTGTCGGCAGCGGAGTCTTTTTCGGCCTTCACTTTGGGATCCAGGCTGTCGGCCCGCTGCCACTGCTCGTTCAGCTGTTCGCGCGAGGACGCCACTTCGCTCTGATGCGCTGACGCCCGGTCCTGCAGCCGCGCGGCTTCGGCCGCCTTGGCCTCGGCTTCGGCCTGCGCGGCGCGCGCTTTCGCGGCGGTTTCCGCGGCCAGTGCCTCGCGGCGCTCGACCTTGGCGGTCTCCACTCGGGCCTGTTCGCGAATCCCCTCGGCCTGCCGCTCGCGGCGGCGCATGCTCGCTCTGCGGGCAAGCATGACGAGAACGATGATGATGAAGACGGCCACGACTGCGGCGACGACGATCCAGACGGTGTTGCTGGTGTTCATGATGGACTCCGTTGTCAGTGTTGGGAAGCGCTGAGTTCCCCGTTGACGGGTTGCCGTATTCGACATGGATGAAACAACCGATGCCGGCGCCCGCTGCCGCGGCCGGGGGGCCGCGCGCCAGAATGGTGGCATGACGCTGGATCTTGGCGCGTACTTCGACCGCATCAACTACGGCGGTCCCGCCGAGCCGACCCTCGAGGTGCTGCAGGACCTGATGACCGCGCACACCGGCTCGATCCCGTTCGAAAATCTCGACCCGCTGCTGGGCGTCCCGGTCGACGACCTGAGCCCGGAAGCGTTGACCGACAAGCTGGTCTACCGGCGCCGCGGGGGTTACTGCTACGAGCAGAACGGGCTGATGGGGTACGCGCTGACCGAAATCGGCTTCCGGGTGCGGCGGTTGGCCGGGCGGGTGGTCTGGATGCAGCCGCCCGACGCGCCGCTGGGCGCCCAGACACATACGGTGCTGGCGGTGACCTTCCCCGCCTCGGAAGGTTCCTTCCTGGTCGACGTCGGCTTCGGCGGCCAGACCCTGACCTCTCCCATCCGATTGCAGACCGGGAACGCCCAGCCGACCACGCACGAGCCGTACCGGCTGAACGACCGCGGTGACGGCCTGGTCCTGCAAGCCCTGGTCCGCGACGAGTGGCGACCCCTGTACACATTCGGCACCCAGACGGTGCCGCAGATCGATCTGGCGGTGGGCAGCTGGTACGTGTCCACGCACCCGTCGTCGATCTTCGTGACCGGCTTGACGGTCGCGCTGACCACCGAGGACGCCCGCTACAACCTGGCCGGTAGGAACCTGACCATCCACCGCGCCGACGGCAGCGAGAAGATCCGCCTCGACGACGCCGCCGCGGTTGTCGACGCGATCGTTGGGCGGTTCGGCATCGACGTGGCGGGTGTCGGCGATCAGGGTGCGCTCGAGGCGCGCATCGCGCAGGTGCTCGACGCTTAGGCGCCTGTCCGGCTGTCGCTAGCGGGCCGAAAGCCAGGGGCCGAGCCGTCGCAGCGCTTCGTCGATGTCGTTCGTCGGCCCCGCAAATGACAGTCGCACGAACGAATCGCCCCGCTCGGTGTCGAAGTCGATGCCCGGCGCGATCGCAACGCCGGTGTCTTCCAACAGCTTCGAACAAAACGCGAGCGAGTCGTCGGTGAATTCCGAGACGTCGGCGTACACGTAGAAGGCGCCGTCGGTCGGGGCCAAACGCTCGATGCCGATGCCGCGTAGCCCGTCGAGCACCCGCGAACGATTGGCCGCATAGTGATGCAGGTGACCGTCGGCCTCGGCGGTCGCCTCCGGGGTGAAGGCCGCGACCGCGGCGACTTGCGACAGCACGGGCGGACAGATGGTGAAGTTCCCGGTGAGGCGATCCACCGCGCGGCGCAGCTCGGACGGCACCAGCAGCCAGCCCAGCCGCCAGCCCGTCATCGCGTAGTACTTCGAAAAGCTGTTGACCACAACGGCATTTCGCGACGTCTGCCACGCGCAGCTGGTCTGCGGTGACCCGTCGTAGACCAGACCGTGGTAGACCTCGTCGCTGATCAGCCGCGCCCCCGTCGCATCACACCACGACGCGATCGCGGCCAGCTCCGTCGGCTCGATGACCGTGCCAGTCGGGTTGGCCGGGCTTGCGACGATCACGCCCTGCACCGGGGGGTCGAGTTCGGCGAGCATCCGCGCGGTGGGCTGGAAGCGCGTCTGCGGTCCGCAGGGGATTTCCACCACCTCACATCCCAACGCCGACAGGATGTTTCGGTAGCAGGGGTAGCCAGGGCTGGCCAGGGCCACCCGGTCACCGACGTCGAAGCAGGCCAAAAAGGTGAGCAGGAAGCCACCCGAGGAGCCCGTCGTGATCACCACCGCGTCGGGTTCCACGTCGAGCCCGTGCTGGCGCTGATAGTCGGCGGCGATCGCGGCTCGCAGGTCCTGAATGCCCAGTGCCACCGAGTAACCGAGTTCGTTGGACTGCACGGCGGCGGCCGCGGCCGCTCGCACCGGTCCGGGCGCGCCCACGCTGGGCTGGCCGGCCGACAGGTTGACCAAGTCGCCGTGGCTGCGCTGGCGTTGCGCGGCAGCCAGCCAGACATCCATCACGTAGAACGGTGGGATGCCGGCTCGTAGCGAGACGCGGTCGGTCACGGCGCCGTGAGTACCTCGGATTCCAGTCGCTTCAGTAGTTCTTGGCACGATTCCAGCAGATGCGCGCTGCCGTGGGCACGTTTGAAGTACAGGTGCATGTCGTGTTCCCAGGTGATCGCGATGCCGCCGTGCAGCTGGATGCCCTCGGCGGCCACGGTGTTCAGTGCCTCGGTGGCGGCTAGCCGGGCGGCGGCGGCGTTGGTGGGCGTGGGGTGGTCGCACGCATCGGCGACGACGGCCTTCGCGGCGGCGACGGTGACATACAGATCGGCCATCCGGTGCTTGAGGGCCTGAAAGCTGCCGATTGGTCGGCCGAATTGCACGCGGTCCTTGGCATATTCGACGGTCAGTTCCAGGCAGCGTTCGGCGGCGCCGATCTGCTCGGCGGCCAGCAGGATGGCCGCTTGGTCCGCCAGGCCCGGGTCCGTGCCGATCGGCACGGTCTCCTCGGCTTTCACCCGCGCCAGGCGCCGGGTCGGGTCCATGGTGGTGACGGGCTCGGCGCCGAATCGGGTCCACCGGCTGAGCCGCCCGTCCTCGACGGCGACCACGACGTCGGCGACATCGCCGTTGATCACGTAATCGGCATCGAGCACCAGCGCGCCGATCGAGCCGCCCTCGGCAAGGCTTTCCAGCGTCGCGGTGTCCGGCTCGGCCGCGCTCAGCAGCGCCAGCTCGGCCAGCGTGGTCCCCAGCAGCGGGGAAGGCACCAGCGCGCGGCCCAGTTCCTGCAAAACTGCTGCGGCGTCGGCCAATTCGCCGCCCGCGCCGCCCAACTCCTCGGGCACCACCAGGGCGGCGGCGCCGACCTGCTCGCACAGCAGTCGCCACAGCGATTCGTCGTAGCCACGGTCGGACTCCATGGCCGCGCGCACGGCGGCCGGGCCGGCGTGCTTGGCCACCAGGGCGGCGACCGTCTCGGCCAGCATCTGCCGTTCTTCAGTTGTGGTCATAGCGCCTCCAGCACTCGCCGCCGATGTTCCACCGGCGTACCCCAGGCGGACCGCAACGCCTGCACGCGCAGCAGCAACAGCGACAGGTCGTGTTCCTGGGTGAAACCGATTGCGCCGTGGGTCTGCAAGGCCGACCGAGCCGCCAGCAGCCCCGCCTCAGATGCGGCCGCCTTGGCGGCGCTGACGTCGCGCGGATCCATGGTCAGCGCCGCGCCGTAGACCAGCGGACGGGCCAGTTCGATGGCGATGTGCACGTCGGCGAGCTTGTGCTTGATCGCCTGGTACGAGCCGATCACCCGGCCGAACTGGGTGCGTTGCTTGGCGTAGTCGACCGCGCCGTCGCGCAGCGCCTCGGCCGCGCCGATCAGCTGGGCCGCGGTGGCCAGCGCGCCGAATTCGTAGGCGCGCTTGATGTCTGCTTGCCACGCCGCACCGGTCGCGGTCACATCGGAGAGCTTACGGCTGGGGTCGACGGATTCGTGGACGGCGCCCGGTGTCGCCTCGGTGACGCCGTCCTCGCCGGCCAGCAGCAGCAGGCCGGCCACGTCGGCGTCGACGGCACGCGGTGCCTGCGGCGGCATGGCGACCGTGGCGATCAGCTCCCCGGATGCCAATCCCGCGCAGCGCTCGGCGTGATCATCAGAGCCGAGCAAAACCGGTGCCACGGCGATGGATTCGGTCACCGGGCCCGGCACGCACCAGCGCCCGAGCCGCTCGATGGCGACGACGAGGTCTACCGGATGGGCCTCGATGCCGTCGAATTTCTCCGGCACGGCCAGAGCGGTGACGCCCAGGTTGGCCAACTGCTCCCACACCTTGCGGCCCGGTGCGGTATCGCCGGCGGACCACGCCCGCACGGCGCCGGGCAAGTCCGCCGCACCGAGCGCGGCGTCGATGCTGGCCGCGAAGTCGCGCTGCTGTTCGTCTAGCGCAAATTTCACTTCTTGCCCCCGGACTTCTCGCGCGGCAGGCCCAGCAACCGCTCGGAGATGATGTTGCGCTGAATCTCGTTGGTGCCGGCGTAGATCGGGCCGCCCAGCGCGAACAGCAAACCCTCCGTCCACCGGCCGGCGAGCTCCCCGTCGGCGGCGAGTAGGTCGAGCGCGGCCTGGTGCAATTCGACGTCGAGGTCTGACCAGAACACCTTGGTCACCGACGACTCGGCGCCCAGCTCGCCGCCGAGGGCCAGCCGGGTCACCGTCTCGAAGGTCTGCAGCCGGTAGGCCTGCGCCTTGATCCAGCCGTCGGCGACCCGGTCGGCGAATGCGGCGGGCGAGCCACTGTCCTTCCACAGCCGCACCAACCGCTCGGCGGTCGCCAGGAAGCGCGCCGGGCTGCGCAGCGACATGCCGCGCTCGTTGCTCGACGTGCTCATGGCCGCCCGCCAGCCCTCGTGCGGGGTACCGATCACGTCCTCGTCGGGCACGAAGACGTCGTCGAGGAAGATCTCGCCGAAGCCGGTGTCGCCGCCCAGCTGGACGATGGGCCGCACCGTGACACCCTCGGCCTTCAGGTCGAACATGAAATACGTCAGCCCGTTGTGCCGCTCGGCGCCGGGATCGGAACGAAACAGCCCGAAACCCCGCTCGGCGAACGGGGCTCGCGAGCTCCAGATCTTCTGCCCGTTGAGCAGCCAGCCCCCGTCGGTCTGGGTGGCGGTGGACCGCAGCGACGCCAGGTCGCTGCCGGATTCGGGCTCCGACCACGCCTGAGCCCAGATCTGTTCGCCGCTGGCCATTTTCGGCAGAATCCGGTCGAGTTGCTCTTCGGTGCCGTGCGCGAAGAGGGTCGGCGCCAGCATCGAGGTGCCGTTGGCGCTGGCCCGGCCCGGCGCACCGGCCCGGAAGTACTCCTCTTCGAAGACCACCCAGTGCAGCAGCGGCGCGTCCCGGCCGCCGTACTTCTTCGGCCAGGTGATCACCGAAAGGCCGGCGTCGAACAGCACGCGGTCCCAATGTCGGTGCTGCTCAAAGCCTTCGGCGTTGTCGTATGACTTCGTCGGGACGGCATCGGCGTTGGCCGACAAGAAGTCCCGCACCTCGGCCTGGAAGGCCAGGGTGTCTTCGTCGAGTTCCAGATCCATTAGCCCTGCTCTCGCAGTTGTGGTTTGAGCACCTTGCCGCCCGCATTGCGCGGCAGCGCGTCGACGAACCGCACCGACCGCGGTGCCTTGAAGTTCGCCAAATGTTCTCGGGTGTAAGCGATCACGGATTCTTCATCGAGCTGGGCGCCGGGCCGGGTAACCAGGTACGCCCGGCCCACTTCGCCGAGGCGCTCGTCGGGAACCCCGATCACCGCGGCGTCGGCCACGCCGTCCATGCGGGCCAGCACCTGCTCGACCTCGGCGGGGTAGACGTTGAATCCACCGCAGATGTACATGTCCTTGAGCCGGTCGGTGATGCGCAGGTTGCCGGCCGCGTCGACGGCGCCGATGTCGCCGGTGTGCAGCCAGCCGTCGGCGTCGATGGCGGCCGCGGTGGCCTCCGGGTCCCCGAGGTAGCCCAGCATCACGTTCGGCCCGCGCAGCAACACCTCTCCCGAATCCTCGGGCGGGTCGGCGTCGATGCGCAGTTCGAAGTCGGCGAAGGGGCGCCCGCAGGTGGTTGCCACGGTGATCGCGTCGTCGTCGGCGCGGCACATGGTTCCCATGCCGTTGGCCTCGGTCAGCCCGTAGGCGGTCAGCACGATGTCGATGTCGAGTTCGGATTGCATGCGCTCGACCAGCACGACCGGCACGGTAGCGGCGCCGGTCACCGCGAACCGCAGTGAGGTCAGGTCGTAGTCGTTGCGTGCCGGGTGGTCCAGCAGCGTCTGGTAGATGGTGGGCGGCCCGGGCAGCACGGTGATGCGGTGCCGCTCGATCGCTTGCAGCGCGCGCAGCGGGTCGAAGGTCAGGTGGGGGATCAACGTCGCGCCGGTCTGCAGACAGGCCAGGATGCCGGCCTTGTAGCCGAAGTTGTGAAAGAACGGGTTGATGCACAGGTAGCGGTCGTCACTGGTGATCTTGCCGTTGGCCGCCCAGGATGCGGAGGCCGACAGCGACTGCCGATGCGCGCACAGCACGCCTTTGCTGCGGCCGGTGGTGCCGGACGTGAAGAGGATGTCGCTGACGTCATCGGGCGCGACGGCGGACGCGCGAGCGGCGACGGCGTCGAGGTCGCTGCCCCGGGCGACGAACTCGTCCCAGGTCCCGGTCCCGGTCTCGTCGGCCTCAACCGGTATCCGCACGATGTGGCGCAGCGCCGGGAGCGCCGCACGGTCCAGGTCGGCAACGCGATCGTGGCCCAGGAATCGGCCCATGCCGAACAACACGGGCGCGCCGGTGCGGGCCAGGACGTCGCCGGCCTCGGCGGCGGTGTAGCGGGTGTTCAGCGGCACCATCGCCGCGCCGGCGTGGTGTATTGCCAGGCAGGCCACCACCCAATGCCAGGTGTTCGGCGACCAGATGGCCACCCGGTCGCCCGCTTGGACGCCGAGATCGATGAGGGCGGCGGCGGCTCGGTGCACCTCGTCGCGCAGCGCGGCGGCGGTGAAAGACCGTTCGTCGGTGATCAGCGCGTCGTGGTCGGGCAGCTGGTCCGCGAAACGATCCAGCGCCGCGGGCACCGTGCGCGGATCGTCGGTCATCGAATGCTCCTAGAGAGTTCCGCGCGCGAGGCGCAGTCACCGAGCTACAAAGCAAGTGCTTGGTAGGTTAGCCTACAGGTCATGCAGGACGTCGAGGAGTTCCGGGCGGAGGTCCGGCAGTGGCTCGCCGACAATCTGGTCGGCGAATTCGCAGCTCTCAAGGGTCTCGGCGGACCCGGACGCGAGCACGAGGCGTTCGAAGAGCGCTGCGCATGGAATCAGCATCTGGCCAAGGCCGGGCTGACCTGCCTGGGCTGGCCGGTCGAGCACGGTGGTCGGGGCCTGTCCACCGCGCACCGGGTGGCCTTCTACGAGGAGTACGCCAAGGCCGACGCCCCGGACAAGGTCAATCACTTCGGCGAGGAGCTGCTGGGCCCCACGCTGATCGCCTTTGGGACGCCCGAGCAGCAGCAGCGCTTCCTGCCGAAGATCCTCGACGTGACCGAGCTGTGGTGCCAGGGCTATTCGGAGCCCGGCGCCGGCAGCGACCTGGCCAACGTGGCGACCACCGCCGAACTCGACGGCGACGAGTGGGTGATCAACGGCCAAAAGGTGTGGACGTCGCTGGCGCACCTGTCGCAGTGGTGCTTCGTGGTCGCGCGCACCGAGAAGGGCTCCAAGCGGCACGCCGGCCTGTCCTACCTGCTGGTGCCGCTGGATCAACCGGGCGTGGAGGTCCGTCCGATCGTCCAGATCACCGGCACGGCGGAATTCAACGAGGTGTTCTTCGACGACGCCCGCACCGAGGCTTCGCTGGTGGTCGGCGAGCCCGGCGACGGCTGGCGGGTCGCCATGGGCACGCTGACCTTCGAGCGGGGCGTGTCCACGCTCGGGCAGCAAATCCGTTACGCCCGTGAGCTTTCCAACCTGGCCGAGCTCGCCCAGCGCACCGGGGCGGCCGACGACCCGTTCATCCGCGAGCGGCTGACCAGGGCGTGGACCGGGCTGCGGGCCATGCGCAGCTACGCGTTGGCCACGATGGACGTCGAGCAGCCCGGTCAGGATAACGTGTCGAAGTTGTTGTGGGCCAACTGGCATCGGGATCTGGGCGAGCTGGCCATGGACGTCATCGGCAAGCCCGGACTGACGCTGGCCGACGGCGAGTTCGACGAATGGCAGCGGCTGTTCCTGTTCACCCGTGCCGACACCATCTACGGCGGATCCAACGAGATCCAGCGCAACATCATCGCCGAGCGGGTGCTCGGCCTACCCCAAGAGGTCAAAGGATGAGTCTGTCCGAAGCTCCGAAAGAGATTGCCGGACACGGACTTCTGCAGGGCAAGGTGGTGGTCGTGACGGCGGCCGCGGGCACCGGCATCGGCGCGTCGACGGCACGACGGGCGCTGGCCGAGGGCGCCGACGTGGTGATCTCGGACCACCACGAACGCCGGCTGGGGGAGACCGCCGACGAGCTCGCCGCGCTGGGACAGGGCCGGGTCGAAAGCGTGCTGTGCGACGTGACGTCGACCGCGCAGATCGATGCGCTGTTCGCGTCGGCCACCGCGCGGATGGGACGCGTCGACGTCCTGGTGAACAACGCCGGGCTGGGCGGCCAGACCCCGGTGGTCGACATGACCGACGAGGAGTGGGACCGCGTCCTGGACGTCACCCTGACGTCGGTGTTTCGCGCCACCCGCGCGGCGCTGCGCTACTTCCGCGACGCGCCGCACGGCGGGGTCATCGTCAACAACGCCAGCGTTCTCGGCTGGCGCGCGCAGCACTCGCAGTCGCACTATGCCGCCGCCAAGGCCGGTGTGATGGCGCTGACCCGTTGCAGCGCAATCGAAGCCGCCGAATACGGCGTGCGGATCAATGCGGTGTCGCCGAGCATCGCGCGGCACAAATTCCTGGAAAAGACGTCGTCGTCGGAATTGCTCGACCGGCTGTCGGCCGGCGAGGCCTTCGGGCGTGCCGCCGAGCCGTGGGAGGTCGCGGCCACCATCGCGTTCCTCGCCAGCGACTACTCGAGCTATCTCACCGGAGAGGTCATCTCGGTTTCCAGCCAACACCCGTGAGCTGCGATATCGCTGACTGGCGCGCCGCCGCGACGTGTTTACAATTGTCGACCAACGCGGTTGATGCAGGTGGGAGGGTGCTGTGAGCGAAGGGCCGGGTCACCGACCGTGGGGTGAGAACCCGACGCCTGCAAACACACCCGGCCAGCCCCCGGGCGCCCCCTGGCAATCCGACGCCGGATGGCCAGAACAGTGGGGTCAAGGCGGCCAGGCGGCCCCGTTCGGGCAGCCCGCGTACGGGTCGTGGTCCTCGCCACCCCCGGTCACCGTCGCCAACTTCAACGGGCCGCACGGCAGCCCCGGTCAGCGCAATCGCAAGCCACTGATCATCGGACTGAGCGTGGCCGCCGTCGTCATCGTCGTCATCGTCATCACCGTGATCGCCGTCAGCAGCGGTGGCGGCTCGGGCAGCGCCGGCGATGCGGCCAAGGGCTACCTCGAAGCGCTTGCCCGCGGCGACGCGCAAGCCGCGCTGACGTACAGCACCGACCAGCCCGCGTCCAAAGACTTTCTGACCGACGACATCCTCAAACGGCAGATCGCGCGGTGGCCGATCACCGACATCAAGATCCTCGACGACAATTCCGCCCGCGGCTTCGGCTTCGGCCAGGTGCATGTCTCGGCGAAATTCGGCGAGAACACCTCGGACGTGACCATGTCGATCAAGAAGGCGGGCAGCGACTGGAAGCTCGATCACGCTGCGATCAAGGTGGACACCCTCAACGCGGGCATCGAGCAGGCCGCCGTCAAGACCGCGACGTTCTTCGACAAGCCCGTCGGCACCGCACCGGTGTACGTCTTTCCCGGTTGGGTGGACGTCGCCAGCACCAATCCGAATCTGGCCGTCACCTTGAAAAAGCCGTTCCTGCTTGACAATTTGACGGCATCGGGCGCGTACTTCAACGACCTGGAGTTCAAACTCAGCGACAGGGGGTTGTCGGCGACCAGCGCCGCGATATCGGCCGCGCTGGCCAATTGCGCGAACTCGAACCAACTGCGACCGCCCGACTGCCCCCAACACGCCTTCGACTACGACCTGGTGGACGGGACCGCGGCCTGGGGCAAGCCGGACATCGGTGGGCTCAAGATCAACCTGTTCGACCCATTCCGACTCGAGGCGACCTTCTCCGGGTCGGTCAACTTCCCGCTGACCGCCCAGACCCGGTCGGGCGGCACCAAAACGAGCGTGGTCAACGCGTTCGTATCCGGCAACGCCGACGAGTCGCAGACCCCGCCGGCCGTCTCGCTGCGCTGACGCTTGCGGCGGGACCCCGAAGTCGAAATACCACCTCAGTGGCCAAGCAAGCGCTTGGTTGATACTCTGATCGGGTGGACCGAGCGCCCGGTCAGGCCAACAGCCGTCGAGACGAGTTACTGGAGCTCGCCGCGACCATGTTCGCCGAGCGTGGCTTGCGCGCGACCACCGTCCGCGACATCGCCGACAGCGCCGGCATCTTGTCCGGCAGTCTGTATCACCACTTCTCCTCCAAAGAGGAGATGGTCGACGAGCTCTTGCGAAGTTTTCTGGACTGGTTGTTCGCGCGCTACCGCGAGATCGTGGACAGTGAGGCCAACCCTTTGGAGCGGCTCAAGGGACTGTTCATGGCGTCGTTCGAGGCGATCGAGCACCGGCACGCGCAGGTCGTCATCTACCAGGACGAGGCCCAGCGGCTGTTGTCCCAGCCCCGGTTCGCCTACATCGAGGACATGAACCGGCAACAGCGCAAGATGTGGCTCGAGTTGCTCAATCAGGGCGTCGAGCAGGGCTACTTTCGCCCCGACCTCGACGTCGACCTGATCTACCGCTTCATCCGGGACACCACCTGGGTGTCGGTGCGCTGGTATCAGCCGGGGGGGCCACTCACCGCCGAACAAGTCGGTCAGCAATACCTCGCCATCGTTCTCGGCGGAATCACTGCGGGATCAAACAAGATCGAAGAAGGAGTCTGAAATGACTGAGGCGTACGTCATCGACGCTGTGCGTACCGCGGTCGGCAAGCGCGGGGGATCGCTGGCCGGGATTCACCCGGTGGACCTGGGTGCCCTGGGCTGGCGCGGGCTGCTGGACCGGGTCGACGTCGATCCCGCCGCCGTTGACGACGTGATCGCCGGCTGTGTCGATGCCATCGGCGCGCAGGCCGGCAACATCGCCCGCCTCTCGTGGCTGGCCGCCGGCTATCCCGAAGAGGTTCCCGGCGTCACCGTCGACCGGCAGTGCGGTTCCAGCCAGCAGGCCATTTCCTTTGGCGCACAGGCGGTTCTGTCCGGCACGGCCGACCTCATCGTCGCCGGCGGCGTGCAGAACATGAGCCAGATCCCGATCTCGTCGGCCATGACGGTGGGCGAGCAGTTCGGATTCACCTCGCCCACCAACGAATCCAAGCAGTGGCTGCACCGCTACGGCGACCAGGAGATCTCGCAGTTCCGCGGTTCGGAGCTGATCGCCGAGAAGTGGAATCTGTCGCGCGAGGAGATGGAGCGCTACGCGCTGACCAGTCACGAGCGCGCGTTCGCGGCCATCCGCGGCGGCCACTTCGACAACGAGATCATCACCGTCGAAACGGAATCCGGGCCGTTCCGGGTCGATGAGGGTCCGCGCGAGTCGTCGCTGGAGAAGATGGCCGGGCTCAAGCCGTTGGTCGAGGGTGGCCGGCTGACGGCGGCAATGGCCAGTCAGATTTCCGACGGCGCCAGTGCCGTGCTGCTGGCGTCCGAGAAGGCCGTCAAGGAGCACAACCTGACCCCGCGGGCCCGCATCCATCACATCAGCGCTCGCGCCGCCGACCCGGTCTTCATGCTGACCGGGCCCATCCCGGCGACGCGCTATGCACTCGACAAGGCCGGGTTGTCGATCGATGACATCGACACCGTCGAGATCAACGAGGCTTTCGCGCCGGTGGTGTTGGCGTGGCTCAAGGAGATCAAGGCCGACCCGGAAAAGGTCAACCCCAACGGTGGCGCGATCGCGCTCGGCCACCCCCTGGGTGCCACCGGCGCCAAGCTGTTCACCACCATGCTCAACGAGCTCGAGCGCATCGGCGGCCGCTACGGTCTGCAGACGATGTGCGAAGGGGGCGGCACGGCCAACGTCACGATCATCGAGCGCCTGTAGCCGCCTGGAACGGGTGGGCGATCAGCCCCGGGTCGGATCGAACTCGAGTACTTGGGTGAGCCGAATGTTGTTGCCGGACGGGTCGCGGAAGGAAGTGTCGATGCCGTACGCCTGCCGGGTGGGAGGATCGTTGAACGTAACACCGCGAGCGGACAATTCGTCGTAGCGAGCCTGGCAATCGTCGGTTTCCAAGAACAAAGTGCCGCCCGCCCCCTTGGCCACCAGTTCGGCTAGCTGTGTGCTGGACTCGGCGTCGAGCATCGGTGGTTTCGGAACGGGCATCAGCACCAGCCCGACATCGTCTTGCCCGACGGGCCCGACGCACAGCCACCGAAAGTTCCACGCCTCCATCGTCACGTCCGCTCGGATCTCCCAGCCGAGCGTCTTGGTGTAGAACTCCAGCGCTGCGTCTTGGTCATGCACCCAGAATTGGGCGTTCGCGATCTTGAGCATCGGTTCTCCTGAGTTTGGTCTGTCGCTTTGAAGCTACGGAGGTCGCGGTTCGCAGTCTTCTCGAAACGTGCGGTTTTGCGGGCGTCCGTAAGCCAGCGCGACACAGCGTGGAATTCGCACGTGGCGTTCGGCCGGCGGGAACTTGTTCCGGTACGCCTGCGGCGTGCCGCCGAACATGCGGCGAAAGCTGGTGGTGAACGAGCCGACGCTTTCCCAGCCGACGGCGAAGCAAACTGCGGCGACCGTCCAGTCCGTGGTGCGCAGCAACGCCGCGGCTCGTTCGAGCCGTCGCGTCAGTAGGTACTGGTGCGGCGACTCGCCGAACGTTTGCTTGAAGAGGCGACTGAAGTGGGCAGGTGACAAACCCGCCGCCGCCGCCAGGTCGGCGATGGAGAGCGGCTCGTGATAACGGGCGTCGACCAGGTCTTTGGCGCGCAGAAGATGTCGGGCTGTTGGTGCAGCTGCCACCCGCATAGTGTGCCGCACCTCCAAACGCTCAGCGGGTAGCCACGACCAGACCGATGCCGCCCAGGGCGAGTAGCCAGCTCGTGAAGCTGCCGACCAGGAAGTACTCGGTCACCTCGTCGATGCCGACGGCGCCGTTGCGGTTCGTTTGGGCGTTCAATTCCGGAAACCGGATGATGCCCTTGGCCGCGACGACGGCGCTGGCCGCGGCCACCTGTCCGCCGACGCCGAGGCTCAGGATCAGCAGGCGTTCCATCGGGCCCAGCAGCCTGCCGCCCTTCAGCCGGTCCGACGGCTGCGGCTCGCCGGCCGGTCGCACCGCGCCCACCGAGCCAAGCACCAAGCGCACCAGCTGATTTGCGGTGGCGAACTGGACCAGGACCACGCCGACGAGCATCAGCAGCCGGGTCGGCGTGACGTGGCCGAGAGGCAGGTGAACCCAGGCCGACCACCGCGCCACGGCGCCATCGGCCGGTGACGACCAGCCGGACATCACCGCCAGCAACGCCAGCACGGAGCCGAAAACGGCCAATGGTGCGCCCTGCGCGGTGCCGGTGCGTTCGCTTCGCGCGCATAGCCATTCCCAGGCGATCACCGCCGCGGCCGCCAGCACGAGCAATACGATGTCACCGGCATGCCACAGGGCGCCCAGCGCCGCGCATGCCGAGACGGTGACCGGTCCGATCAACAGCGGCGGCCAGGCCGCGCTGGCCGCTCGCCGGCAGAAATCGGCGACGCCCAGTGCGATGAGCAAAACCGCGATGACGCTCACGGCAGGCTCCGAAGATATTGGCTGGCAACAACAATCAGGTCCAGGCCGTCGCGGCTGGCGCGCTGGGAAACCGCCGACGGGGTGATGCCCTCGTCCGCGGCGAGCTCCTTTTTGGTCCGGCCGGTCATCAACCCCCTCACAATCCGCAACGATCTCTCATCGAGCGATCCAAGCAGATGGTCCCGACAGATCAGGGCCGCGTTGACCGCGGCGACGTCGCCGCGCGTCTCGCCATCGGCCCGGAAGGTCGTGCGTATCAGCGCGAAGCCGGGCTGTCGCTGAGCGTGTGCGGTCTGCTGGATCGCCTCCCGCGCGGTCCACCAGCCCGGTCCGTCCTGGATTCCCGCGTCGGCGTCGAGGATGGTGACCGTGCCCCAGCCGATGCCGAACCGGACATCGACTGCGGGGCCGACGGCGAGCCGCAGCCCCAGGGCGGCATCGATCGCCGCGCCGACGGTCGGGTAGCTGCCCTGGAACTCGTCGCCGACGGTGAACGCCGGCGGGTCGATTGCGTCGCGGACGGCTTGCCGCAGGGCGCTCGCCAGGATCTGATGCAGCCCCGGGCGGTCGGCGGCGCGGCGGGAACCGACGACGTCACCGATGAGGGTCGCCCGTGGTGAAGAACTCGGCTTCATCGAGCCCATTTGAAGATTATAGCTTAATAGCGGATCAATTTAGTTATAAGCTTCATTCGGGTCGCCGACTGGCGGGTTACGCCCCGTCCACCAGCCCGGACGCCGCCTGCAGATGCTTGATCGCGTCGCGCACGATGCCCTCGATCAGCTCGGCACATGACGGCAGGTCTTCGAGAATGCCGGCCACCTGCCCGGAAGCCAGCACGCCGGCCTCGGTGTTGCCGTCCACCAGGCCGGCCTTCAACAGCATTGGCGTGTTGGCCGCCATCACCACCTGCGACCAGGTCAGCTCCTTGCCGTGGCGCATCGCCAGGCCGTCGCTGATCATCGACCGCCAGGTCATCTGCGACATGTGTTTGAACTTGGCGGCGTTGCGCACCGCGGCAGTCAGGCCCCTGATCGGCGTGCCGCTTTCCAGCTTCTCGACGAGGCCGGTGCGCAGCACCCGGTGCGGCATGCCGTCCACCCGCGTCGTGACGACGGTGCCGTCCAGCGCCGACTCCAGGTAGCGACGTTTCACCGCGTCCGGCACCGTCGAATCCGAGGTGAGCAAAAAGCGGGTGCCCATCGCGACGCCGGCGGCGCCGTAACTCAACGCGGCCGCAAGGCCGCGCCCGTCGAAGAAGCCGCCGGCCGCGATCACCGGAATACCGGTGCCCTGCACGGCATCCAGGACCGAGGGCAGCAACAAGGTCGTGGCGACGGGCCCGGTGTGGCCGCCACCCTCGCCGCCCTGCACGATCATCGCGTCGGCGCCCCAGCTCGCCACTTTGCGGGCGTGCTTGGCCGCACCGATCGACGGAATCACCACGGCGCCGGCATCTTTCAGCCGGGCGATGAGTTCCTGCTTGGGCGCCAGGGCGAAGGACGCCACCTTGACGCCTTCGCGGATCATCAGGTCGACGCGGTCGCCGGCGTCGGCGGCATCGGCGCGGATGTTCACGCCGAACGGCTTGTCGGTGGCGGCCTTGACCTTGCCGATGGCCGTCGCCAATTCGTCCAGGGTCATGGTTGCCGAGGCCAGGATGCCCAGCCCGCCGGCGTTGGCGGTGGCGGACACCAGCCGGGCGCCGGCCACCCAGCCCATCCCGGTTTGCACCACCGGGTGCTCGACACCGACCAGCTCGGTCAGCGGCGTGCGCAATTTCATCAACGGATCTCCCTGTCGCGCAGGGCCTTCGGGTCGATGACCTCGCGGATCAAGCGCAGTTCGTCCTCGGTCGGCAATCGGGTCTCCGCCGCGGTGTCCAGGCCGTGGATGTCGAACGACGTGTTTTCGGCTACCTCGTCCGCCGTGACGCCGGGATGCAACGACACCGCCCGCATCGTACGGTCCGGGCCGCCGAAGTCGAAGACGCCGAGGTTGGACACCACCCGATACGTGTTGGCGAAGCGGAAGGCCGGGTTGTCGGGATCGACGTTGTCCCAGCCGATCCCGCAGACAACGTCGACCTTCTCGCAGAACACCCGCTTGGAGTGGTTGCCCACCCAGTAGCTGGTCGCGTGGTTGATGGCGTTGCCGGGCGCGCCGCGGACACCGAACATCTGGCGTTTGGGCTGCTGCAGCGGGCCGAACGCCGAGATGTTCTGATTGCCGAAGCGGTCAACCTGATTGGCACCCATCACCACGTGGCGCCGGCCCCAGGCCAGCGTTTCGAAGACCCGGCCGAACGGCATCCAGCCCTCGACGGGTGCCGACGCGCCCAGGGCGGGGGTCTCGGCCAGCAGCTGCGCCTCGCCGTCGGTGAGCAAAATGTCCGGCGAGAAGGTCAGCCGGGCCAGTCGGGCCCCCACCGAGGCCATGTTCGTCATCGGGCTCACCATGATTTCGCCGGCGCCCCGGAACAATTCGGCGCACGCGACCGCGCAGACCTCGGGGCGGGTGATCGCATCGCGGCTCATGACGATGTCTCCTCTTTGAACGCGCGCACGGCCGCCTGGTAGTCCTCTTCGCTGCCCGACAGGTACGTCTGCACGAACTGCTGCCAACCCTCGTCCGTCGAGGCTGCTTCGGCGTAGTGCCGCTGGAATTTCTCGTCTCGGCCGTAGTCCGGTGCGGCGGTGGTGAAGTGGGCGCCGCCCGGCGCCTCCACCACGCCGTCGACCATCATGCGGTTGATTAGCAGGGCCTGCGGCGGGACCGCCTTGACCAACTCCTGGGTGGACACGATGCGCTCCACCGACAGGAAGCGCCTCTCGGCGGCCATCAAAAACAGGTCGTCGAAGTACGGGTCGATCCCGGTGTAGGCCGCATTGCCTTGCGCGTCACCGAGATTGAGGTGCGCGAATGCGGCGTCCAGGCGCAGCGCGGGCATTGCGAGCAATGTCTCGTGCCCGCCCCCCGGTGCCGGGTACGGGCTGGTCACCGTCTGCAGTTCGCCCTCCCAGAAGTCCAGCACCGAGCTGCCCAGCCCGGCCCGAATCGGCAGGAACGGCAGGCGTTGCGCCGCGGCCTGCAGCCCGCAACGCAGCATGCCTTCATCCATCTCGCGGGCCTCGATCGCGCCACCCGCGCGGGCCTTGGCGAACCAGGGATCGTAGAAGGGCGGGGAGTCGAGCGAAACGAATCCGTAGTAGACCCGCTTGACCTTTCCCGCCGAACACAGCAGGCCGAGGTCCGGCCCGCCGTAGGTGACGACGGTCAGGTCGGTGACGTCGGTGCGCAGCAGCGCGCGCACGAACGCCATCGGCTTGCGCCGCGATCCCCAGCCGCCGATACCGATCGTCATGCCGCTGCGCAATTGCGCGACGGCCTCGTCGAGAGTGGTTCTCTTGTCGCTCAAGATTTTTCACCCTTCGTCGTACCGGCGAACGCGTCGCGGTGCTCGTCGGAGACCCCGGCGAGGTTGAGCTCGAAGGTAAAGCCTTGCTCCATGCGGTAACTCGAGTTGACTCGTTGCACGTCGATGAGGTTCAGCGCCTCCTTGGCGGCCCGGATGACGCGGGTGTCTTTGGCGGCGATGTCGCGCGCGACGCGCAACGCTGCCTCGTCGAGCTCGTCGTGCGGCACCACCTCGTGCACCGAACCGAAGTGGTGCAGGGTGGCGGCGTCGACGGTGGCCGCGGTGAAGAACAGCCGCCGCATCATGTGCTGCGGAACCAGTCGCGACAGGTGCGTCGCCGCGCCGAGTGCGCCGCGTTCCACCTCGGGCAGCCCGAAGGTGGCGTCGTCGGAGGCCACGATGACGTCGGAGTTGCCGACCAGCCCGATGCCGCCGCCGACGCAGAATCCGTTCACCGCCGCGACGACGGGCACCGCGCACTCGTAGACCGCGCGGAACGCGGCGAAGCACCCGCGGTTGGCGTCGATCAGGGCGGTGAATCCCTCGGTGCGCTGCATTTCCTTGATGTCGACCCCGGCGTTGAAGCCCCTGCCCTCTGCGCGCAGGATCACCACGTGGGTGTTGGGGTCTTGGCCGGCCGCGGTGATGGTGTCGGCGAGGTCGAACCAGCCGCGCGACGGGATGGCGTTGACGGGCGGGAAGTCGACGGTGACCGCGACGATGCCCGGTTCGGTGATTGTGGATGTGATGGGCAAGGTGCCACTTCCTTGTGGGGGTAACTACCTAAGCAAGCACTTGCTTGGTACGCTAGCACAGTGACTCGCGCCGAAGCATGCCCCCCTTCTGACGCCATCAAGTTGGGGCTGGCCGGGCGGGTCGTTCTCGTCACCGGCGGTGTGCGCGGGGTGGGTTCTGGCATCAGCTCGGTTTTCGCCGAGCAGGGCGCCACCGTCGTCACCTGTGCGCGGCGGCCGGTCGAGGGATCGCCGTATGAATTCCACTCCTGCGACGTCCGCGACGACGACGCCGTCAAAGCCTTGATCGACACGATCGTGGACCGGCACGGCCGGCTAGACGTCGTCGTCAACAACGCGGGGGGATCGCCCTACGTGCTGACCGCCGAATCCAGCGCCAAGTTCAACCGCAAGATCATCGAGCTGAATCTGATTGGTGCGCTGTCGGTTTCGCAGCACGCGAACGCTCACATGCAAACCCAGCGGGGCGGGTCGATCATCAACATCTGCAGCCTGTCCGGCCGCCGCCCCTCCCCGGGCACGGGCGCCTACGGGGCGGCCAAGGCCGGCCTGGAAAGCCTCACCCAAACCCTCGCCGTGGAGTGGGGCCCGAAGGTGCGGGTCAACGCCTGTGTGGTCGGCATGGTGGAGACCGAGCAGTCCGAGCTGTTCTATGGCGACGCCGACTCCATCGCCGCTATCTCGAAGAATGTGCCGCTGGGCCGGTTAGCCAAGCCCGAGGATGTCGGCTGGGCCGCAGCGTTTTTGGCTTCGGACGCGGCCGCCTATATCAGCGGCGCTTCGTTAGAGGTGCACGGTGGCGGCGAGCCGCCGCACTATCTGTCCACGACGACCGCCAGCGCGGTCAAGTAGAGGAGACAAGGGCTATGGGAGTGGTTGACGGCCGTGTCGTCATCGTCACCGGAGCGGGCGGCGGTATCGGTCGCGCGCATGCACTGGCGTTCGCGGAAGAGGGCGCGCGGGTGGTGGTCAACGACATCGGGGTGGGCCTGGACGGTTCGCCGGCCGGCGGCGGCAGCGCCGCCCAGACCGTCGTCGACGAAATCACCGCCGCCGGTGGCGAAGCCGTCGCGGACGGCTCCAACATCGCGGATTGGGACCAGGCGGCGAGCCTGATCAAAACCGCCGTCGAAACCTATGGCGGCCTAGACGTTTTGGTGAACAACGCCGGCATCGTGCGTGACAGGATGATGGCCAACACCAGCGAAGAGGAATTCGACGCCGTCATCGCCGTGCACCTCAAGGGGCACTTCGCCACGATGCGCCACGCCGCGTCGTACTGGCGTGGGCTGTCCAAGGAGGGCAAAACCGTTGACGCCCGGATCATCAACACCAGCTCGGGCGCCGGCCTGCAGGGCAGCGTCGGGCAGGGCAACTACAGCGCCGCCAAGGCCGGCATCGCGGCGATGACGTTGGTCGGTGCCGCCGAGATGGGGCGCTACGGTGTCACCGTCAACGCCATCGCGCCTTCGGCCCGCACCCGCATGACCGAGACGGTGTTCGCCGAGATGATGGCGACGCAGGACCAGGACTTCGACGCCATGGCCCCGGAAAACATTTCACCGCTGGTGGTTTGGCTGGGCAGCGCCGAATCGCGCGACGTCACCGGCAAGGTGTTCGAGGTCGAGGGCGGCAAGATCCGTGTCGCCGAGGGCTGGGCGCACGGGCCGGAAATCGACAAGGGCGCGAGGTGGGATCCCGCGGAACTGGGACGCGTCGTCGCCGATCTGCTCGCCAAGGCCCGACGGCCGGTTCCCGTCTACGGCGCCTAGCGCGGTTCGCACACCACCAGCGGGATAACTCGATCGGCGGCCTCGCGGTACTTGCGGTAGGGCGGGTACATCCGCGTCAATTGTGGCCAATACCGTTGGCGCTCAGCCTCTGTGGCGTCGCGCGCGATCAAGTCCAGGCGCTGCGCGCGGATTTGCACCCGCACGTCGGGGTTTTCCTTGAGGTTGAGATACCACGACGGATCCTTGTCGCGCCCGCCGAAGGACGCGGGCAGGATCACCCGCTCGCCGTCGCGCAGGTACAGCGTCGCGGTGGTTCGCGGCTCGTCGGATTTGCGCCCGGTGGTGGTCAGCAGGGCCGCCGGGAACCGCAGCAGCTTCGCCCCGACCTTGCCGTTGGTTCGTCGGTACACCCAGATATGGGCGCGCGCGAAATACTTGAGCAGCAGGGCAATCGGGCGCGAATTACGGATCCAGCGGCGGTCGGTCATGGTGCCCTGATGATTCCCCACTCGGGCGGCAGGGAAACTCAGGGATCGCAGATGACGATCGGGATGACCCGATCGGTCCACGACCGGTAGTCGTCGAACGACGGATACATGGCATCCAGCTTCGGCCAGTACTCGGCGCGTTCCGCCTCGGTGGCATCGCGGGCCCGCAGTCGCAGGACCTCGTCCTTGATCTGCACGGAGACTTCGGGGTTGGCCTTGAGGTTGAAGTACCACTGGGGGTGTTTGTCACTGCCTCCCTTGGAGGCGACCAGAATCACCCGGTTCCCCTCGCGCAGGTAGAGCAGCGGGCTGACCCGGGGTTCACCGCTCTTGCGACCCGTGGTGGTGAGCAGCGCGACCGGCGCTTTCTGGAACGTGTTGCCCAGCTTTCCGTTGCTGCGCTGATAAATCCATGCGTTGCTCTTGGCCATCCACTTGATGATGAAGCCGACCCACGGGGCATTGAGTGAACGAGGCTTCGGTTTCGGCATGCGAGCTCCTTGACGTCCTCACCGCTGGATAAAGGGTTGGAAGCGAACCTTGATGTGGTGGATTTCGGCTTTCCCGCTTGCGCTTTCGGCCGGAATCACGAAGGTCTCGTCGACGTGTGCGGCGAGCCGCCGACCACCGAACGCCGCCCTGGTCAGCACCCGGTATGCCGCGTGCACCCGGTCGCCGTCGATGCGGTAGTCCGGTGGTGTCGTGTCCGCGAGCAACCGGTACTGCATTCCGCGATTGAGGCTGCGCCGCAGGTGATTTCCCGAGAAGCCGTTCTTGATTCCCTGCTCGATGCGGGTGCACCCGCGCGCGAACGGAACGGCGTCACCCTCATGGCTGACGAGCGCGTCGATGTATGACTGCGCCGCGGCGATGCGGCTCTCTTCGGAGACGATCAAGGGCGGGGCTAGATGCGTTCGATGATGGTGCCGGTCGACAGGGCGCCGCCCGCGCACATGGTGATCAGCGCGGTCGTCTGGTCGGTGCGCTCCAGCTCGTGCAGCGCGGTGGTGATGAGCCGGCTTCCGGTGCTGCCGACCGGGTGCCCCAGCGCGATGGCCCCGCCGTTGACGTTGACCTTGGCCATGTCGGGATCGTGCACCCGTGCCCACGACAGCACCACCGAGGCGAACGCCTCGTTGATCTCGGTGATGTCGATGTCGCCCATCTTCATCCCGGCCTTCTCCAGCACCTTCGCCGTCGACTGCACCGGGCCGTCCAGGTGGTAGTACGGCTCGGCCCCGACCAGCGCCTGGCTGACGATGCGGGCTCGCGGCCGCAGGCCCAGCGCCTTGGCCTTGTCCTCGTCCATCCACAGCACCGCCGCCGCGCCGTCGGAGATCTGCGACGACGTTCCCGCGGTGTGGATTCCGCCCTCGAGCACGGGCTTCAGCGCGGAGAGGCCCGACAGGGTGGTGTCGCGCAGGCCCTGGTCGCGGCTGATCGTGACGCGCTCGGACGTCGGTTGTTTGTTCTCGTCGAGCGCCGGGGCCTCGATCGGGGAGATCTCGCGATCGAAACGGCCTTCTTCCCACGCCTGCTTGGCTTTGGTCTGGGACGCCAGGCCGAATTCGTCGATCTCGTCGCGAGTGATGCCGCGCCGCTTGGCGATCCGCTCGGCCGCGGTGAACTGGTCGGGAAGGTCGATGTCCCACGACGACGGGCGCAGGATGGTGCGGTCGGGACCCGCGTTCGCGCCGAGCCCGACGCGGCTCATGGCCTCGATGCCGCACGCGATGCCGATGTCGATGGCGCCCGCCGCGATAAGACCGGCGACCAGGCCGTTGGCCTGCTGGCCGCTGCCGCACTGGCAGTCCACGGTCATCGCACCGACGTGCTCGGGCAGGCCCGCGACGAGCCAGCTGACGCGCGTGATGTTGTTGGACTGCTCGCCGAACTGCGTGACGCAGCCGCCGACGATCTGCTCGACCATATCTATTTCGAAGCCGGAGTCGGCTCGTACCTTCTCCACGAGGGCCTTCTGCGTGGCCCCCAGCAACTCGGTGGCGTGCAGACCGGACAGCCACCCGTTCCGTTTGCCGATGGGGCTGCGAGTGGCTTCGACGATGACAGGGTTACCCATTCCGTCAGGCTAGAACACGTTTCATTACTCTGACAAGCGAGGATGGTGACCTGCCTTTTATCTGCGCAGGAGGCGTGTTTTACTGGCACTAGAACACGTTGCAATTAGTGTTGTAAAAGGAGCGCACCCTACATGGCACCCCCCAACATTCCCGCCGATTTCGACTTTCTCGACCCCGACGTCAACCTCGCCGGGCTGCCCGTCGAGGAGCTCGCCCAGCTTCGCAAGGCGGAGCCGATCCACTGGGTCGACATCCCGGATGGCGCGGGCGGGTTCGAGGACCACGGCTACTGGCTCGTCACCAAGCACGCCGACGTCAAGGAGGTGTCCAAGCGCAGCGACGTCTTCTCGAGCTGGATGAACGGCGCCATCCCGACCTGGCCGCCGGAGATGAAGCGGGAGCAGGTCGAGCTGCAGCGCAGCGTGATGCTGAACATGGACGCGCCGCACCACACCCGGCTGCGCAAGATCATCTCCCGCGGGTTCACCCCACGGGCCATCGGGCGGCTGGAAGCCGAACTGGCCCAGCGTGCCCAGAACATTGCCGCGACCGCCGCCAAAGAGGGCAGCGGCGACTTCGTCGAACAGGTCTCGTGCGAGCTGCCGCTGCAGGCCATCGCCGGTCTGCTCGGCGTTCCCCAGGAGGATCGGGACAAGCTGTTCCGCTGGTCCAATGAGATGACCGGTGGCACCGACCCCGAATACGCCCACGTCGACCCCGCGCAGTCGTCGCTGGAACTGATCACCTACGCCATGGCGATGGCGGCGGAGCGCAGCAAGAACCCCACCGACGACATCGTCACCACGCTGATCGAGGCCGACATCGACGGCGAGAAGCTCTCCGATGACGAGTTCGGTTTCTTCGTGGTCATGCTGGCGGTGGCGGGCAACGAGACGACGCGGAACTCCATCACCCACGGCATGATCGCGATGGCGAACAACCCCGATCAATGGGAGCTGTTCAAGAAGGAGCGGCCGGTGACCACGGCCGACGAGATCATCCGGTGGGCCACTCCGGTTTCGGCCTTCCAGCGCACGGCCAATGAGGACACGGAGCTGTCCGGCGTGCCGATCAAGAAGGGTCAGCGGGTGGTGATGTCGTATCGGTCGGCCAACTTCGACGAAGAGGTCTTCGAAGATCCGCACACCTTCAACATCCTGCGCGACCCGAACCCACACGTCGGCTTCGGCGGCACCGGCGCCCACTACTGCATCGGTGCGAACCTCGCCCGCATGACGATCAACCTGATCTTCAACGCGGTCGCCGATCACATGCCGGACCTCAAGCCGATCGGCGAGCCCGAGCGGTTGCGGTCGGGGTGGCTCAACGGCATCAAGCACTGGCAGGTCGACTACGCCGGCAAGCCCGCGGTGACGTCCTGATGGACTTCGACCTCACCGCGACGCAACAGGCCGTCGCCGATGTCGTCACGTCGGTGTTCGAGCGTGAATTGAGTTGGGACGGTTTGGTCGACGGCGGTGTCACGGCACTACCGGTGCCGGAGCGCCTCGGTGGCGACGGCGTCGGCCTAGCGGAGGTCGCCACCGTGCTGACCGAGATCGGCCGCCACGGCGCCATCACGCCGGCCCTGGCCACCCTGGGTTTCGGCGTGCTGCCACTGCTCGATCTGGCCTCCGATGAACAGCAGGACCGGTTTTTGGCCGGCGTCGCCAAGGGCGCCGTGCTGACCGCCGCCCTCAACGAGCCGGGTGCGGCGCTGCCGGACCGGCCGTCGACCACCTTCGCGGGCGGCCGCCTATCGGGCACCAAGGTCGGCGTCGGCTATGCGGGACAAGCGGATTGGATCGTCGTCACGGCCGACAGCGCGGTCGTCGTCGTGTCGTCGAAGGCCGACGGTGTCGACATGGTCCAAACCCCCACCTCGAACGACTCCGAGGAGTACACGGTCACGTTCGCCGACGTCGCGGTCGAAGACTCGAACGTTTTGGCGGGCGCGACGGCGTCCCGGGTCAACCAGTTGGTGCTGGCCGCCGTCGGCGCCTACGCCGACGGCCTGGTGGCCGGGGCACTGCGGCTGACGGCCGACTACGTGGCCAACCGCAAACAGTTCGGCAAGCCACTGTCGACGTTCCAAACCGTCGCCGCCCAGCTCGCCGAGGTCTACATCGCTTCGCGCACAATCAATTTGGCGGCGACGTCGGTTGCGTGGCGGCTGTCGGAAGGCCGGGACGCGGACGACGACCTGGATGTCCTCGGCTACTGGATCACGTCACAGGCGCCGCCGGTCATGCAGATCTGCCATCACCTGCACGGCGGGATGGGAATGGACATCACCTATCCGATGCACCGGTACTACTCCACGATCAAAGACCTGTCCCGGCTGCTGGGCGGTTCTTCTCATCGTCTCGACCTGGTGGGAGCGCAATGTTCATAGACCTGACTCCGGAGCAGCGCCAGCTGCAAGCGGAACTACGGGAATACTTTTCGAACCTGATCTCGTCCGACGAGATGAAGGCGATGGAGCAGGACCGGCACAACGAGGCCTACCGCGCGGTGATCCGGCGGATGGGTAAGGACCGCAAGCTCGGCGTCGGATGGCCGAAGGAGTTCGGCGGCTTGGGCTTCGGCCCCATCGAGCAATCGATCTTCGTCAACGAGGCGCATCGGGCCGACGTGCCGCTGCCCGCGGTGACGCTGCAGACGGTCGGTCCGGTGCTGCAGCAGTTCGGCAGCGAGGAACAGAAGAAGAAATTCCTGCCCGCCATCCTGGCCGGCGAGGTGCACTTCGCGATCGGCTACACCGAGCCCGAGGCCGGCACCGACCTCGCCGCCCTGCGGACGACCGCGGTGCGCCAGGGCGACGAGTACATCGTCAACGGGCAGAAGATCTTCACCACCGGCGCCCACGACGCCGACTACATCTGGCTGGCCTGCCGCACCGACCCGGAAGCCGTGAAACACAAAGGCATTTCGATCCTGATCGTCGACACGAAGGACCCCGGCTACTCCTGGACGCCGATCATCCTGTCCGACGGTGCCCACCACACCAACGCCACCTATTACAACGACGTGCGGGTGCCCGCCGACATGCTGGTCGGCGAGGAGAACGGCGGGTGGCGGCTGATCACCACCCAGCTCAACAACGAACGCGTCATGCTGGGCCCGGCGGGCCGGACCGCCGGCATCTACGACCGGGTGCACGCCTGGGCGTCCAAGCCGGGCAGCGACGGCGTCACGCCGATCGACCACCAGGACGTCAAGCGGGCCCTCGGTGAGATCCATGCCATGTGGCGGATCAACGAGCTGCTCAACTGGCAGGTGGCCGCCGCCGGTGAGGACATCAATGTGGCCGATGCCGCGTCGACGAAAGTCTTTGGTACCGAGAAGATTCAGTACATCGGCCGGCTCGCCGAGGAGATCGTCGGCAAGTACGGCAACCCCGCCGATTCGGATACCGCCGACCTGTTGAAGTGGCTGGACTCGCAGACCAAGCGCAACCTGGTCATCACCTTCGGCGGCGGCGTGAACGAAGTGATGCGGGAGATGATCGCCGCGGCCGGACTCAAAGTGCCGAGGGTGCCTCGATGACCGACATCAAGGAAGCGGTCGCGGAGATCACCGCCACCGTCGTGGCTGCCCCGCGCCAGGCCCGGGATCCGGTGAACCAGCCGACGATCAACAACTGGGTCGAGGCGCTCGGGGACCGCAACCCGATCTACGTCGACGAGGCCGTCGCCAAGGCCGCCGGCCATCCCGGAATCGTCGCCCCGCCGGCCATGATCCAGGTGTGGACCATGTTCGGGCTGGGTGGGGAACGCCCGACCGACGACCCCATGGGCCCGATCATGCAGCTGTTCGACGAGGCCGGCTACATCGGGGTGGTCGCCACCAACTGCGAGCAGACCTACCACCGGTATCTGCGTCCGGGCGAGCAGGTCACGGTCGTCTCCGAGATGCGCGACGTGGTCGGCCCGAAGCAGACGGGGCTCGGCGAGGGATGGTTCATCAACCAGCACATCACCTGGCGGGTCGGTGACGAGGATGTCGCCGAAATGGCCTGGCGCATTCTGAAATTCAGGCCTCGCGAAGATTCCGGCGCGACCGGGTCCGTCCCGCAGGACCTGGACGCCGACGCCATGATGCGACCGGCGGTGTCGCGTGACACCGCCTTCTTCTGGGAGGGCGTGGCGGCGCACGAGCTGCGCATCCAGCGCCTCGCCGATGGCGCCCTGCAGCACCCGCCGGTGCCTGCGGTGTGGCAGGATAAGGCCGAACCCATCGACTACGCGGTGGCCAGCGGCCGTGGCACAGTGTTCAGCTTCGTGGTGCACCACGCGCCGAAGGTGCCCGGGCGCACGCTGCCGTTTGTGATCGCACTGGTCGAACTGGAAGAGGGCGTCCGCATGCTCGGCGAGCTACGCAACGTCGAGGCCGCCGAAATCAAAATCGGAATGCCGGTCCGCGCAACCTATATCGACTTCCCGGCCGGTGAGTCCGGCCCGGAGTGGAGCCTCTACGCCTGGGAGCCCTTGGGAGATCAAGCATGAGTGCACTCGTCGTTGAAGTGGGCACCACCCTGCCCGAACTCAAGCTGCACGGCACGCCGACGTTCATCATCTCAACGGCCCTGGCCACCAGGGACTTTCAGGATGTGCACCACGACCGGGACCTGGCCCAGGCCAAGGGTTCCAAGGACATCTTCGTCAACATCCTCACCGACACCGGCCTGGTGCAGCGTTATGTCACCGACTGGGCGGGCCCAACGGCGCTGATCAAGTCGATCGGCCTGCGGCTCGGCGTGCCGTGGTATGCCTACGACACCGTCACCTTCTCCGGCGAGGTGACCGCCATCGACGACGGCCTGATCACGCTGAAGGTGTTCGGCCGCAACAGCCTTGGTGATCACGTCATCGCGAACGTGACGCTGACGATCGGGGGTTCGTAGATGTTGTCGGGTAAGGCCGCGATCGTCGGTATCGGCGCCACCGACTTCTCCAAGGACTCCGGCCGCAGCGAGCTGCGGCTGGCCGCGGAGGCTGTGCTGGATGCGCTCGACGACGCCGGGTTGAGCCCCTCCGATGTCGACGGGCTGACCACCTTCACGATGGACACCAACAACGAGACCGCCGTCGCGCGTGCGGTCGGCATCGGTGACTTGAAGTTCTTCTCCCAAATCGGGTACGGCGGCGGCGCCGCGTGCGCGACCGTCCAGCAGGCGGCGATCGCCGTAGCCACCGGGGTGGCCGACGTCGTCGTCGCGTACCGGGCGTTCAACGAGCGTTCGGGCATGCGGTTCGGTCAGGTACAGACGCGGTTGGTGGGAAACGCCGGGGTGCAGGCCGATTCGACCGCGGCGGACAATTCGTTTTCCTATCCGCACGGCCTTTCCACGCCGGCCGCGCAGGTCGCGATGATCGCCCAGCGCTACATGCATCTGTCGGGTGCCAGCAGCCGGGACTTCGGTGCGATTTCGGTGGCCGACCGCAAGCACGCGGCCAAGAACCCGAAGGCGTACTTCTACGAGAAGCCGATAACCATTGAGGATCACCAGAATTCGCGGTGGATCGCCGAGCCGCTGCGGCTGCTGGACTGTTGCCAGGAGACCGACGGCGCCGTCGCCATCGTGGTGACGTCGCCGGAGCGCGCGAAGGATCTCAAGCAGCGGCCTGCGATCATCGAAGCGGCCGCGCAGGGCTCCAGTCCCGACCAGTACACGATGGTCAGCTACTACCGGCCGGAGCTCGGCTTGCCCGAGATGGGGGTCGTTGGCCGGCAGCTGTGGGCGCAGTCGGGGCTGAAGCCGACCGACATCCAGACCGCCGTGCTCTACGACCACTTCACCCCGTTCACGCTGATTCAGTTGGAGGAGTTGGGATTCTGCGGCAAGGGTGAGGCCAAGGACTACATCGCCGACGGTGCCATCGAGATCGGTGGGCGGCTGCCCATCAACACCCACGGGGGCCAGCTCGGCGAGGCGTACATCCACGGCATGAACGGCATCGCCGAGGGAGTGCGCCAATTGCGGGGCACCTCGGTGAATCCGGTGCCCGCCGTCGAGCACGTGCTCGTCACCGCGGGAACCGGCGTGCCCACGTCGGGCCTGATCTTGGGCTAGGGCCTGGCGGCGAGCTTGCTTCCGGCCGAGCGTGAAGTTAGTTTCACGCTCGCTGCCGACCGTGAAACTAACTTCACAGTCGACGAGTGAAGTGACGCCGGCAATGACACGTGCGACGCTGCCGTCGTGGTTGAGCCGTTCCTGGGGAGTGAGGCCGTTGCTCGAGGCGTATTAACCAGAGGCCAACTCTGCACTGGCTATCTCCGGCTGTTCCGAGACGTCTACGTCGATCGGGATGCGGATGTCACCGCCGCGCTACGAGCGAGGGCCGGCTGGTTGTGGTCCGGACGCAGGGGCGTGGTTGCCGGGTTCGGCGCCGCAGCATTACACGGGAGCAAATGGGTCGACGACTTGACGGTGGTGGACCTCATCCACGACAACCGCCACTTCCAGGCTGGGATCAGGGCGCACGGCGACCGTATCGAGGACGACGAAATCGTCGTCATGGGAAAGATCCCGCTGACCTCGGCAGCTAGGACAGCCCTCGATATCGGATGCTGGTATTCGAAGAATGCAGCGGTTGCCGGAATGGACGCGTTGGCCCGCGCGACCGGAATCAAGGCGGCCGACGTCGAGATACTCGCGGAAAGGTACTCGCGCCGCCGAGGCATCGTGCAGGCGCGCAAGGCCATAGCGCTATTCGACAGCGGCGCGCAATCACCGAAGGAGTCGTGGCTGCGGATTGTCTTGATCGAGGCCGGCTTGCCGCGGCCGCAAACCCAGATTCCCGTGCTCGACGAATTGGGCAGCGCGATCGCATATTTGGATATGGGTTGGGAGGACGTCAAAGTAGCGGTCGAGTATGACGGTGAACATCACCGCAGCGATCGCTGGCAGTACAGCTGGGACGTCCGGCGATTGGAGAACATCGAGCGTCGCGGCTGGATCGTAGTGAGGGTGCTCGCAGGCGACAGGCCGGCCGGAATCGTCCGTCGGGTGCGCGCGGCTCGCGCCCGCCGAGCGTGAAACTGCTTTCACGCTCGTAGCCGAACGTGAAACTAACTTCACGCTCGGCGCGAGAAGGCTGGAAGCTCGGCGCGAGAAGGCTCGGCGCGAGAAGGCTCGGCGCGAGAAGGCTGGACGTTCGGCGCGAAAGCTACGCAGGGACCAGTTCGACGCCCGACAGCACGACGGCGTTGTCGCGCGAGGGCGCGACAACGCTGGCCAGGAAGCGGCCTTCAGAAGACGTCGAGTCCTTCCAGATGCCGACCTTGAGCGTTTCACCGGGGAACGCCACCCCGGCGAAACGCGCGCCGTAGGCCGCGACCGCGCCGGCATCACCGTCGAGCAGCGCATCGGTGATCGCCTTGCAGGTCATGCCGTACGTGCACAGTCCGTGCAGAATGGGCTGCGAAAACCCTGCGGCGGCGGCGAATTCGGGATCGGAGTGCAGCGGGTTGCGGTCGCCGCACAGCCGGTAGAGCAGTGCCTGTTGCGGCAGGATCGGCACGTCGACCTCGAGATCGGGAGCACGATCCGGCGCGCCGTCCGAGGTCGAGGCGCCACGCTCGCCGCCGAATCCGCCTTCGCCGCGGGCGAAGATGGACCGGCGCTGCGTCCACAGCAGCGTGCCATCCGGCGCGGTCACCGTCGTCTCGCTCCAGATCACCGCGGCCTTGCCCTTGTCCCAGATGTCCGTGAACCGGGTGACGGCCTTGGCCGAGCCCGACGGCGGCAGCGGAGCGGGCGCTTCGACGCGCTCGCTGGCGTGCAGCACCTTGCCCAGCTCGATGTCGATGCCGGGGAACTTGACCGTCGGCGGTTTCGTGGCATGGAAGGTGGCGGCCACGTTGCCGAATGTCGGCAGCACCTGCGGGGTGTCGTCGATCAGGTAGCGCAGCTCGCGCGGGTCCATCGGATCGGCGCCCGCACCCAGTCCCAGGTGGTAGAGCTGCACATCGCTACTGGCCCAGGAGAATTCGATGGGATCCAGCTCGGCATTCAGCGCGACTTCTACGTCGATCGGCATCTCAGCTTTCCTCCGCGATGTGCAACGCCGCCAGGTAGCCGAATGTCATGGCCGGACCGATGGTGCCACCCGGACCGGGGTACGTGTGGCCCATCACCGGAGCACTGACATTGCCTGCGGCGTAAAGGCCTTCGATGATACTGCCGTCGTCGCGCAGCGCGCGGCCGTGGACATCGGTGCGGATGCCACCCTTGGTCCCCAGGTCGCCGGGCACCATCTTGGCCGCGTAGTAGGGCGCATGACTGATCTCGCCGAGGTTGGGGTTCGGCTTGTTGGTCGGGTCGCCGTAGTACCTGTCGTACGCGCTCTCGCCGCGCTTGTAGTCCTCGTCGACGCCGGAGCGCGCGAACCCGTTGAAACGTTGGACCGTCGCGGCGAGTTCGCCCGGTGGGAGGCCGGCCTGCTGCGCCAGCTCGGCCAGCGTGTCGGCCTGGATGATGACCCCGGACTCCAGCCACTTACGCGGAATACGTTGTCCGGGCTGCAATCCCGCGAAGATGTAGCGGTCCCGGTACTGCTGGTCGAACACCAGCCACGCGGGAATGTTTTCGCCCGGGCCGGGTCCCTGACCGTATTGGCCGCCATACATGTGATGGCAGGCTTCG
This sequence comes from Mycobacterium sp. NGS11, assembly GCF_059813315.1. Taxonomy (NCBI): domain Bacteria; kingdom Bacillati; phylum Actinomycetota; class Actinomycetes; order Mycobacteriales; family Mycobacteriaceae; genus Mycobacterium; species Mycobacterium sp. NGS11. The sequence continues at coordinate 47,199 of NZ_JCALEJ010000017.1, forward strand.
ACGTAAGGCATCGATTCGTTCATGAACCGCCTGCCCGACATGTTGACGATGATCGATCCGGGCGAGTTGCGCTCGGACAACGCGAACCAGGGCGCACCCACCAGCGGGACGGTCGGACCCCACCACGCGTCTTCCATGATGTCCAGTGCGGCGCCGAGCTTTTCGCCCGCCAGGATTCCGTCGCCGGTGTTGGCGACCGCGCCCACGGTCCACTCGGTGGTGATCGGTGCGCGCTGGTATTTCACCCGCATCTGCTCGTTGTGCTCGAACCCGCCCGACGCCAGGATCACGCCACGGCGGGCCCGGATCAGCTGGGGCTCACTGGATTCGGCGTCGCCGGTGCCGCGCGCGTAGACGCCGCGCACGACGCCGTCTTCGACGTAGAGGTCGGTGAGCGCGGTGTTGAGCACTACCGGCACCCCGGCTCGCTGCAATCCGATGCGCAGCGGACCGATCAATGCCCGGCCCATGCCGACGAGGTTCTTGCCGCTCGCCTTGGCCCACATGGTGCGTGCCCCGACCTTCAGGCTGCGCGCCACGCCGCGGGGGTGCCGCTTGAGCTGGTTCAGCCGCACGTAATCCTGTTGCATCACCACGACGTTCAGCGGGACCTTGCCGTACGCCGGCTCCAGGCCGGATTCGTCGGCGCCGAGCTTGCGGGCGTTGAACGGCTTCGGCTCGATCGATCGGCCCTCCGCGCGGCCGCCCGGCGACTCGGGGTAGTAGTCGGAGTAGCGCGGGACCCAGCACATCTTCAGCGGAGTGTGCTTGAGGACGAACGACAGCATCTCGGGGCCGCGCTCGAGGTAGGTATCGATGCGCTCGGGCTCGACGACGTCTCCGATGATCCCGTGCAGATAAGTGCGGGCGGCCTCGGCGGTATCGCGGACCCCGTCACGCTTGAGCACTTCGTTATTTGGGATCCAAACGCCGCCTCCTGAGCGTGCGGTGGAGCCGCCGAAGTGGGGGGCCTTCTCGATGACTATGGTGGAAAGACCCCGGTGAGCGGCGGTAAGGGCGGCCACCATGCCGGCTCCGCCGCTTCCGACCACGACGACGTCGTACTCCTGCGCTGACATGTAGAACACGTTATAGAATTGCCCGGGGCGGCCGCTACTGGCCCGGTCGAGCGACGAGGAGACTTGGAGAGATGCTCAGTGTTGCCATGCGCGACGAGCTGGCCGCCGACTTGGCGCAAGCCGAGCGCAGCGGCGAGCCGATAACCCCGCTGACCGCCACCTATCCGGAGATCGACGTCGTCGACGCCTATGAGATTCAGCTGATCAACATCCGCCAGAGGGTCGCCGAAGGAGCCCGGGTGCTGGGCCACAAGGTCGGCCTGTCCAGCGAGGCGATGCAGCAGATGATGGGGGTCGACGAGCCGGATTACGGCCATCTGCTCGACGAGATGCAGCTGTTCGAGGACACTCCGGTCAAGACGAACCGCTACCTGTACCCGCGGGTGGAGGTAGAGGTCGGGTTCATCCTGTCCGCCGATCTGCCCGGCGCCGGCTGCACCGAGGACGACGTGCTGGCGGCCACCGAGGCGCTGGTCCCGTCGATCGAGTTGATCGACACCAGGATCACCGACTGGAAGATCGGGTTGTGCGACACCATCGCCGACAACGCGTCTTCGGCGGGTTACGTACTGGGTCAGGCGCGGGTCTCGCCGGCCGAGCTCGACGTGACGAAGATCGACGCGGTGCTGACTTGCAACAATGAGGTGATCGCCAAGGGACGTAGTGACGCGGTGCTGGGCAATCCGGTCACCGCGGTGGCCTGGTTGGCGCGCAAGGTGGAGAGCTTCGGCGTCCGGTTGCGCAAGGGTGACGTGGTGCTGCCCGGGTCGTGCACGCGGGCGATCGACGTGCACCCCGGCGACGACTTCGTCGCCGATTTTGCGGGCCTCGGTTCGGTCCGCCTGTCGTTCGAATAGGCTCGAATTTAAATCATCTAACTAAACCTCAAAGCTCGAGGAGCATCATGCCGACTAAGGCGACTGTGGCCATTGTCGGGTCGGGGAACATCAGCACTGACCTGCTTTACAAGCTGCTGCGATCGGATTGGCTGGAACCCCGCTGGATGGTCGGCATCGACCCGGAGAGCGAGGGCTTGGCCCGGGCCCGAAAGCTGGGTTTGGAGACCACCCACGAGGGTGTGGACTGGTTGTTGGCGCAGCCGGAGAAGCCCGACCTGGTGTTCGAAGCGACCAGCGCCTACGTGCACCGCGACGCCGCACCCAAGTACGAGGCCGCCGGGATCCGCGCGATCGATCTGACGCCGGCCGCCGTGGGCCCGGCGGTGATCCCGCCGGCCAACCTGCGCCAGCACCTGGACGCACCGAACGTCAACATGATCACCTGCGGTGGGCAGGCAACCATCCCGATCGTGTACGCGGTGTCGCGTGCCGTCGCCGACATCGGCGGCGTGCCCTACGCCGAGATCGTCGCCTCGGTCGCCTCACTCTCGGCCGGTCCCGGCACCCGCGCCAATATCGACGAGTTCACCAAGACCACCAGCAGGGGCGTAGAGACGATCGGCGGAGCCAAGCGCGGCAAGGCGATCATCATCCTGAACCCGGCCGACCCGCCGATGATCATGCGCGACACCATTTTCTGCGCCATCCCGGAGGACGCCGACCGCGACGCGATCGCCAAGTCGATTCACGACGTGGTGGCTGAGGTGCAGACCTATGTGCCGGGTTACCGGCTGCTCAACGAGCCCCAGTTCGACGACCCGTCGATCAACTCGGGTGGGCAGGCGCTGGTCACCACATTCGTCGAAGTGGAGGGTGCGGGCGACTATCTGCCGCCTTACGCTGGAAATCTCGACATCATGACCGCCGCGGCCACGAAGGTCGGCGAGGAGATCGCCAAGGAGTCCTTGAGCGCGACGGCCGGAGGAGCGCAATCATGACCCGTGCCGACGACGATGCAGTGGGGATACCGCCCGCTTGCGGGGGACGAAGCGATGAGGAGAAGTGGCGCCATGAGTGAAGTCTTCTTCAACCCGGTCTGGGACGTCCGGATGACCGATACGTCGCTGCGGGACGGCTCCCACCACAAGCGTCACCAGTTCACCACCGACGAGGTCGGCGCGATCGTGGCCGCTCTGGACGCCGCCGGAGTGCCCGTCATCGAGGTCACCCACGGCGACGGCCTGGGCGGCTCGAGCTTCAACTACGGGTTCTCCAAGACCCCCGAGCAGGAGCTGATCAAGCTCGCGGCCCAGACCGCCAAGGAGGCGAAGATCGCCTTCTTGATGCTGCCCGGCGTCGGCACCAAGGAAGACATCAAAGAGGCCCAGAACAACGGCGGCTCGATCTGCCGGATCGCCACGCACTGCACCGAGGCCGACGTGTCGATCCAGCACTTCGGCCTGGCCCGCGAGCTCGGCCTGGAAACCGTCGGGTTCCTGATGATGAGCCACACCATTGCGCCCGAGAAGCTGGCGGCGCAGGCCCGCATCATGGCCGACGCCGGCTGCCAGTGCGTCTACGTGGTCGATTCGGCCGGAGCGCTGGTCCTCGAGGGCGTGCGGGACCGGGTGGCGGCGCTGGTCGCCGAGCTCGGCGACGACGCCCAGGTCGGCTTTCACGGCCACGAGAACCTGGGGCTCGGGGTGGCCAACAGTGTGGAGGCGGTCCGGGCGGGCGCCAAGCAGATCGACGGCTCCTGCCGCCGGTTCGGCGCCGGGGCGGGCAACGCGCCCGTCGAGGCGCTGATCGGGGTGTTCGACAAGATCGGCGTGAAGACCGGGATCGACTTCTTTGACATCGCCGACGCGGCCGAAGAGGTGGTCGCCCCGGCGATGCCCGCCGAGTGCCTGCTCGACCGCAATGCGTTGATCATGGGGTATTCCGGGGTGTACTCGAGCTTCCTCAAGCACGCCATCCGCCAGTCCGAGCGCTACGGTGTGCCGGCCCACCAGCTGCTGCACCGCGCCGGGCAGCGCAAACTCATCGGTGGCCAGGAAGACCAGCTCATCGACATCGCGCTCGAGATCAAGCGCGAGCAAGAGAGCGGCGCCGCGGCGTCGCGCTGATCCGTCTCTCGCCTGCACGCACAGGCCACGCTAAGGTGCCGCGAGTAGCCTGGCGCACATGAGCACATCCAACACAGTCGGCGCTCGGCGTCGTGGGCTGTACGGCCTGCTCGCCGGGGGATTGATGACCGCTGCCGCCGCTGCGGTGATCGCGGTGCCCTTGGCCGGCACGGCCAGCGCGCAGTGCAACCAGGACGTGGGTGCATCCATCGATGCGTACCTGCAGAAGCACCCGGACCTCCACCAGCAATTGCAGCAGAGGTCTCAGGCCGAAGGCGGCAACGGCAACGTCATCGACTACCTCAATCGGCATCCCGACGTGCGCCAGCACCTGATCGACCTTTCCCACTCCTGCCCTCCGTAGTGAGTCTGCGTCGTCCGTGAACGCCGCGGCCGACGCGCGGGAACGTTCGCCATTGACGAAAAAGTAGAACACGTTCTAGCGTCTAGGCGTGTTCTCTGATTCCCTCATCGAAGCCATCGCCGAGTCCGAGAAGCTGGTGGCCGCGGCGCCTCACATCGAGACCGAAGCCGACCTGCTGGAAGGGCTGCAGTACCTGGCCGGCTGCATCGCCGGCTGTCTGCACCTGTCGTTCGACTACGACCGCGACCATCCCTTCCTGCAATCGGGCACCGGGCCGTTCACCAAGATGGGCCTGGACAACCCCGACACGCTCTACTTCGGCACGAGGGTGCACGCCAACCACGATTACGTGGTCACCGGCCGGCGCGGCACCACCACCGACCTGAGCTTCCAGCTGCTGGGCGGGGAATACACCGACGACAACGTCCCGGTCAGCCAGGCCGCGTTCGACGACCGGGAACTGCAGATCGCACCCGACGGCAGCTTCGAGTGGCGGGTACGGCCGACGAGTCCCGGGCAACTGGTCATCCGCGAGGTGTACGGCGACTGGGCGGCGCAGCGCGGCACGCTTTCCATCTCGCGCCTGGACACCGCGGGCACCGCGCCGCCCCCATTGAGCCGCGAAATCATCGAAAAGCGTTATGCCACAGCCGGAAAGCAACTGGTTAACCGGGTGAAGACGTGGCTGCAGTTCCCGCAGTGGTTCTACTTCAACATTCCGGTGAACACGATGGTCGCGCCCCGGCTCACGCCGGGTGGACTGGCGACCCAGTATTCGTCGGTGGGCCACTACGAGATGCGGCCCGACCAGGCGCTGGTGATCACCATCCCGGCCACCGACGCGCCCTACCTCGGTTTCCAGTTGGGCAGCCTGTGGTACATCTCGCTGGACTACATCAACCACCAGACGTCGCTGAACAACACTCAGGCCCAGGCGGATCCGGACGGCAAGGTGCGCATCGTCGTCGCCGACCAGAACCCGGGCGTGACCAACTGGGTCGAAACCCTCGGCCATCGCAAGGGCATCCTGCAGTTCCGCTGGCAGCGGGTGTCGCGTCAACTCACCGAAGCCGACGGCCCCTCCGTCGAGCTGGTCGACGTCGACGCCATAGCGACCACGCTGCCCTACTTCGAGCACAACAAGATTTCCGAGGACGAGTGGCGCGCGCGAATCGCGCTGCGCCAACAACAAATTGCGGCAAGGATGCTGGGGTGACGGTGTCAGGGATGCTCAACGACAAGGTAGTGATCATCAGCGGCGTCGGCCCGGGTCTCGGTACCACGCTGGCACACCGATGTGCCGACAACGGTGCCGACCTGGTGCTGGCGGCCCGTACCGTCGAACGGCTGGACGAGGTTGCCAAGCGGATCAACGACTCCGGCCGCAAGGCCGTGGCGGTCCGCACCGACATCACCGACGACGACGAAGTCGCCTACTTGGTCGAGACCACTATGGCCACCTACGGCAAGGTCGACGTGCTGATCAACAACGCGTTCCGGGTGCCGTCCATGAAGCCGTTGGCCGGCACCAGCTTTCAGCACATCCGGGACGCGATCGAGCTCAGTGCGCTGGGCGCGCTGCGGCTGATCCAGGCCTTCACGCCGGCGTTGGAGGCGACGCACGGATCGATCGTCAACGTCAACTCCATGGTGCTGCGCCACTCGCAGGCGAAATACGGCGCGTACAAGATGGCGAAGTCCGCGCTGCTCTCCATGTCCCAATCGCTGGCCACCGAGCTCGGTGACAAGGGCATCCGGGTCAATTCCGTTGCGCCGGGGTATATCTGGGGCGACACATTGCAGGCGTACTTCGAGCACCAGGCGGGCAAGTACGGCACGACAGTCGACGAGATCTATGCGGCCACCGCGGCGAACTCCGATTTGAAGCGCTTGCCCACCGAGGACGAGGTGGCATCGGCCATTCTGTTCCTGTCCAGCGATCTGTCCAGCGGCATCACCGGGCAGACCCTGGACGTCAACTGCGGGGAGTACCACGTCTGATGTCCGACCGCACCGATATCGGCACCGTCGACGAGCTGCACGCGTCGGCCACCAAGCTGACCGGGCTCGACGACTTCGGCGCTGACGACGACAATTACCGCGAAGCGCTGCGCGTCCTGCTGGACTCCTACCGGACCGAGGCCGGGCTTACGGTGTTGGGCAGCAAGATGAATCGCTTCTTCCTGCGCGGAGCGCTGGTCGCGCGATTGCTCTCCGAATCGGCGTGGAAGCAGTACCCGCAATACGCCGACGTCGTCATCGAACGGCCCATCTTCGTCACCGGCCTGGTACGCACCGGAACCACGGCGCTGCACCGGCTCCTGGGCGCCGATCCCGCGCATCAGGGCCTGCACATGTGGCTCGCCGAATTTCCGCAACCGCGGCCACCGCGCGAGACGTGGGAATCGCACCCGCTGTATCGCCAGCTCGACGCGCAGTTCACCCAGCACCACCAGGAAAACCCCGGCTACACCGGGCTGCACTTCATGGCCGCCTACGAGCTGGAGGAGTGCTGGCAGCTGCTGCGGCAGTCGCTGCATTCGGTGTCCTACGAAACGCTGGCGCACCTGCCCAGTTACGCCCAGTGGCTCTCGGAGCAGGACTGGACGCCGTCATATCAGCGGCACCGCCGCAACCTTCAGCTGATCGGGCTCAACGACGCCGACAAACGCTGGGTGCTGAAGAATCCCAGCCACCTGTTCGCGTTGGACGCGTTGATGGCGACCTATCCCGACGCGTTGGTGATCCAGACTCATCGTCCGGTCGAAACGATCATGGCCTCGATGTGCTCGCTGGCGCAGCACACCGCGGAGGGGTGGTCGACGTCGTTCACCGGGGCTCAAATCGGCGCTGATGCAATGGAAACCTGGTCGCGGGGACTGGAGCGGTTCAACACCGCGCGAGCCAGATACAGTCCGTCGCAGTTCTACGACGTCGACTACAAGGAATTGATCACCGACCCGATGGGCACCGTGGCCGACATCTACCGTCACTTCGGCCTGACGCTGACCGATGAGGCCAAGGCCGCCATGGAGAAGACTCACGCCGACAGCCAGGCCGGCGAGCGTGCGCCGAAGCACACTTATTCGCTGGCCGACTATGGACTCAGCACCGAGGCCGTCAAGGAGCGCTTCGCGGGCCTTTAAATCACAGGCGCCACAATAGTTTCCGGATTTATGGGTGCGCGTTTTGCCCGCCTCGCAGCGACAACATTCGCGAATCGCGCTGTCGCGCCGGCGTTGTCGCTCGAAGGTGGGCAATACACCAATGCCGGAGCGGCGGCCCGTTCATAACCGCGGGCAGGGCCCGGAGTTGACGTCCGCTCAGTCGTCGTCCGGCTCGTCGTCGAGGTCCAGATAGCCCTCGGCGACCGCATGCTCGATGCTGTCACCGAGTTTGGGGCACGACCTCGTGCGCGCGGTGTCGCCCCCGGACGCACGCACCTCGGTGAAGTGCGCACACCGCTGCCACGCCTCGGTGTTCCATTGCACCGCGGTGTGTCCGGGCCCGAGCCTTCGAACGGTGACCCGCACGTGGCAGAACCGGCAGTCGACCGGCAACAGACCCGAGTTGAGGTAGCGCTCGCGGTCGGCCCGACTGGCCTCGGCGACCGCAGCGGCGCGCTGCGGATCGTCGGTGAAATCCCTTGATTTCGACCAGGACCCACCCTTGCGTTCGGGGCCGGCTCGATGCTCGTCGTGGTCGTGATGATCGCCGTGCAGCAACAACATCGACCGCGCGAGCTGATCGACGTCAGGTACCGCCGGCTGATCCTCGCTCATGATTCCTAGTGTTGGTTGGCCGGCACGTCGTCGGTGGCGGGCTCGTCCGCCTCGGAGTCCTTGGCCTTGAGGTTCTGCTCCACCTCGGCATTCCAGTACTCATTGGCTCGGGTCGTGTCGACCTCGATCTCGAAGCGCTCCACCATCTCCGGCTCGATGTCGGCGACGTCGACGTAGAACTGCTGGTACCAACGACGCAACTGATAGACCGCGCCGTCCTCTTCGACCAGCAGCGGATTGTCGATGCGGGTCTTGTGCTTCCAGATCTCGACGTCCTGCAGGAAGCCCTTGCTGACGCCCTCGGTGAACACCCTCGACAGCTTGTCGGTCATCTTTTCGTCCATGCCCTTGGGCTTTTCGACGATGACACCCCACTGCAGCATGAACGAGTTCTGGGTCACCGGGTAGTGGCAGTTGATCAGGATCGACTCGGCCTTGTAACCGCCGTAGCTATTGTGCAGCCAGTTGATCATGAACGACGGCCCGAAATAGGACGCCTCCGAATCCAGGTGCGCCTCACCGTAAGACGTGCCGAGGTCGTTGACGTCGGGCCGGCCCACGTTGTGCAGGTACTGCGAGGCGATGTGGCCCTCGAACACGTTCTTGAAGTACGTCGGCAACCCGAAATGGATGTAGAAGAAGTGCGCCATGTCGGTGACGTTGTCGATGATGTCGCGGCAGTTGGAGCCCTCGATGAGGATGCTGTTCCACCGCCACTCGGTCCACTCGTCGCTGTGGGATTCCGGGATGTCCGGGATGCGCACGGCGGGGTCCGGCGGATTGTTCTCGTGGTCGTGCCAGACGAACAGCAGGCCGCCGCGCACGTCGGTCGTCCACGACCGGGTCCGCGCCGTCTTGGGTGTGCGCTTGGCGTACGGGACCAGCTTGCAGCGGCCGTCGCCGCCCCAGCGCCAGTCGTGGAACGGGCAGGCGACCTCGTCGCCCTTGATGGTGCCCTCGGAGAGGTCGCCGCCCATGTGGCGGCAGTAGCCGTCGAGCACCTTGATGTCGCCCTGCGAGTCGGCGAAAACCACCAGCTTGGTGCCGAACGCCTCGATCGAGTGCGGCTTTCCGTCCTGGAAGTCCTTCGCAACGCCCAGGCAGTGCCAGCCGCGGGCGTATCTGGTCGGCAAGGCGCCGGGATCGATCTCCCGGATGCCGACCGCCTTGGTGTCGGTACTCACCTGTCACCTCCAACTCGCTGGGCCTCTAACTAGAACACGTTACAGTTTTGCAGCGGGCGCGCGCAACGACGGCGAGCCTGGCCATGGCATATGCGCGCTGCGGTATATCTAAACGATGCCGCTGTTTGCGTTCGAGGGCCGCGCGCCACGGGTCGATCCCACCGCTTTCGTGGCCCCGACGGCCACTCTGATCGGCGATGTCGTGGTGGAGGCGGGGGCCTCGGTCTGGTTCAACGCCGTGTTGCGCGGCGACTACGGGCCGATCGTGGTGCGCGAGGGCGCCAACGTCCAGGACGGATCGGTGTTGCACGCGCCACCCGGCATCCCGGTCGACATCGGTCCCGGTGCGACGGTCGCGCATCTGTGCCTGATTCACGGGGTGCACGTCGGCCAGGAGGCGCTGATCGCGAACCACGCCACCGTTCTGGACGGTGCGGTGATCGGGGCGCGCAGCCTGGTGGCCGCGCACTCACTGGTGACGGCGGGCACCCAGATCCCGGCCGGGATGCTTGCCGTCGGAGCGCCGGCGCAGATCAAGGGCCCTGTCGCCGGGACCGGCGCCGAGATGTGGGTCAAGGTGAACCCGCAGGCCTACCGCGACCTCGCCCAGCGGCATCTGGCCGGGCTGGAGCCGCTCTAGACTTTGCGCGTGTTGGCCGCGGCGCGTTCCATCTCCCAGTAGGCGCGCAGGGCCACCATCTTGCCCTCGGCGTCGACCCGGTAGGTGAAAACGCCCTCGGCTGTCGTCTGGTACTCACCCGTCGTGATGAGGATGTGCCCGACGTTGGCTTCTTCGTTGCCGCACTGGTAGGTGTCGCGGAAGAAGAACTCGATCTTGCTGGTGGGGGCGATGGCCTTGTCCCAGAAGGCCGCGATGGCGTCACGGCCCCGGTGGCCGAGGCCTTCGGGGTCGAACACCGAGGGCCCGATCGGGTCCTCGACGATGGCGTCGTCGGCGAATACCGCCAGCCAGGCGTCCTTGTCCCGGGCCGCCACCGCCTCGCGGGAGCGGCGGCCGGCCTCGTGCGCGGGATGCTCACTCAACGGCGCCGCTCCTCATCGCTGCGTCCCCCGCAAGCGGGCGGTACCCCCACTGCATCGTCGTCGGCGGGCTCACGAGACCTGCTGGGCCGCGGGCTTGTCAGCACCGACCACCCACATCGAGTAGTACTGGGAGCCACCGCCGTAGGCGTGTCCCAGGGCCTTTCGCGCGTTGGGAACCTGGTGGTCGCCGCCCTTGCCCATTACTTGAATGGCCGCTTCGGCGAAGCGAATCAGGCCCGACGCGCCGATCGGGTTCGACGACAGCACCCCGCCGGACGGGTTCACCGGCAGCCGACCGCCGATCTTGGTTTCGCCCGCTTCGGTGAGCTTCCAGCCTTCGCCCGCGGCGGCAAACCCGAGGTTTTCCAACCACATCGGTTCGAACCAGGAGAACGGGACATAGATCTCCGCGGCGTCGATCTCGTCGATCGGGCTCTCGATGCCGGCGGCCTTCCATAGTGCCGCGGCGGCGTCACGGCCGGCCTGCGGGCTGACCTGGTCGCGTCCGGCGAACTGCAGCGGCTCGGTGCGCAACGCGGTGGCGTGGATCCACGCCACCGGATGTCCTTGCGCCAGGCGGGCTTCGGCGGCCTCCTCGTTGCCGATTACGACGGCGGCGGCGCCGTCGGACGACGGGCAGGTCTCGTCGTAACGGATCGGATCCCACAGCATGGGCGAGGCCATCACCTTCTCGACGGTGATGTCGGGTTGGTGCAGATGTGCCAGCGGGTTCTTGACGCCGTTGAGCCGGTCCTTGACCGCGACCATGGCGCCGATGTTCGTCGGCGCGCCGGTCCGGCGGATGTAGGAGCGCACGTGCGGGGCGAAGTAGCCGCCCGCGCCGGCGCCCACCGGCTTGATGAACGGGATGGGAATCGACAACGCCCACATGGCGTTTGACTCCGACTGCTTCTCCCAGGCCATCGCGAGCACGCGCCGGTACTTGCCGGACTGGACCAGGCTGGCGGCAACCACGCCGGTAGAACCGCCGACCGATCCGGCGGTGTGCACCCGGATCAGCGGCTTACCCGTGGCGCCCATGGCGTCGGCCATGAACAGCTCGGGCATCATGACGCCCTCGAAGAAGTCCGGCGCCTTGCCGACCACGACGGCGTCGATGTCGTCGAAGGTGGAACCGGAATCGGCCAGCGCCCGGTCGATGGCCTCGCGCACCATGCCGTTCATCGAAACGTCTTGGCGCTTGGCGACGTACTTCGTTTGTCCGGTACCTAGTACCGCAGCAACGTTTGGCCCTGCACCGGCCATCAGTTCTTTCCTTCCATCACCGCGACCAGGTTCTGTTGTAGCGCAGGCCCGCTGGTGGCGTGCGCCAGCACCCGCTCAGCAGAACCGTTCCAGATGTGTTGTGCCGCAAAGCCGATGCGTTCGAGACCGGCGACGAACATGGGATTGGCCGCCAGCGCGCCGCCGGACGGGTTGACCTTGGTCGGTCCCGGTATCCGGATGGCTTCCGCGATGATCAGGTGTTGGTGGGTGAACGGCGCGCAGATCTCGGCAACGTCGAGGTTGTCGGTCCGCCCGCCGGTGGCCACCTGGGCGGCGGCCTTGGTCGACGGGGACTCGGTGAGGTCCCGCGCGCCCAGCACCGGCGTTTCGATGCGATGCTCGATTCCGGTGATCCAGGCCGGGTTTTCGCGCAGCTCGCGCGCCCGGTCGCCGGCCGCGAGCACGATGGCCGCGGCGCCGTCGGTGATCGGGGCGATGTCGTGGCGGCGCAGCGGGTCGGCGAAGAAGGGCCGCTCGAGCAACTCGGCCACGCTGATCGACCCCTCCACGTTGTCCACCCGGCGCGCGTTGGCGAAGGAGTCGAAGGCCACGCGCGCCATCTGCTCCTCGGTCCACTTGCCGGTGTCGAGCCCGATGCGCGCCTGCAGCCCGGCCATCGAGATCGAATCCGGCCACAACGGCGCGACGGTGTAGGGGTCGGTCTGCCGCGTCAGGATCTGACGCAGGATGCCCGCCGAGGACTTGCCGAAGCCGTACACCAGCGCGGTGTCGACCTCGCCGGTCAGGATCTTGATGTAGGCCTCGTAAAGCGCCCAGGCCGCGTCCATCTCGACGTGTGATTCGTTGATCGGCGGAACGGCGCCGATCGAGTCGATCGCCGAGATGAACGAAAATGCCCGTCCGGCAAGGTAATCAGATGATCCGGAGCACCAGAAGCCGATGTCGGTCCGGCTGATGCCCAGCTCCTCGTACAGCTGGGCGAAGCACGGGATCAACATTTCGACACCGTTGGTGGTGCCGTCGGTGCGGCGGACGTGCGGTGCGTGGGCAAAGCCGACTACCGCGACGTTGCGAGCGCTCATGTGTTCTTAAGCCCTTTACAGGTGGTGCTTGTAGGTGTCGTAGTCGGCGTCGGGTTCCCCGGTCGGCCGGAAGTACTCGATGTTGTCGATCCCAAATCCCCACTCCTCGCGGGGTTTCCACACCGCCTCGACGCGCATGCCCATCCGCACCTCGTGGGCGTCGATGTCGGCGACCAGATGGAGGAACGGGATGTCGGAACCGTCGAGCAGCACGTAGGCCGCCACGTACGGGGGCTTGATGCGCTGACCCTGGAACGGGATGTTGATGATCGCGAACGTCGTGACGGTGCCCTTGTCCGGCAATTCGATGAACTCGGTCGTCGGCTGGCCGGTGGCGGGGTCGGCGCCGTGCGGCGGGAAGTAGACCTTGCCGTTCTCGCCCGTCTTCGCGCCGAGCAGCTTGCCCTGCGCGATGGCCCGCAGGTAGGCGCTCTCCTCGTGTGAGGCGCTGTGCTGAATCGTCAGCGACACGGGCGTGACGACCATGGTCACCGGGTCTTTGTCGCCCTCCGAGTGCTCCGTCACGGCCTCGGCTTCCTCACCGAGCTCGAAATACGCGATGTCGGTGATGGCGCCTACCGGCTCGTCGGCCCAGCGCACATGTACCCGGGTGCCGGTCTTGATGTTCTTCGGCTCGCCCGCGTCCACCGCGTGGATCAGCGGGGTGTCGGCGCCGTCCAGCTTGATCAGCGCCCAGGCGAACGGCCTGTCCAGCGGCTGGCCCTCCATGGGCTCGGGCTGCCAGGTCCACGAGACGACGGTGCCGACACTGGACACCGGTACCATCTCGCCCAGCGGCTCATAGGTGACCGGGTCATACTCCGCCGGCGGCACGTGCACCCGGCCATCGGATCCGCGCACACCCAGGACGTGGCGGTCACGCAGTGCGGTGAAGAACTTGCCCAGCGTGGGGCCGACCGAACGGGTGTAGTCGAAGGACAACGTCAGTGGCGCGGCGAGCGGTGGCTCAGGGTGATCCATCAGGGGCGGGCTACTCGAACTGGCTGTCACGCCATCGAGTAGAACAGGTTCTAAGAACGGATTCAACATCGGGTCTGCTATCCGGAAGGGAAGACGATGAAGCTGGGATTGCAGCTGGGATATTGGGGCGCTCAGCCGCCCCAGAACCATGGCGAACTCGTCGCCGCCGCCGAGGAGGCCGGATACGACGCCGTCTTCACCGCCGAGGCCTGGGGCTCGGACGCCTACACACCGCTGGCCTGGCTGGGCTCGTCGACATCCCGGGTGCGGCTGGGCACCTCGGTGGTCCAGCTGTCTGCCCGCACGCCGACCGCCTGCGCGATGGCCGCGTTGACGCTCGACCACCTCTCCGGCGGACGCCACGTCCTCGGCCTCGGCGTCTCCGGCCCGCAGGTGGTCGAGGGCTGGTACGGCCAGTCGTTCCCCAAACCGCTGGCCCGCACCCGGGAATACATCGACATCATCCGGCAGGTGTGGGCGCGGGAGGCGCCGGTGACCAGCGCCGGCCCGCACTATCCGCTGCCTTTGCAGGACGGGGTCCGGGGACCGGCGACGGGTCTGGGCAAGCCCCTCAAGCCGATCACCCATCCATTGCGGGCCGACATCCCGATCATGCTCGGCGCCGAGGGACCCAAAAACGTCGCGCTGGCCGCCGAGATCTGCGACGGCTGGCTGCCGATCTTCTACACGCCGCGCATGGCCGACACCTACAACGAGTGGCTGGACGAGGGATTCGCCCGCCCGGGGGCGCGCCGCAGCCGGGAGGACTTCGAGATCTGCGCGACGGCCAACATCGTCATCACCGAGGACCGCAGCGCCGCGTTCGCGGCCATGAAGCCCTACATCGCGCTCTACATGGGCGGCATGGGTGCCGAGGACACCAACTTCCACGCCGACGTCTACCGCCGGATGGGCTACGCCGAGGTGGTCGACGACGTGACGAAGCTGTTCCGCAGTGGACGCAAGGAAAAGGCCGCGGAAATCATCCCCGACGAGGTGATCGATGACGCCGCGATCGTCGGCGACCTCGACTACGTGCGTAAGCAGATCAAGGCCTGGGAGGCCGCCGGCGTCACCATGATGGTGGTGTCGGGCCGCAGTACAGAGCAGGTCCGCGAGCTGGCGACGCTGATCTGACGCCCGGGCGCAACAAACGAGAACACGTTCTAATTTTCTTGCAAGAGACTTAGAACGCGTTCTAGATTGTCCGGATGACAGCTTCGCAGCACACCATCGCGGGCAGGGTGCTCACCATGCCGGTGCAGATCCGCAAGGCGACCCAGCACATGGCGATGTTCTCTGTCGACGCGGACGCCGCGCAGCAGATGATCGACTACAGCGGCCTGCAGGTCTGTCGTTACCTGCCAGGCCGGGCGATCGTGGTCCTGATGTTGATGCAGTACATCGACGGCGACCTTGACCAGTACAACGAATTCGGCACCACCGTGATGGTCAATCCGCCCGGGTCGACGGCGAGTGGGCCACGAGCCCTGCAGTCGGCGGGCGCCTTCATCCACCACCTGCCCGTCGACCAGGCGTTCACGCTGGAAGCTGGAACGAAGATCTGGGGCTACCCGAAAGTGATGGCGGACTTCACCGTTCGGGAAGGCCGTCGGTTCGGCTTCGACTGCACAGTCGACGGGCAATTGGTGGTCGGCATGGAATTCGGCCGCGGACTGCCATTTCGGCTCACCCCGCGCACGCAAGCGCAGCGGAGTTACTCGCACCGCGACGGTGTCACATGGGAGACCGCCTTCGACTCCACGCTGGACGGCGTGCGCACCAGATTCGGCGGGGTACGCGTCCGGCTCGGCGACCACCCCTATGCGAAAGAGTTGGCGTCGCTGGGCCTTCCGAAGCGCGCGATGCTGTCCAGTTCTGCTGACCCAGTACAAATGACGTTCGGCGACGCACAGGAGATTTCATGACTTCGACCATCCCGGAAGCAATCTCGAACATCGACCTGACCGACGGCAATTTTTACGCCGACCGTCGCACCTCGCGGGAGGCCTATCGCTGGATGCGGGCCAACCAGCCGGTGTTTCGTGATCGCAATGGGCTGGCCGGTGCCACCACTTATCAAGCCATCCTTGACGCCGAACGCAATCCGGAACTGTTCTCCAGCACCGGTGGCATCCGTCCCGAGCAGCCCGGCATGCCCTACATGATCGACATGGACGACCCCGCACATCTGTTGCGGCGCAAACTCGTCAACGCCGGTTTCACCCGCAAGCGGGTGAAGGAAAAGGAACCGTCGATCGCCAGGTTGTGCGACACCCTGATCGACGCGGTGTGCGAGCGCGGCGAGTGTGACTTCGTCCGCGACATCGCCGCCCCGCTGCCGATGGCGGTGATCGGCGACATGCTGGGCGTGCTGCCCTCCGAACGCGGCATGCTGTTGAAATGGTCGGACGACCTGGTCTGCGGGCTGAGCTCGCACATCGACCCGGAGTCGGAGACAGCCCAGGCGGTGATGGCCGCATTCGCCGCGTACACCGAATTCACTTCCGCCATCATCACCAAGCGGCGAGCCGAGCCCAATGACGACCTGTTCTCCATCTTGGTGAACGCCGAGGTGGAGGGCCAGCGGATGTCCGACGACGAGATCGTCATGGAGACACTGCTCATCCTCATCGGCGGCGACGAAACCACCCGTCACACATTGAGTGGGGGCACCGAGCAGCTGGTGCGCCACCGCGACCAGTGGGATGCGCTGGTGCGTGACCCGTCGCTGCTTCCCGGCGCTATCGAGGAGATGCTGCGCTGGACATCGCCGGTGAAGAACATGTGCCGAACCCTGACCGCCGACACCGAATTCCACGGCACCTCACTGCGTGAGGGCGAAAAGATCATGCTGCTGTTCGAGTCGGGCAACTTCGACGAGTCGGTGTTCGACGAGCCGGACAACTTCGACATCAGCCGTAACCCGAACAGCCACATGGCTTTCGGCTTCGGCACCCACTTCTGCCTGGGGAACCAGCTGGCCCGCCTGGAGTTGTCGATGATGACCGAGCGGGTGCTCAAGCGGCTGCCGGATCTGCGACTGGCCGACGACGACTCGACCCTGCCGCTGCGGCCGGCGAACTTCGTCAGCGGACTGGAAGCGATGCCGGTGGTGTTCACCCCGAGCGCCCCGCTGCTGAGCTGATTGGCTTTGCGCCGAGCGTGCACTCACGGCGAGTTTTTCGCTGATTTCTCGTCCTGAGTTCACGTTCGGCGCTTCCAAGCCGCCGATACCCGAGCGAGAATGCCGCCGGCCGTGTCTTCGGCGGTCACCCGGATGACGATCCACCCGAGCTCCGTCAGCGACTCCAATCGCGCGATGTCTCGATTGAATTGCCGTCGATCGGATCGGTGGTGGTCGCCCTCGTACTCGACGGCCAGTTTGATGTCCTCCCAGCCCATATCGAGGACCGCGACGAGCTCGCCGTAGTGGCCGTGGACCGGAATCTGCGTCCGCGGGCAGGGATAACCGGCGTCGATGAGCAGCAATCGCAACCACGTCTCGCGTGGCGACTCGGCCCCCGCGTCGACCATGGTCAGCGCGCGGCGGGCACGACGGACATTTCGATGTCCCGTGTAGCGGTCAGCGAGCAGCTGGGCTTCGGCGATGTCGAGATTCGTCGCCCTCACCAACGCGTCGAGAGCCGCGACGGCTTTGCCGACGGGATTGCGGCAGGCGATATCGAACGCCGTACGCGCCGCGGAAGTTGCGAGCATATCGCCGATCGACCGGACTTCGTTGTGCGACAACGAGTCCGACCAGGTGTTGATACCGGGCGGCGGACGGCGGTGTTCGTAGAGCAATTGTGCCGGCGCTTGGTGGTCGACCCATTTGGCCCCGTGCAGCGCCGCGGCGGAGCGCCCGGCGACGATGCCTCGGCGCCGCGACCACAGCCACGCCGCGCATGCGCGCGTTGTGGCGGTCAGTTCAGTGCCGGGGGCGACGTAGACGTCGGGGTGCACGGCGACGAATCGGCTGCGCAGCCGGTGCCGCGTCAGAGCGCCGGTTGCGAGCGCCTCGCTGCCGATGAAGGGTTCGCGCACGCAAGCAGTGTGGCGCGCAGGACCGACAACGTCGCCGAACGTGACGTCACGGCGACGAAATGGCCGAAAAGCCGCCATGAGTTCACGCTCGGCGAAGAGGGGGCTAGCGGTTTTTGAAGTTGGGCTTGCGCTTCTCGGCGAACGCCCGGGGGCCTTCCTTGGAGTCCTCGGAAAGGAACACCGGGATGCCGTTGGCGGTGTCGGGCTTGAAGGCCTCTTCCTCGTGCATCCCCTCGGTCTCGCGGATGGTCTTGAGGATCGCCTGTACGGCCAGGGGTCCGTTGTTTTCGATGACCTCCGCGATCTCGAGCGCCTTGGTCAGCGCCTGCCCGTCGGGCACTACGTGGCCGATCAGGCCCATGTCCTTGGCTTCGGCGGCGGTGATGTGCCGTCCGGTCAGCAGCAGGTCGCAGGCCACGGTGTAGGGGATCTGGCGCACCAGGCGGACGGCGGAACCGCCCATCGGGTACAGGCTCCATTTGGCCTCGGAGATACCGAATTTGGCGCTCTCGCCGGCGACCCGGATGTCGGTGCCCTGCAGGATCTCGGTTCCCCCCGCGATCGCCGGGCCCTCGACGGCGGCGATCAGCGGCTTCTTGAGCCGGCGACCCTTGAGCAGAGCGTCGATTCGCGACGGGTCGTAGCTGCCGTCCTTGAACGAGTCGCCCGGCGGCTTCTGGGTCGCCGCCTTGAGGTCCATGCCCGCGCAGAAGTAGCCACCGGCGCCGGTCAGGATGCAGACGCGGATGTCGTCGTCGTTGTCGACACGGTCCCAGGCCTGGACCATGATTTCCATCATTTCGGTGCTCAAAGCGTTGCGGCGGTGCGGCCGATTCATGGTCACGATGAGGGTGTGACCACGCTGTTCCACCAGCGCATCCGGGCCGGTTGCCCCGTTTTCGGTGTTTGCTGGGGTTCCGGCATTCTCCACGGTCACGGCTACCGCCTTTCCCTCGACAATGGGCACGAGCTTGCCTCGAAATGTAACACGTTCTAATTTGGTGGCCGTGGCCCTGAATATTGCCGACCTTGCAGAGCACGCCATCGACGCTGTGCCCGACCGTGTCGCCCTGATCTGCGGCGACGAGAAGCTGACCTACGCCCAGCTGGAGGAGAAGGCCAACCGCCTGGCTCACTACCTGATGGAGCAGGGGGTGAAAAAGGACGACAAGGTCGGTCTGTATTGCCGCAACCGCATCGAGATCGTCATCGCGATGCTCGGCATCGTCAAAGCGGGCGCCATCCTGGTGAACATCAACTACCGCTACGTCGAGGGCGAGCTGCGCTACCTGTTCGAGAACTCCGACATGGTCGCGCTGGTGCACGAGCGCCAGTACTCCGACCGGGTGGCCAACGTGTTGCCCGATACGCCCAACGTCAAGACGATCCTGGTCGTCGAGGACGGCAGCGACAACGACTTCGGCCGCTACGGCGGCGTCGAGTTCTACTCGGCGATCGCGCAGAGCTCACCCGAGCGCGACTTCGGCGAGCGCAGCGCCGACGACATCTACCTGCTCTACACCGGGGGCACCACCGGCTTCCCGAAGGGCGTGATGTGGCGCCACGAGGACATCTACCGGGTGCTGTTCGGTGGAACCGACTTCGCCACAGGCGAATTCGTCGAGGACGAATACGACCTGGCGAAGGCCGCGGCGGCCAACCCGCCGATGGTGCGTCACCCGATTCCACCGATGATCCACGGCGCCACGCAGTCGGCCACCTGGATGTCGATCTTTTCGGGGCAAACCACCGTGCTGGCACCGGAATTCAACGCCGACGAGGTGTGGCGCACGATCCACGACCACAAGGTGAACCTGCTGTTCTTCACCGGTGACGCCATGGCGCGACCGCTGCTCGACGCGCTGCTGGCCCACCAGGACGAGGGCAACGAGTATGACCTCTCGTCGCTGTTCCTGCTCGCCTCCACCGCAGCGCTGTTCTCGCCGAGCATCAAGGAGAAGTTCCTCGAGCTGCTGCCCAACCGGGTGATCACCGACTCCATCGGATCTTCGGAGACAGGATTCGGCGGCACCAGCATCGTCGCCAAGGACGCCCCACACAGCGGCGGCCCGCGCGTGACGATCGACCACCGCACCGTCGTGCTCGACGAGGAGGGCAACGAGGTCAAGCCCGGCTCCGGTGTGCGCGGCTTCATCGCCAAGAAGGGCAACATTCCCGTCGGTTACTACAAGGACGAGAAGAAGACCGCCGAGACGTTCAAGACCTTCAACGGCGTGCGGTACGCCATCCCGGGCGACTGGGCGACCGTCGAGGAGGACGGCACCGTCACGATGCTGGGCCGCGGCTCGGTGTCGATCAACAGCGGCGGCGAGAAGATCTACCCCGAGGAGGTCGAGGCCGCACTCAAGGGTCACCCCGACGTCTTCGACGCCCTGGTGGTCGGCGTGCCCGACCCCCGCTACGGGCAGCATGTCGCCGCCGTCGTCCAGCCCCGGCCCGGCGCCCGGCCCGCGCTGTCGGACCTGGACAGCTTCGTACGCTCCGAGATCGCGGGCTACAAGGTACCGCGCAGCCTGTGGCTGGTCGACGAGGTCAAGCGATCGCCCGCGGGCAAACCCGACTACCGCTGGGCCAAGGAGCAGACCGAGGCCCGCCCGGCCGACGACGTGCACGCCGCCCACGCCACTGCGTGACCGACTTCGTCAAACGTAATCCCGCCGCGCCCGCCGGCTTCTTCGCGTGGGAAGCCGCAGGGCTGCAATGGCTTTCCGCCGCCGAAGGTGGCGTGCCGTGCGCGCGGGTCGTATCCGTCGACGACGCCAGCCTGACCCTGCGGCGCCTGGAATCGGTGGGCCCGACCCCCGAGGCCGCGCGCACGTTCGGCGGCCGGCTGGCCGTCACGCACGACGCCGGCGCCCCGGCGTTCGGGGCCGGGCCGGACGGCTGGGACGGGCCGGGCTTCTTCGGCCCGCTGTCGCGGCCCCTGCCGATGTCGCTGTGCCCGCACCGCGCCTGGGGAGAGTTCTACGCCGAGGAACGGCTGGGCCCGATGGCCGAACTCGCGGCGCCTCGGCTCGATGCCGCCACCCGCGACGCCGTCGACTCCGTCGTGAAGCGTTGCCGTGCGGGCGATTTCGACGACGACGACCGGCCGGCCCGGTTGCACGGCGACCTGTGGAGCGGAAACGTGATGTGGACTCCCGACGGTGTCGTGCTCATCGACCCGGCCGCACACGCCGGCCACCGCGAGACGGACCTGGCGATGCTTGCCCTGTTCGGCTGCGCGCACTACGACGAGATCATCGCGGGTTACCAGGAAGTGCGACCGCTCCGGCCCGGCTGGCGCGACCGCACCGGCCTGCACCAACTCTTTCCGCTGCTGGCGCACGTCGTGTTGTTCGGCGGCGGGTACGCGCAGCAGACCCACGCCTGCGCCCGCGCCGCGCTGACCATCTGAGGTCGGCCGGGACCGGTCTAGAGCTGATTGCCCGCCTCGCCCCCTCGCCGCTGAGCGGCTGGGGGTACCCCCACCTCCCGCCGCTCCGCGGCGCGCATCGTCGGCGGGCTAAAGTCCAATCGCATGACGATCGATGTCTGGATGCAGCATCCGACCGCGCGGTTTCTGCGCAGCGACATGCTCGCATCCCTGCGGCGGTGGACGGGCGGGACAATCCCCGACACCGATATTCCGATCGAGGCGACCCTGGCATCGATGGACGCCGCCGGCGTCGAACTGGGTGTGCTCAGCGCCTGGCGCGGCCCGGGTGGAGAGGACCTGGTCTCCAACGACGAGGTGGCGCAATGGGTTGCCGCGCACCCGCAGCGGCTCGCCGGCCTGGCCGCCGTCGACCTGGACCGCCCGATGGAAGCCGTCCGCGAGCTGCGGCGCCGGGTAGCCGACGGCGGGTTCGTCGGGCTGCGGGTGGTGCCGTGGTTGTGGAACGCCCCGCCCACCGACCGTCGCTACTATCCGCTGTTCGCCGAGTGCGTAGAGTCCGGCGTGCCGTTCTGCACGCAGGTCGGCCATACCGGCCCGTTGCGCCCGTCGGAGACCGGCCGGCCGATTCCCTACATCGACCAGGTGGCACTCGATTTCCCGGAGCTGGTGATCGTCTGCGGCCACGTCGGCTATCCCTGGACCGAGGAGATGGTCGCGGTGGCCCGCAAGCACGAGAACGTCTACATCGACACCTCGGCGTACACGATCAAGCGGTTGCCGGACGAACTGGTTCGATTCATGAAGACCGGTACCGGGCAACGAAAAGTGTTGTTCGGCACCAATTATCCGATGATCACCCACGAGCACGCGTTGGCGGGACTGGACCAGCTCGGGCTGTCCGACGAGGCTCGCCGAGATTTCCTGCGCGGCAACGCCGAACGAGTTTTCCGACTGGAGGCAATGAAGTGAACGGTGCCCTGGCCCTGATCAACACCCTGGTCGACGGCGGTGTCGACGTGTGTTTCGCCAACCCGGGCACGTCGGAGATGCACTTCGTCGCCGCCCTGGACGCCGTGCCGCGGATGCGCGGCGTGCTGGCGTTGTTCGAGGGGGTCGCCACCGGCGCGGCCGACGGCTACGCCCGCATCGCCGATCGCCCGGCCGCGGTGCTGCTGCACCTGGGCCCAGGGCTGGGCAACGGCCTGGCCAACCTGCACAACGCGCGTCGCGCGCGGGTGCCGATGGTGGTGGTCGTCGGCGACCACGCGACGTATCACAAAAAGTACGACGCCCCACTGGAATCCGACATCGACGCGCTCGCCGGCACCGTCTCGGGCTGGGTACGGCGGACCGGTGACGCCTCCCAGGTCTCGGCCGATGCCGTCGAGGGCATCGCGGCCAGCCGGTGGGGTTCGCAGATCTCGACGTTGATCCTGCCCGCCGACGTGTCGTGGTCGGAGGGGGCCCAGTTGTTCTCCAACCTGGAGGCCCAACCGACGGGCGCCGATCCGCTGCTGGCGCCCGAGGTGCTCGAGGTGCTTCGCTCCGGGGAGCCGACGGTGATCATGGTGGGCGGCGATGCCACCCGCAAGGCCGGGCTGGCGGCGGCCACCCGCATAGCGGCGGCGACCGGTGCCCGCGTGCTGTGCGAAACCTTTCCGGCCCGGCTGGAGCGCGGCGCCGGCGTCCCCGCCGTAGACCGGCTCGCGTATTTCGCCGAGGCCGCCACCGCCCAACTCAACGGTGCCAAGCATCTGGTGCTGGCCGGCGCCAAGTCGCCGGTGTCGTTCTTCGCCTACCCCAACATGCCCAGCGATCTGGTTCCGGCCGGCTGCGAGGTCCACGTGCTCGCCGAATACAGCGGCGCCGCAGACGCTTTGATCGCCCTGGCCGATCAGGTCGCGCCCGGCACCGAGGCTCCGGTGGCGCCCGCGTCGCGTCCCCAGCTGCCGACGGGCGCGCTGACCTCCGCGTCGGCCGCCGACGTGATCGGGGCGCTGCTGCCCGAAGCCGCGATCGTGGTCGACGAGTCGAACACCTCGGGCGTGTTGCTCGCGGGCGCGACCGCGGGCGCGCCGGCGCACGACTGGCTGACGCTGACCGGCGGAGCGATCGGCTACGGCATCCCGGCTGCGGTCGGCGCCGCGGTGGCCGCCCCGCATCGTCCGGTGCTGTGTTTGGAGTCCGATGGCTCGGCGATGTACACGATCTCGGGATTGTGGACCCAGGCCCGCGAGAATCTCAACGTGACCACCGTGCTGTACAACAACAGCGCCTACGACATCCTCCGGATCGAGCTGCAACGCGTCGGTGCCGGGTCGACCCCCGGGCCCGAAGCGCTCGCGCTACTCGATTTGTCGAACCCCACAATGGATTTCGTGAAGATCAGCGAGGGCATGGGGGTGCCCGCCCGGCGCGTCACCACCGCCGAGGAACTGGCCGATTCACTGCGCGCCGCCTTCGCCGAACCTGGGCCGCACCTGATCGACGCCGTGGTGCCGTCAATAACGGGCTAGCGTCGGCAGCCGGCTCAGCAGCCAGTCGGTCAGCGTATCGACCACGTCGACGCCCGTCTCGAAAGCGCCGTCGTCCGCGTCAGCGGCGAGTGCTACACCCCACTGGCCGGAAGGGGTGGGAACGATGCCGAACTGGCGGACCAGGTACCCGCCGTGTACGCCCGGCCCCCAACCGCCCTTCGCGGCAAGGCCTTTCGCGGCCAGCCCCCACTGATCGCCGGGCACCAGGCGTTGCATCAGATCGATCACTTCCACGGCGTCCGGGATGGTCGACAGCTCCGCGGCGAACCGCGCTTGCCGTTGCAGGCTCCACTCGGTTTGGCCGAATGCGGTGAACCCGCGGCGGAGCCGTCGTGATTCGACCACCGTCGCGGTGTCGCCGCCTTCGGCCACCACGACCTGAACCCGTCGCGCGGCGTCCATCGGCTCGCCCAATTGCGACCACAACTGCTCGGAGGCGCGATTGTCGGATTCGGTGATGGCTTTCACGGCCAAATCGCGGGCACCCAGCCAATCATTGCGCAGCGCCGCTATCGCCAGGGGCACCTTGATCGTCGACCACGCCACGCCCGACCACCAGCTGCCCAGCGAGAACGTTCGGTCCGGGCGGGCGATCGCGACGCCGACGTTCGCCGGCACCGCGGCGGAAAGCTGTTCGAAGCTCGCTTCCAGCGCGAGTTCGAGAGGCCGTGCGGTCATGCCCTGGTTGCCACGGCCGAGCCGGCGACGACTTCGCGGGTTTTCATCAAGCGCTGAGTTTACTGCTCGCGTGGCAAGTCAACGGCGGATCTTGCACACCGGGTCGCCGCACTCGACACCCTGAGCGGCCAGCTGCCGCTTGAGCACTTTGAAGGTCGCCGTCCGCGGGAGTTCGGCGCAGATCCGCACGTACGACGGCCACTGCTTGGGCCCTAGATCCGTTTGCTCATCCAGGAAGGCACGGAATTTCTCGTCCTCGAACTCGGCGCCTGGCGCCAGCACCAACGCGGCCATCACCTGGTCGCCGACTACCGGGTCCGGCACCGGGTACACCGCGGCCTCGGTGACGTCGGGGTGGCGCAGCAACACCCGTTCAATCGGGGCCGCGCCGAGGTTCTCACCGTCGACGCGCAGCCAATCACCCAGCCGCCCAGCGAAGTACGCGTAGCCGGCGTCGTCGCGGTAGGCCAGGTCACCGCTGTGGTACACGCCGCCGGCCATCCGCTCGGCCTCGGCCGTGACGTCGTTGTAGTAGCCCTCGAAACGGCCCGGTCCCGCGGTGTTGACCAGTTCGCCGACCACACCCGGCGGGCAAGACGAGCCGGTGTCGGGATCGACGATGTCGATGCCGTCGGGAAGCGGGCCCAGTGAACCGGCCGGCGTATCGGGCGTGCGCGCGATGGCCACGCCGCCTTCGGTGGAGCCGAACCCGTCCTGCACCACACACCCGAACCTGCGCCCGAAGCGCTCGATGTCTTCGGGCACGCCCTCATTGCCGTAGACCGCGCGCAGCGGGTTGTCGGCATCGTCGGGCTGCTCCGGCGTGGCGAGCACATACGACAGGGGCTTGCCCACGTAGTTCGCATAGGTGGCACCGTAGCGACGGACATCGACGATGAAGTTCGAGGCGGAAAACTTGCGCCGCAACGCCATTGAGCCCTGGCAGGCCGCCGCGACGGCCCAACCTACCAGCACCGCGTTGGAATGAAACAGCGGCATCGACACGTAGCAGACGTCGTCGCGCCCGAGGCCGAAACGCTGCGTCATCGTCACACCCGCGATCGCGACCTTGCCGTGGCTGCACTTGACCGCCTTCGGCTCGCCACTGGTGCCCGACGTGAAGATCAACATGAAAAGATCCGCCGGCGAGGCCGCCTGAAAAGAGATCGGCGCGTCGCGGTGCGCCGCGACCTCGTCGGCCCACTCGGGCGAGTCGGCGTTCAGGTGCTCGATGTCGCCCAGCGTCTCAGACGATTTCGAGTCGGCCAGCACCAATTGGCAGTCGGCGCGGGCGATGTCGCGGCGCAGCGCATCGCCGCGGCGCACCGGGTTGAGCCCGACCGGCACGATCCCCGACATTCCCGCCGCCACCAGCATCGCCGAGAAGAAGGGGGTGTTCTCTAGCAGCACGCCGACATGCGGCGGCCGGCTGGGGTCGAGCCGCGCGCGCAACGTCGCGGCGATCGCGGCACCGTGCTGCAGGTGATCGCGCCAGCTGGTGAACGCGTCCTCGAAGTGGATGCCGCGATCGTCGATCTCGGTCAGCGGCGCCAGCAGCTTGGTGACGGTCAGGTCGTCGGTGAGTTCCATTGCGCCTAAGCGGGCGTCTCGGCCAGCTCCCGGCCGATCCGGCGCAGCTGGCCGGTGGCGCCGCCGAGGGCGAACTCGATCTCCTTGGCGGCCAAGAAGTAGCGGTGCGCGGGGTGATCGGTGTCGACGCCGACGCCGCCGTGCACGTGCACGATGGTGTGCGCCACCCGGTGTCCGGCGTCCGCCGCCCAGAACGCCGCACTCGCGACGTCGACCTCGGCCGGGATGTCCTCCGAGACCCGCCAGGCCGCCTGCGTCAGCGTGAGCCGCAGACCTTTGACGTCGATGTAGCCGTCGGCCAGTCGCTGCGACACCGCCTGGAAGCTGCCGATCGGGCGGTCGAACTGTTCGCGCTCGCGCGCGTACTCGGCCGTCATCTGCAGGCCGCGCTCGAGCACTCCGAGCTGGAAAGCGCTGCGGCCCAACGTGCCCAGCGTGCCAAGCCACGTCACGACCTCGGCGCCGCCGACCTTGCGGCTCTCGTCCACCTGGGTCCCTTCCAGCGCGAGGTGCCCGACGCTGCCCAGGCCCGTGGTTTCCAGCGCGGTCACCGTGACGCCGGGATCGTCGGCGGCGACCAGGAAAACCGCGGTGCCGGAATCCGTTTCGGCGGGAACCAGGAACGCGTCGGCGACCGGGCCGAAGCCGACCTGGGTGCGGGTTCCGGTCAGCCGATAGCCGGCGCCGGAACCGGCCGCCTGCACGGGACCCTCGCCCATCTCGCCGTCGAGGGCGACGGCCAGCGTCTTCTCGCCGTTGACCGCGGGCACCCCCCAGCTCTGTTGCAGCTCTTCGGAGCCGAACCGGGCCAGCGCTCCGGCGCCGAGCACCACCGACTCCAGGTAGGGCACCGCGGCCAGCTGGCGTCCCAGCGCGACCAGGATCGCGATCTGCTCGAGCGCCCCGAAGCCGTCGCCGCCCAGCGACGAGGCCGACGCGCTGGACAGGATGCCCGCGTCGATCAGCTTGCGCCACAGGTCGCGGTCGAACCGTTGATCGAGCCCGTCGAGCTCACGCTGGTGTTCGGGTGTGCAAACCGAGTCCACGATGGTGTCGACCAGGTTGCCCAGGTCGTTGGCCGCTTCGGTGGTGGTGAAATCCATGAACGTCCGTCCTTCTATTACGTAGCGGCTCAGCGGTTTCGGGGCAGACCGAGGGCGACCATGCCGATGATGTCGCGCTGCACCTCGTTGGTGCCGCCGCCGAAGGTGAGGATCAGGCAGGCCCGGTGCATCCGCTCGACCCGTCCGCGCAGCAACGCACCCGGCGAATTCTGGCGCACCGTCGCGGCGGTGCCGAGCACCTCCATCAGCAGCCGGTAGGCCTCGGTGGCCAGCTCGGTGCCGTACACCTTGGCCGCCGACGCGTCGGCCGGGTTCAGCGCTTCACTGGACGCCGAGGCCAGCTCCCAGTTGATCAGCTTGAGCACCTCGGCCTTGGCGTGCACGCGGGCCAGGTTGAGCTGCACCCACTCGGAATCGATCAGCCGGGCGCCGCCGGCGTCCTTGGTGTTCTGCGCCCATTCGCGGACCTCACGCAGGGCCAGGAAGATCGGTTGCGGCGAGACGAGCGCGACCCGCTCGTGGTTGAGCTGGTTGGTCACCAGTTTCCAGCCGCCGTTCTCCTCGCCGACCAGGTTGGTGACCGGGACGCGCACATCGGAGTAATAGGTGGCGCTGGTGTCCACGCCGGCCATGGTGTGCACCGGCGTCCAGGAGAAGCCCTCGGCGGTGGTCGGCACGGTCAGCATCGAAATGCCGCGGTGCTTCTTGGCCTCGGGGTTGGTGCGCACCGCCAGCCACACCCAGTCCGCGTAGGCGATCAGGCTGGTCCACATCTTCTGGCCGTTGATGACGTAGTCGTCACCGTCGCGTACCGCGGTGGTGCGCAAGTTCGCCAGGTCGGTGCCGGCGCCGGGCTCGGAGTAGCCGATGGAGAAGTGCAATTCGCCGGCGGCGATCTTGGGCAGGAAGAACTTCTTCTGTTCCTCGGTGCCGAACGCCATGATGGTCGGCGCCACGCTGTTGATGGTCAGGAACGGCACCGGCACACCGGCGATGGCGGCCTCGTCGGTGAAGATCAGCGAGTCCATCGGGGAGCGGTCCTGGCCGCCGTATTCCTTGGGCCAGTTCAGGGTGAGCCACCCGTCCTTGCCCATCTGCGCGACGGTGTCGCGGTACGCGGTGCCGGTGCCGACCTCGCCGCCCCCTGAAGAGGTCAGCGCCTCCCGGCGCTCGGGGGTCATCAGCTCGGTGAAGTACGACCGCAGCTCGCGACGCAGGTCCTCTTGCTCCGGGGTGTAACTGATACGCATTTCGGCCGTCCTCGAAGTTAACGACGTTCGGAGTAGCAAGCCTCATCACAGGCTGCAGCTCGACCAACGGCTACCCGTTCGCCTCCCCGGTTGTAACACGTTCTAGTCTGGGAATCCAGCGACCGTTTCCCCAGCGGTGTCGGGGTCCTATGGTGGACCTACATGCTGATGAGGCGAGTCCTGCGGTGATGGCCAGGTTCAAGGAGGGTGCTGTGCGGGTGATCGTGGACCGTGACCGGTGCGAAGGTAACGCAGTGTGCCTGGGAATTGCCCCAGATATCTTCGACCTGGACGACGAGGATTACGCAGTGGTGAAGCTCGACCCGATTCCCGCCGATCAGGAGCAACTGGCCGAGCAGGCGATCGCCGAATGCCCGCGCGCGGCACTTCAGCGCGCCGACTAATCCGAGCCCAGAGCGCGGAACCGAGAAACTAGAGGTATTCATAAATTGACTAGGCCTTATGACCCGGCTTCTTCTCAGACCGCTGCACGGTCTGCATCGTCGCCGGGCGCCAGCACGAACGCTACCGATCTGTCCGGAAAGGTCGCGGTGGTGACCGGTGCGGCCGCGGGCCTGGGACGCGCCGAGGCGCTCGGCCTGGCGCGCCAGGGCGCAACCGTCGTCGTCAACGACATCGCCGCGGCGCTGGATGCCTCCGACGTCATCGACGAGATCAACTCGGCCGGTTCGAAGGCCGTCGCCGTGGCCGGCGATATCAGCGAACGCGCCACCGCCGACGAGTTGGTTGCTCAGGCCGACTCGTTGGGTGGCCTCGACATCGTGATCAACAACGCCGGGATCACCCGCGACCGGATGCTGTTCAACATGTCCGACGAGGAGTGGGATCTCGTCATCGCGGTGCACCTGCGCGGTCACTTCCTGCTGACCCGCAACGCGGCGACCTACTGGCGTTCCAAGGCCAAGGACTCCGGCGGCCGGATCTTCGGGCGCATCGTCAACACCGCTTCGGAGGCCGGGCTGGTCGGGCCGGTCGGGCAGGCGAACTACGGTGCCGCCAAGGCGGGCATCATTTCGCTGACCCTGACGGCCGCACGGGCGCTGGGCCGCTACGGGGTATGCGCCAACGCCATCTGCCCCCGCGCGCGCACCGCGATGACGGCCGACGTGTTCGGCGACGCACCGGAGGTGGAAGCCGGCGGTGTCGACCCGTTGTCACCCGAGCACGTGGTGAATCTGGTGACGTTCCTGTCGTCCCCGGCGGCCGCCGAGGTGAACGGTCAGGTGTTCATCGTCTACGGTCCACAGGTGACATTGGTGGCCGCACCTACCGCGGAGCGCAAATTCGTCGCCGATGGTGGCGCCTGGGACCCTGCGCAGCTGAGCTCGACGCTGCAGGATTACTTTGCTGGCCGTGATCCTGAGCACAATTTTTCCGCTGGCGCGCTGATGGAGCAATAACGCCGGAAACCTGGTCGAAAGCGCCAAATCGCCAGGTAGAACGTGTGTCAGTTTGACACGTGCCAAGTGCTTCTGACCTGGCAAATTAACAGTTCAGATACGGAAATGCTGTTCATTGACATGGTGAACTTGTTCTGGGTTAATATGATCCGGCTCACACCGAGCCCCGTGGGACAGTAGCCGACGCAAAGGCCAGACATAGACTTCGCCGAGACCAAACCGAGGGGGGAACCGCGTTGAGGGAACAACTTGCGGTTCCCGCCCGCGCCGTCGGCGGATTTTTCGAAATGATGTTGGATACCGGCCGAGCGGCTTTCCGCCGGCCGTTTCAGTTCGGTGAGTTCCTCGACCAGACCTGGATGATCGCGCGGGTGTCGCTGGTCCCCACGCTGCTGGTATCCATCCCGTTCACCGTCCTGGTGGCCTTCACCCTCAACATCCTGCTCCGCGAGATCGGCGCCGCCGACCTGTCCGGCGCTGGGACGGCGTTCGGAACCATCACCCAGCTGGGTCCGGTGGTGACGGTGCTCGTCGTGGCCGGTGCCGGCGCCACCGCGATCTGTGCCGACCTCGGCGCCCGCACCATCCGCGAGGAGATCGACGCGATGCGGGTGCTCGGCATCGACCCGATCCAGCGACTGGTCGTGCCGCGCGTGCTGGCCTCCACGGTGGTGGCGCTGCTGCTCAACGGATTGGTGTGCGCCATCGGCCTTTCCGGTGGCTATGTGTTCTCCGTCTTTCTGCAGGGCGTCAATCCCGGCGCGTTCATCAACGGATTGACCGTGCTTACCGGGCTGCGCGAGCTGGTGCTCGCCGAAGTCAAGGCGCTGCTGTTCGGCGTGATGGCCGGCATGGTGGGCTGCTACCGGGGCCTGACCGTCAAGGGCGGGCCCAAAGGCGTCGGTAACGCGGTCAACGAAACCGTGGTCTACGCCTTCATCTGTCTGTTCGTGATCAATGTGGTGATGACCGCCATCGGCGTGCGAATCTCGGCGAAGTGATGGGACGGGTAAGCACGCAATGAGTTACGACATCACGTACCGGCTGCGCAATATCGCCTCCCGGCTCCAGGACCCGGTCGATGACTTCGGCGAGCAGGCGTTGTTCTACGGCCAGACGATGCGATATGTCCCCAATGCGCTCACCCGCTACCGCAAGGAGACCGTCCGACTGATCGCCGAGATGACGATGGGCGCGGGAGCTCTGGTCATGATCGGCGGCACGGTCGGTGTGGCCGCCTTCTTGACCCTGGCCTCCGGCGGTGTCATTGCCGTGCAGGGGTATTCGTCGCTGGGCAACATCGGCATCGAGGCGCTGACCGGATTCCTGTCGGCGTTCCTCAACGTGCGGGTGGTCGCGCCGGTGATCGCCGGTATCGCGCTGGCCGCCACCATCGGTGCCGGCGCCACCGCCCAACTGGGTGCCATGCGGGTGTCCGAGGAGATCGATGCCGTCGAATGCATGGCGGTGCACTCGGTGTCCTATCTGGTGTCGACCCGCCTGATTGCGGGCCTCATCGCGATCATCCCGCTGTACTCGCTGTCGGTGCTGGCCGCGTTCTTCGCCGCCCGCTTCACCACGGTGTACATCAACGGGCAGTCAAAAGGCCTCTACGACCACTACTTCAATACGTTCCTGATCCCGTCCGACCTGTTGTGGTCGTTTTTGCAGGCCATCGTGATGTCCATCGCGGTCATGCTCGTCCACACCTATTACGGCTACAACGCCCACGGCGGCCCGGTGGGAGTCGGGATCGCGGTCGGCCAGGCCGTGCGGACTTCGCTGATCGTGGTGGTCGTCATCACGTTGTTCATCTCGCTCGCTGTGTATGGGGCGTCCGGTAACTTCAACCTCTCCGGATAAGAGGACCGCTCACAAGGGACATGGCAGACACAGACGCGCGACGCTCAACCGTCCGGCTGGCAGCAGCGGTGCTGGCCGGTCTCTTGGTGGCTTTCGTTGTGCTGACCTATCTTTCCTACACAGCGGCCTTCGCATCGATCGACACCGTCACGGTGTCGGCGCCGCGGGCCGGCCTGGTGATGGAGAAGGGCGCCAAGGTCAAATACCGCGGTATCCAGATCGGCAAGGTCGAAACGATCGACTATTCCGGTGACCAGGCGCGGCTGACGCTGGGCATCAACAGCGACGACATGCATTTCATCCCATCCAATGCGACAGTGCGCCTCGCGGGTAACACCATCTTCGGTGCCAAGGCGGTGGAATTCATTCCGCCGCAGGCGCCTTCGCCGACGTCCCTGCGTCCGGACGCGCACGTGGCGGCATCCTCGGTGCAGCTGGAAGTCAACACCTTGTTCCAGTCGTTGATGGACCTGCTGCACAAGGTCGATCCGGTCGAACTCAACGGCACGCTGAGCGCGTTCGCGGAAGGCCTGCGCGGCCACGGCGACGACCTGGGTGGCATCCTGTCGGGCTTGAATACGCTGACGCGCCAGGCGAATCCGAAGCTGCCCGCGCTGCAGGAGGACTTCCGCAAGGCCGGGGTCGTGGCCAACGTGTACGCCGACGCCGCGCCGGACCTGACGACCGTGGTCGACAACCTGCCGACGATCGACAAGACGGTCGTGGACCAGCAGAAGAATCTCGACAGCACGCTGTTGGCCACCATCGGGCTGTCGAACAACGCCTATGAAACCCTGGCTCCGGCCGAACAGGACTTCATCGACACCATCAACCGGCTGCGGGCCCCGCTGAAGGTGGCCGCCGACTACTCACCGGAATTCGGCTGCCTGTTCGCCGGGATCGAGCGCGGTATCAAAGAATTCGCCCCGCTGCTCGGTGTCCGCAAGGCCGGCCTGTTCACGTCGTCGAGCTTCGTGCTGGGCGCGCCGGCGTACGTATATCCGGAATCGCTGCCGATCGTCAACGCCTCCGGCGGCCCGAACTGCCGTGGGCTGCCGGACATCCCGACCAAGCAGACGGGCGGATCGTTCTTCCGTTCCCCGTTCCTGGTGACCGACAACGCGAACATCCCCTACGAGCCCTTCACCGAGCTGCAGTTCGACGCGCCGTCCACGCTGCAGTTCTTGTTCCACGGTGCCTTCGCGGAACGGGACGACTTCTGATGGCCGCCTCGGGAATGCCGTCGCACCGCGAGATGATCATCAAGGTCAGCATCTTCGCGGTGGCCATGCTGCTGGTGTCCGCGGGGCTGGTGGTGGTCTTCGGTGATTTCCGCTTCGGACCCGAAAGTACCTACCACGCAACGTTTACCAACGTGTCACGGCTGAAATCCGGCCAGAAGGTGCGCATCGCCGGGGTCCCGGTCGGCGCGGTGTCGGGCATCAAGCTCAACCCGGACAACACCATCGACGTGAAGTTCGGAGTCGACAAGCGCTACACGCTGTATTCGTCCACGCGCGCGGTGATCCGCTACGAAAACCTGGTCGGCGACCGATTCCTGGAGATCACGTCGGGCCCCGGGGAACTGCGGAAGTTGCCTGCCGGCGGGACGATCAACAGCCAACACACCCAGCCCGCACTGGATCTCGACGCGCTGCTGGGCGGACTGCGACCGGTGCTCAAGGGTCTTGACGCCGACAAGGTCAACACCATCAGCGGCGCCGTCATTCAGTTGCTGCAAGGCCAGGGCGGGGCGTTGTCGAACGTGCTGGCCGACACCAGCGCGTTCTCCTCGGCGCTGGGTCAGCGCGACCAGCTCATCGGCGACGTGATCAACAACCTCAACACGGTGCTGACCACCGTGGACCAACGCAGCGCACAGTTCTCGGCCAGCGTCGACCAGCTTCAGCAACTGATCACCGGGCTCGCCCAGCATAAGGACGACATCGCCGGTGCCATCCCGCCGCTGGCGTCGACCACGACGGATCTGACGGAGCTGCTGAAGAATTCGCGCCGTCCGCTGCAGGGCATCCTGGAGAACACCCGCCCACTGGCCACCGAACTGGACAACCGCAAGGCCGAGGTGAACAACGACGTCGAGCAGCTCGGCGAGGACTATCTGCGGCTGGCCGCATTGGGTGCCTACGGATCGTTCTTCAACATCTACTTCTGCTCCGTGACGATCAAGATCAACGGCCCGGCCGGTAGCGACATCCTGCTGCCGCTCGGTGGCCAGGTGGATCCCAGCAAGGGGAGGTGCTCTTTTGCCAAGTAACGCAAGGCAGGGCGAGCGCGATCCACTGCGCACCGGCATCTTCGGCGTGGTGCTGGTGGTGTGTGTCGTGCTCATTGCGTTCGGCTACGCCGGATTACCGTTCTGGCCGCAGGGCAAAATCTACGACGCCTACTTCAGCGACGCCGGCGGCATCAATCCCGGCAACGCCGTGTACGTTTCGGGCTTCAAGGTCGGCAAGGTCACCTCGGTGGGCCTGGCCGGCGACAGCGCCAAGATCAGCTTCAGCGTCGACCGCCACGTCGCCGTCGGTGACCAGTCGCTGGCCGCGATCCGGACCGACACCATCCTCGGTGAGCGTTCCATCTCGGTGACCCCGGCCGGTGGCGGCAAGGCGACCACCATCCCGCTCAGCCGCACGACGACCCCGTACACGCTCGCCGGCGCGCTCGAGGACCTGGGGCAGAACGCCAACAACCTGGACAAGCCGCAGTTCGAGAAGGCGTTGAACGTGCTGACCGACACGCTGCACGACGCCAACCCGCAGCTGCGCGGCGCGCTGGACGGCGTGACCTCGCTGTCGCGCACCCTGGACCGCCGCGACGAGGCGCTGCAAAGCCTGCTGGCGCACGCGAAATCGGTCACCGGCGTGTTGTCGCAGCGCGCCGACCAGGTCAACAAACTGGTCGATGACGGCAACGAGTTGTTCGCCGCCCTCGACGAACGACGGGGCGCCCTGGAGCAGCTGATCTCCGGAATCCGGGGCCTCTCGGCGCAGATCTCCGGCTTCGTCGCCGATAACCGCAAGGAATTCGGTCCGGCGCTGAACAAGCTCAACGACGTGCTGTCCAACCTCAACGAGCGCCGCGACTACATCGCCGAGGCCCTCAAGCGGCTGCCCACCTACGCCACCGAGCTGGGTGAGGTGGTTGGTTCGGGACCCGGGTTCAACGTCAACGTCTACGGCGTGATCCCGGCGCCGTTGCTTGCCACCATGTTCGACTTCTTCTACCAGCCGGGCAAGATGCCGGCCAGCCTCGCCGATTACCTGCGTGGGTTGATTCAGGAACGCTGGATCATCAGGCCGAAGTCACCGTGACGCAGCGGATCCTCGGCAGCAGGGGGCTGCGCTACGCCACCATCATCGCGCTCGTCGCGGTGCTGGTGGGTGGCGTGTATGTGCTTACCTCGCAAGCGAATAACCGCAAGATCGTCGGCTACTTCGCCTCCGCGGTCGGGCTGTATCCCGGTGACCAAGTGCGGGTGCTCGGCGTCCCCATCGGCACCATCGACACGATCGAACCGCGGCCGTCCGACGTCAAGATCACCATGTCGGTGAGTAAGGACGTGAAGATCCCGAAGGACGCCAAGGCGATCATCATCTCGCCGAACCTGGTGGCGGCCCGCTTCATTCAGCTGACACCCGCGTACACCGGCGGACCGGCGATGGCCGACGGCGCGAGCATCGGCCCGGACCGCACCGCGGTCCCGGTGGAGTGGGACGAGGTCAAGGAATCGCTGACGCAACTGGCCGTGCAACTGGGCCCCACGGCCGGATCGATGCAGGGTCCGTTGGGCGCGGCGATCAACCAGGCCGCGGACACCTTCGACGGCAAGGGCGAGTCGTTCCACAACGCCTTGCGCGAGCTTTCGCAAGCCGCTGGGCGGCTGGGCGATTCGCGCGGCGACATCTTCGGCACCGTGAAGAATCTGCAGGTACTCGTCAACGCGCTATCGTCCAGCAACGAACAGATCGTCCAGTTCGCCGGGAACGTCGCCTCGGTGTCACAGGTGCTCGCCGACAGCTCGCGCCACCTCGACACCACGCTGGGCACCCTGAACGTGGCGCTGTCCGACATCCGGGGTTTCCTGCACGAGAACAACTCGACGATCGTCGACACGGTCAACAACCTCAACGATTTCGCGAAGACGTTGAGCGACCAGAGCGACAACATCGAGCAGGTGCTGCACGTGGCGGGCCCGGGTATCGCCAACTTCTACAACATCTATGACCCCGCACAGGGCACACTGAACGGCCTGTTGTCGATACCGGAGTTCGCCAACCCCGTGCAGTTCATCTGCGGTGGATCCTTCGAGACCGCCGCCGGGCCACGGGCACCCGACTACTTCAAGCGCGCTGAACTCTGCCGTGAGCGGCTGGGGCCGGTGCTGCGCCGGCTCACCGCGAACTACCCGCCGCTGATGTTCCACCCGCTGAACACGATCACGGCGTACAAGGGCCAGATCATCTACGACACCCCCGAAACGCAGGCCAAGGCTGCCACCCCGGTACCCCAGCTGACCTGGGTTCCGGCGAAGGGCGCCCAGACGCAGCCGGCCGCGCAGAACCCGGCGGATCTGCAGGCCCTGCTGGTACCGACGGCCCCGCAGGCCGGCCCCGCGCCGGGCCAATCGGCGCCGGGCGCCGCTCCGGCGCCGGGGCCAGCGCCCGGAAGCGCCTTCGGCCCGCTGCCGGGGCCGGCGCCGGGCCAGGCGCCCAACGGGCCCGCGGCCGACCTGGGCGGTGGCGGATGAACCGAATGTCGTTGCGCGTCGGCGTATTGGCGTCGGGCGCCATGTTGCTGGCCGGCTGCCAATTCAGCGGGCTGAACTCGCTGGCGATGCCCGGCACCGCCGGCCACGGTAGCGGCGCCTATTCGATCACCGTCGAACTGCCCGATGTCGCGACCCTGCCGCAGAACTCTCCGGTCATGGTGGACGATGTCACGGTCGGCAGCGTCGCCGGCATTTCGGCCGAACAGCGCGCCGACGGATCGTTCTATGCGGCAGTGAAACTGGCGCTCGACAAGAATGTCGTGCTGCCCGCCAACTCGACCGCGACGGTCGCCCAGACGTCGCTGCTCGGTTCCATGCACATCGACCTGGCGCGCCCGAAGGACAAGCCGGCCGTGGGCAAGCTGAAGGACGGGTCGAAGATCGCGGAGGCCAACACCGGTCGCTATCCCACCACCGAGGAGGTGCTCTCGGCGCTCGGCGTGGTGGTGAACAAGGGCAATGTCGGTGCCCTGGAAGAGATCACCGATGAGACCTATCGCGCGGTCGCCGGCCGGCAGGACCAGTTCGTCGACCTGGTTCCCCGGCTCGCGGAACTGACCTCGGGACTCAACCGTCAGGTCAACGACATCATCGATGCCGTCGACGGATTGAACCGATTCTCGGCGAGCCTGGCGCACGACAAGGACAACCTCGGCCGGGCGCTCGACACGCTGCCCGAGGCGATTCGCGTGCTGAACAAGAACCGCGACCACATCGTGGAGGCCTTCGGCGCGCTGCACAAACTGGCGAATGTCACCTCGAACATCCTGGCAAAGACCAAGGTGGACTTCGCCGCCGACATGAAGGACCTCTACTCGGCGGTCAAGGCGCTGAACGACAACCGCAAGAACTTCGTCACCTCGCTCCAGTTGTTGCTGACGTTCCCGTTCCCCAACTTCGGCATCAAGCAGGCCGTGCGTGGCGACTACCTCAACGTGTTCACCACCTTCGACCTCACCCTGCGCCGCCTCGGTGAAACCTTCTTCACGACGGCCTATTTCGACCCGAACATGGCCCACATGAACGAGATCCTCAACCCGCCGGACTTCTTGACCGGCGAGATGGCCAACCTGTCCGGACAGGCCGCGGATCCGTTCAAGATTCCGCCCGGCACGGCTTCAGGACAGTAGGGGGCGGGAAGCACATGCACGACAGACTGACCAAGATCCAGCTGGCGATCTTCGCGGTGATCACTGCCATCACCCTGACCGTGATGGCCATCTTCTATCTGCGGTTGCCCGCGACGTTCGGCATCGGAACCTATGGCGTGAGCGCCGATTTCGTCGCCGGCGGCGGCCTGTACAAGAACGCCAACGTCACCTACCGCGGCGTGGCCGTCGGCCGCGTCGAGTCGGTGGGCCTGAGCCCCAACGGCGTCATCGCCGGCATGCGGCTGAACAGTGGCACCGCCATCCCGTCGAACGTCACCGCGACGGTCAAGAGTGTGTCGGCGGTCGGCGAGCAGTACATCGACCTGGTGCCGCCCGGGTCGCCTGCAACCAGCAAGCTGCACAACGGATCTCGCATCGAGCGGCAGAACACCCGGATCGGCCGCGACGTCGCCGAGCTGCTGAAGCGCTCGGAAACCTTGGTCAACAGCCTGGGCGACACCCGGTTGC
This sequence comes from Mycobacterium sp. NGS11, assembly GCF_059813315.1. Taxonomy (NCBI): domain Bacteria; kingdom Bacillati; phylum Actinomycetota; class Actinomycetes; order Mycobacteriales; family Mycobacteriaceae; genus Mycobacterium; species Mycobacterium sp. NGS11. The sequence goes on from NZ_JCALEJ010000017.1 coordinate 85,186, forward strand.
GTGAGCTGCTGCACGAGACGTTCATCGCGGCCAACGGCTCAGGTCCGGAGCTGGCCCGGCTCTTCGAGTCCGCCCGGCTGCTGGTGGACGAGGCCAACGCCAACTATCCGCAGGTCTCGCAGTTGATCGATCAGGCCGGCCCGTTCCTGCAGGCGCAGATTCGTGCCGGCGGTGACATCAAGTCGCTGTCCGACGGGTTGGCGCGGTTCACCTCCGAGGTGCGTCAAGCCGACCCGCAGCTCCGCGACACCCTGGCGACCGCGCCCGGCGCCACCGACGAGGCCAGCACCGCGTTCTCGGGCATCCGCCCCTCCTTCCCGGCCCTGGCCGCCAGCCTGGCCAACCTCGGCCGGGTCGGCGTCATCTACCACAAGTCGATCGAGCAACTGCTGGTCGTCTTGCCGGCGCTGTTCGCCGCGATCACCACCGCAGCGGGCGGTGGGCCGCAGGACGAAGGCGCCAAGCTGGACTTCAAGCTCGACCTCAACGACCCGCCGCCGTGCGCCGTCGGCTTCCTGCCGCCGCCGCTGATGCGCACCCCGGCCGACGAGACGGTGCGCGAGCTGCCGAGGGACATGTACTGCAAGACGGCGCAGAACGATCCGAGCACCGTGCGCGGCGCGCGCAACTATCCGTGCCAGGAATTCCCCGGAAAGCGCGCCCCGACGATCCAGCTGTGTCGCGACCCGAAGGGCTTTGTGCCGATCGGCCGCAACCCGTGGCGCGGGCCGCCGGTGCCGTACGACACGCCGGTGACCAACGGCTTGAACGTCTTGCCGCCCAACCACTTCCCGTACATCCCGCCCGGCGCCGAGCCCGACCCGGGCACGCCCATCGTCGGGCCGCCGCCCCCGGGCGTGACGCCCGGGCCGGGGCCGTTGCCGAACAAACAGCCGGCATTCGACCCGCCGCCGCCCAACAACAACGGGCCGCCACCGCCGTTCACGTCCTGGCAGCCGCCCGGGGTTCCCCCCGTGCCGCCCCAGCTTCCGTACCCGAAGTGGCTGCCCCCGCCCCCGGCACCGGAGGGCATCAGCCCGCCGCCGGCCGGCCCCGGACCGGAGAAGCCGTGGGGGCCGCCGCCCGGCGGACAACCGCAGGCCAGCGGACCTGCCTACGCCACGTATGACCAGAAGACCGGCGCGTTTATCGATCCGGCCGGCGGCACTGGTATCTTCGCGGCCGGCGCAACTGGCACCTCAGGCGCCGAGAACTGGGTGGACCTCATGCTTGATCCAAGGCCGATGTAATGGACCCTGCCGTGGCAGACGAACCGGCAACCACGCCGCGCGTTCGTCGACGGGCTTCGCGTGCGGCAGGTCCGGCCAAGGGCGGGCCGGCGCAGGACGCGACGGTCCAGACCGAGGCGCCCACCGCGCCGAAGCAGTCGGCGAAACCCGTCCGGGCCTTGAAGTCCATCAAGCCGCCGCCACGTCGGCAGCCGCATCGTGTCCTGGTCGGCTGGATCTCGTTCGCGGCGGCGGTGTTGGCGATCGGGGCGCTGGCCGCCGGCCTGGCATACATGTGGACCCAGCAGCGTCACGCCACCGCGGCGCAGGCGCGCGAACAGCGTTTCGTCGACACCGCCACCCAGACGGTGGTCAACATGTTCAGCTACAAGCAGGACAACATCGACGAGAGCGTGAACCGCTTCGTCAACGGCACCAGCGGTCCGCTGCGCGGCATGCTCGGTGCGAACAACAATGTCGAGAACCTCAAGGGGCTGTTCCGCTCGACCAATGCGACGTCGGAGGCCGTCATCAACGGCGCGGCGCTGGAAGGCGTTGACACCGTTACCGATAACGCGTCGGTGCTGGTGTCGGTGCGCGTCACCGTCGCCGACATCGACGGGGTGAACAAGCCGTCGATGCCGTATCGCTTGCGCGTCATCGTGCACGAAGACGATGCCGGGAAGATGACCGGCTACGACTTGAAATATCCAGACGGGGGTAATTGATGCGATGGCGGCGCCGGCTGCTGGTCATCGCGGGTTACCTCGTGGCCGTGGCGTTCGTCGGGCTGTCGGCGGTGGCCGGCTGGATGTACTGGGACCGGGTGCAGACTCGCGGCGAACAGGCGGCGCGCGCCGTGCTGCCTGGGTTGGCGGCCAAGGAGATTCCCGAGGTCTTCGCGTACGACTACCAGACCGTCGAGCGGAGCCTGTCGGCGGCGTATCCGTTGTTGACCCCCGACTACCGCGCAGAGTTCCAGAAGAGCGCCAACAACCAGATCATCCCCGAGGCCAAGAAGCGCGAAGTGGTGGTGCAGGCCAATGTCGTTGGCGTGGGGGTCATGTCGGCCAAACGGGAATCGGCATCGGTGATGGTCTTCATGAACCGGACCGTGACGGACAAGTCACGCCAGCCGTTGTATGACGGCAGCCGGTTGCGGGTGGACTTCAAGAAGGTCGGCAAGCAATGGCTGATCGCCTACATCACGCCGATCTAGGCCCGACGGGTCGAGGTCAGTAGCACATCGCAATGCCATTGCAGTACAACGGATAACGATTGATCGGGCTGGGTGGCGGACCGACCATCGTCAGCGAGAACGGTTCCTTCTTCATGCCCGGCTGCAAGCCGCACACGGCGCCGTGCATGGTGGTGTGGGTGCCGCTCATCGTTTCGTCGCTGAATGCGAAGGTTTCCGTGGTGGGTCCGGTGCCACCGCCCGGGCATGCGACACCGTCGGCCTTGTCGACCTTGAAAGTCCATAGCATGCTGGACATCCGGGCCCGGCCGCTGAAGTTCTGCAGCTTGTCCGCGGCGCTGATCTGCTCGGGGGTCGAACTCACGATGTTCAGCGCGCAGTTCATCGCGAACACGATCGGGTCGTTGTAGTCGTTCATGTTCCGGGTGCCCGAGGGCTGATCGCAAAGCGCCGAGATGGTCCAGGTAACCCCGGACACGCCCGCCTCGTTGAAGTTGTAGGTGCCGTCCGCCGGCGGTCCGACCGCTTTCGCCGGTTCACCGGATTGCAGCGCGATTCCCGCCGCGATCGCCGTGCAGATGCCGGCACCGGCGGCCATCCCGTGACGGAGCTTCATGTGATTCCCTCTCCTTCACGCTCGACGCTGCATCTGAGTATCACAGCGTTTGGGCGCCAACACCATGGGTTCTTGCGTGTGCGGGCTAATCGGCGGCATGGGGCCGGGATTCGGCGAGCGCATCGAGGAACGAGCGCGCCCAGCGGTCGACGTCGTGAGCGAGAACTTGGCGGCGCAGTGACCGCATCCGGCGGCGCCCGTCTTCGGCGGATTGGTTCAGCGCGGCCTCGATCGTGTCCTTGACGCCTTCGGTGTCGTGCGGGTTGACCAGATACGCCTGCCGGAGTTCGGCTGCGGCGCCGGTGAATTCGGACAGGACGAGCGCACCGCCGAGATCGCTGCGGCAGGCGACATACTCCTTGGCCACCAGGTTCATCCCGTCGCGCAGCGGGGTGACGAGCATGACGTTGGCGGCGACGAAGAACGCGATGAGTTCGTCGCGCGGGACCGGGCGGTGCAGGTAGTGCACCACCGGATGCCCGACTTCGCCGTACTCCCCGTTGATGTGGCCGACCTGGCGTTCGATGTCGTTGCGCAGGTGCTGATAACTGTCCACCCGTTCGCGGCTTGGTGTCGCGAGCTGTATCAGCACCGTGTCGTCGCGTTTGGCGCGGCCTTCGGCGAGCAACTCCGAAAAGGCCTTCAGCCGAACGTCGATGCCCTTGGTGTAATCGAGCCGGTCGACGCCGAGCAGCACCTTGCGGGGGTTGCCCAGCTCGGCCCGGATCTCGCGGGCGCGCCGCTTGATGTCGCGATGACGGGCCGCCTGGTCGAGGGAACTGGAGTCGATGGAGATGGGGAAGGCGCCCACCCGGACCACCCGGGACTCGAGTTCCACCTCGCCGTACCGTGAGCGCACTCCCACCGCTCCGCGTGAGGTGTTGGCCCCGGTCAGCCGTCGGGCCAGGAACAGGAAGTTCTGTGCACCGCCGGGCAAATGGAATCCGACCAGGTCGGCTCCGAGCAGCCCCTCGACGATCTCGGTCCGCCAGGGCATCTGCATGAACAGCTCGACCGGCGGGAAGGGGATGTGCAGGAAGAAACCGATGGTCAGGTCGGGCCGCAGTTCGCGCAGCATTTTGGGGACCAGCTGCAGCTGGTAGTCCTGCACCCAGACCGTCGCGCCTTTCGCGGCGGCGCGCGAGGTGGCTTCGGCGAAGCGGCGGTTGACGGCGACGTAGCGTTCCCACCATTCGCGGTGGTAGATCGGCTTGACGATGACGTCGTGATACAGCGGCCACAGGGTGGCGTTCGAGAAACCCTCGTAGTATTCGGCGACGTCGTCGGCGCTCAGCTTGACCGGTCGAAGCTCCAGGTCTTCCTGGACGATGGGCTCGGCATCCTGGTCGGTGTCCTCGTCGATGGTTCCAGGCCAGCCGACCCACGCCCCACGCTGGCGACGCAGCAGCGGCTCGAGGGCGGTGACCAGTCCCCCGGGGCTGCGTTTCCACGCGGTGCTGCCGTCGGGCAGGCGCTCCTGGTCCACCGGCAGGCGGTTGGCGACTACGACGAAGTCGGAATTCCCGAAATCGGCTGCCTTCGAGCTTCGCCCTCCCCCGGGAGACATTTACGCGTCGAGTTTCGCAGGTCCAATACCCAGCATGGACAGAAAGACCCGGCATTCGTCGGCGTCGTTGGCGTACGCCGCGACGACCCGCCTGGCCTGGCTCGCAGTGTCGTCGGCCACCGGCTCGACATCGCCGATTTCGCCGGGATCAGATTTTGTAGGCATGACTTAACTGTAGGCGACGCGGATGACCGGTCGCAGGCCGTCTCACCAGCTAACGGGCTCTAGGAGCGGTTATGGCTGGTTTGCACGGATTCGCCGCGCCGCTCGCGAAGAGACCATGGACTGCGCGCCCCGGTGATGCACCATAAGCAGGTGGTCGATCAGGACGCCGATAGCGACAGGGTGTTCGAGTTTTTCGATGTCGTCGTGGAGCGCCAGGGCGTGCGCGCTCTCGACGGGCTGACCGCCGCCATTCCGGGTCACGGTGTGACGGCCGTGTGTGGACCGTCGGGCGCCGGCAAATCGACCCTGCTTCGGCTGTGCAACCGGCTGGAGCTGCCGACGAGTGGGCGGGCCTCGTTCTACGGGTCGGACATCACCGGCCTCGACCCGCTGTCGCTGCGCCGCCGGGTGGGCATGTGCTTTCAGCGTCCGACTCCCTTTCCCGGCACGGTCGCCGACAACCTGCGGGCCGCCGACCCGGACGCGACCGACGCGCGGATGCGGGAGACGCTGGCTCGGGTGGCGCTGACGGGGTCGTGGTTGGGGCGTGACGTGGCCGAGCTCTCGGGCGGCGAAGCGCAACGCGTGTGCCTGGCTCGCACCCTGATGGCGCGGCCGCAGGTGCTGCTGCTGGACGAACCCACCTCCGCGGTCGACACCGAGGCCGCCGAGGTCATCGAGCGCGCGGTGCGCGAACTGGCCGCCGACGGGACCCCGGTCCTGTGGGTCACCCATAACGTGGCGCAGGTGCGACGCGCGGCCGACCGGGTCTTGCGCCTGGAGTTCGGCCGCAGCGTGGGGCTGGGCCCCGTCGCCGCCAATCCCGGCGATGGCTCGGTCGCGTCATGAACGGTCCGGTCGGCTGGGTGGGCCTGGCGACGTCGCTGGTCCTGGTGGCCTTCGCGGCCGGGATTTCGCTGTGGCGGCGACTGGGTTTGGAGCGGCAGCTGCTGTGGGCCGCGGCCCGCGCGCTGGTGCAGCTGCTGCTCGTGGGCGGGGCGCTGACGCTGCTGTTCGAACCGGGCCGGTCGCTGTGGTGGTCGTGGGCCTGGGTTGCCGGGATGGTGGCCTACGCCGGGGATGTCGCCCGCCGCCGGGCGCCGGAGGTGCCGCGCTTTGCGCCGCTGGCCGTGGCCGCGTTCGCCGGCGCGGCGCTGGTGACGCTGGGGGTGATCTTCGGCCTGCGGGTGTTCCCGCTGCAGGGCCGCACCCTGGTGCCGATCGCCGGGATGATGATCGGCAACTCGATGACCGCCATGGTGCTGGTGGCTCGGCGGCTGGTCGACGAGCTGCGCGACAAGCGCGACGAGGTCGAAGCCCGCCTCGCGCTGGGTCAGCCGTCGCGGCAGGCCGCGTCACCGTATCTGCGAATCGCCTTGCGCTCGGCCATATCTCCGCAGATCGAGACGACCAAGGCCACCGGCCTGGTGTTCCTGCCGGGCGCGATGACCGGTCTCATCCTCGCGGGGGTGCCGCCGTTGCAGGCCGTGCTGGTGCAGGCCGTGGTGATGTTCTTGATCCTGGGTTCGGTTGCCGCCACCACCGTGGTCGTCGCGATGGGCATCGTCCGGCTGGTGTTCACCCGCGACCACCGCCTGCTGCCGCTGCCCCGGCGGCCCGAGAGCGCCGGACGGTAGGCCCGTCGGCCGATCACCCCAGCGCGGACCCGGTTACACACTGGCCGTAATGTGTAAACAAGGCCAATTCAACGACGAACGAGGTGGGCGGAATGACAGTCTCCGAGCAAGCCGACACCGGCGCGGCCGACGCCAACTCTCCGGAGCTGGTGGCCTACGAGACCCTCGATGAGGGCCGCATCGCCCGGATTTGGCTGAACCGGCCCGACGCCCACAACGCGCAGAGTCGGCTCCTGCTGGTCCAGCTCGACGAGGCATTCGGCCGGGCCGAGGCCGACGACACGGTTCGCGTGGTGATCCTGGCGGCGCGCGGCAGAAACTTCTCCGCCGGCCACGACCTGGGTTCCGAGCAGGCCCTGGCCGAGCGCGCACCGGGGCCGGGGCAGCATCCCAGCTTCCGCTCGCGCGGGGCCACGCTCGAGCCGATCATGGAGAAGCTGTACCACCAGGAGTGGCACTACTTCTTCGAAAACACTTGCCGTTGGCGCGATCTGCGCAAGATCACCATCGCCCAGGTGCAGGGGAACGCGATATCGGCCGGCTTGATGCTGATCTGGGCGTGCGACCTCATCGTCGCGGCCGACAACGCAAAGTTCAGCGACGTCGTCGCGGTCCGGCTGGGAATGCCGGGTGTCGAATACTACGCCCACCCTTGGGAATTCGGACCACGAAAAGCCAAAGAGCTTCTGCTGACCGGGGATTCGATCGACGCGGACGAGGCGCACCGACTGGGTATGGTGTCCAAGGTTTTCGCTGTAGACGAATTAGAGGAGAAGACACTCGAATTCGCGCGACGCATCGCCGAACGGCCCACGATGGCGTCGCTGCTCATCAAGGATTCGGTCAACGCCGCCTCCGACGCGATGGGCTACACCGAGGCGCTGCGGCACGCGTTCCACGTGCACCTGCTGGGGCATGCCCACTGGGCGGCGTTCAACGAGAACCGTTGGCCGGTTGGCCAGCCCCCGCACGTCGAGGACTGGCGTAACGCGAAGCCGACGAAGCTGGCGCGCCGCGACACGCCGTAGCGCCGCGCCGCAAAAGCCTAACGAGACCGGGGGTAGCGATATTCGCCCCGAGCGGACATGCTTCTATAGCTAGAACTTGTTCCAGTTTGAAAGGGCCTCGCGTGCAGCTGTCTTTCGAAGACCGGACATATCTGATCACCGGCGGCGGTAGCGGGATCGGCAAGGGCGTGGCCGCCGGGCTGGTCGCGGGCGGGGCCTCGGTCATGATCGTCGGCCGCAACGCTGATCGCCTTGCGGCGGCCGTGAAGGAGATCGAGGCGCTCCCCGGGAGCGGCTCGATCCGCTACGAGCCCGCCGATGTCACCAATGAGGACGAGGTGGTCCGTGCGGTGGACGCCGCGACGGCCTGGCGCGGCCGGCTGCATGGCGCGGTGCACTGCGCGGGCGGCTCGCTGACCGTCGGCCCGATCACCCACACCGACTCGGAGGCGTGGCGAAACACCGTCGACCTCAACGTCAACGGCACCATGTACGTCCTCAAGCATGTGAGCCGCGAGTTGGTGCGGGGCGGTGGCGGCTCGTTCGTCGGGATCTCGTCGATCGCGGCCAGCAACACCCACCGCTGGTTCGGGCCCTACGGGGTCACCAAGTCGGCGATCGACCACATGATGATGCTGGCCGCCGACGAGCTCGGCCCGTCGTGGGTGCGGGTCAACAGCATTCGACCGGGTTTGATCCGGACCGATCTGGTCGACGCGAGCGTGATCCAGTCACCCGAGATCAGCGGCGACTACGCACTCTGCACGCCGCTGCCGCGGGTCGGCGAGGTCGAGGACGTCGCCAACCTGGCGATGTTCCTGCTCAGCGACGCCGCAACCTGGATCACCGGCCAGTGCATCAACGTCGACGGCGGACACATGCTGCGCCGCGGCCCGGACTACTCGTCGATGATGGAACAGATGTACGGCGCCGACGCGCTGCGCGGAGTGGTCTGAGCCGGGAGGATCGCTGTGAAAAGGCTTGAGGGCAAGCGGATCCTGGTGACGGGCGCCGCGTCGGGCATCGGCCAGGCCGCCGCGCTGCGCCTGCTCGACGAGGGTGCCGCCGTCGCGGCCTCGGACGTCGCCGCCGACGGCTTGGACCGCACCCGTGCGCAGGCCGACGAGGCCGGCACCGCCGACCGGCTCACCACCATGCCGATGGATGTCGGCAACGAGGAGTCGGTGATCGACGGCGTGCGCCTGGCGGTCGAGCAGTTGGGTGGGCTCGACTCGCTGGTGAACGCCGCCGGCATCCTGCGGGCCGCGCACACCCACGAGACCAGCCTCGACCTCTGGAACCAGATCGTCGGCGTGAACCTGACCGGCACCTTCCTGGTGGTCCGAGAGGCGCTACCGTCCCTGCTGGCGAATCCGCGCAGCGCGATCGTGAACTTCAGCTCGACGTCGGCCTCGTTCGCCCACCCATACATGGCCGCCTACGCCGCGAGCAAGGGCGGCATCCAGGCGTTCACCCACTCGCTGGCGCTCGAATATGCCAAGCAGGGTCTGCGCGCGGCATGCGTGGCGCCGGGCAGCATCAAGTCCGGGATCACCGACGCCACCGGCGGCTACATTCCGAAGGACGCCGACTGGTCGCTGTTTCCCCGGCTGATGCCGATCCTGCCGACGACGGTGGAGTCAAGCGGTGCCGGCATGGCCGAGCCCGGCGCGATCGCCGGCGTCATCGCCATGCTGGTGTCCGAGGACGGCGCGTGGATCACCGGTACCGAGATCCGGATCGACGGCGGCACCCACGCCTGACGGTGGCGACCCGCCGCGGTTGCGATCGCCTGGTCAGTTGACGCACGGGACGCCGCCGCCGTCGATCGGCTTCCCCTGATCGGGCGTCGGATAGGTCGTGGTCGTCCCGTTGTAGTAGTAACTCTTGGCCTTGGCCGACGTCGTGCTGGAGCTGGTGCTCGTGGTGTCGTCCATCTGGGTCTCGTCGGCGGTGGGCATCGAGAAACTGGTGTCCACGGTCAGCCGGATGTGTCCGGCCGCGACGCCGGGACTCGGCTGTTTGGGCGCGTCCACGCCGAGCATGCCGGCCAGGCTGAGCGCATCGGTCTGGGCACCCGCGCCGTACTCCACCGTCGTGGTGGTCGGGTCGCCCGATTCGCGGTCGCGCACCTGGCCCGGCGTGAAGCCCTTCTTTTTCAGCGCGCGCGAGACCTGGGTGGCCAGACCACTCATGGCGCCGGAGTTGACCACGTCGACGACGGTGGACGGATCGGGTTTGACGGCGGTGGTGCTCGGCGCGGTCGTCGGCGTGTCGGCGCCGATCGCCGCGGCCACCTCGGCCTTGATCGCCGCCGGGTCGACGATGTTGACGTCCTGGCCGTCGATGTTGTCGTAGCGCACCACCGGCAGGGTCCGGAACTCGACGTTGCCGCCGGCCAGCCCGCCGAGCCGCTGGATCATGTCGTCGTTCCAGCCCGCCGAGAGCACCACGTCTTTGCGCGCCACCGCCATGAGGTTCTTCAGCTTGTCGATGTTGGTGAAGGTGCCCGCGGCCTGCAGCTCCTGCATGACCGAAGAGATGAACGCCTGCTGCCGGTGGGTGCGGTCCAGGTCGCCGTTGTCCAGGCCGTGCCGCTGCCTGACGAACGACAGCGCCTCGGACGCGTCCAGCCGTTGCCGGCCGGCGGGGAAGTCCGCGCCCGAATACTCGTCGTAGACGGGGTGGTTCAGGCATACATCGACGCCGCCGAGAGTCTGTGCCAGATCGAAGAAACCGGCCAGATTGATCTCGGCGAAGTAGTCGATGGGAACGCCGGTCAGGTTTCGCACCGCGCGCAGCGTCGCCGCCCGGCCGGCCTCGCGGCCCTTGGTCTCCAGTTCCTTCTGCGTGCTGTCGCCCTGGCTGGCCAGCTTTTGGGCGACGTATTGTTTGGTCAGCCCGTACGCCTCTTTGATCTTGATGTGGTTGTAACCCGGGACGCCCGTGAAAGGCACCCAGTCGTCGCGGGGGATCGAGAAGGCGACGACTTTGTTGTCGGCGCTGACGTGCACCAGGATCATCGTGTTGGTGTTGTAGCCACCGTCGTCGGAATCGCCGGCGTGCAGATGCTTCAGGATCGAGTTGGGCAGGTCGTTGCCGTCCTGGTCTTTACGCGAATCCAGCCCGATCAGCAGGATGTTCATGTTGTCGCCGCTGGAACGCGGATCGTCGGGCAGCAGGGCGTTCGACACGGTGATACCGCCCAGCGCGCCATGCGCCACGTAGTACCCCGCCCCGGTGAGCCCCACGGCGGCAACGGAGACGAGCGCGCCCAGGGTGCGCGTCAGCCCCTTGCGGAAACGGGAGGGTTGACGGACGGCTCGATGACGACGATGTGCGCCGCCCGAGCGGGCCATCACAAACCTCTGCCCACGCCCAGCGCATCACCAGGCACCACAACGGTGCCCTGCGGCGATGTCGCTTCAAGCATGGTGACAAGTATGCGTTAGCTTGCTGTGAAGCCTCCAATCGAGAGCACCCGTCACAGGCTCTCCGCAGGCGCGTTTGTCGAGCCGACCAGGAGCGATTCGCGCTCGTCCCATCGGCTCTACCAGCAGGTTCAGCGCGGCCGCCGCCGCGACGGTCTCCTGCGGGTCTCGGGCCGGTCACGTCGCCGCCCGGATCGAGCCGAACTTGTTACCCAGCGGATGCGGCGCCGGAGACCGCCACCGCTCCGTCGCTACCGGGCTTTGACCAGGTCCTCGCCCGCGCTGTAAAAGAGCGCGATGTTGGTGCCGGTGACGATTTCCGCGAGGTAGACGCCGACGGGTTCGATCTCGTAGTAGTAGCGGACGTTGCCGTCGTTATCCAGCGTCGACGCACAGGCAAAGTCCGGCGCACCGCAGCGCTGCTTGACGGGTGCGGCGAGGACGGCAAGCAGTACGACGACGGCGGCGCCGACGACCAGCGGTTTCGCTCGCGCCGGATTGACCACGGTTGGAGTGTAAGCGGGGAATCCAGTGGCTTCGGCGCGCGGCCGGGATTCGTCATCGCGGCCGATCGGATACCGCCTCGGGCGTTTGGCTGCCCGGGTACGGCGGGTACGCGGCCATGAGCCGAGCGAAGGACTGAGCATGATCGACACACGCCTCAGGCCGTCTCCGGCGGGGCGGCCGGCAGATTCGGAGCCGGTGCAACCGGGCAGTCCCGGCGAGACGCCGGAGCGGCTGACGCCGACGGAAACGCCCGAACGGGTCACGCCGGCAGAACCGCCCGAGCGCTTGACGCCGTCCGAACCACCCGAGCGCCAGGCGCCGGAGTAGCCAACACGATTGGAGAGCAGATATGCGCGCCGAGGAAGGCGACGAAACCGTCAAGGACTACGCGAACGAGGGACGAGAAACCCTCGGCCGCATCAAGGCTTCGCAACACGGGGGTGGTCGCCTCGGCGACATCGCCCGGCGCTTCGCCAGCCTGTGGCGAGGCCAGCGCGGTACCGAAGACGCCGGGCCTACCACGTAAAGCCCTCAACGACAGGCTAATTCGGGTCCGCAGGTGCGGGATGCCGGTGGGCCCAGGGGCGCGCCTCTTCGAGTTGCGCTGCGAGCTGCAGCAGATCGCCGTCTGCGCCGAGCTTTCCGACGAACTGCACACCCAGCGGCAGTCCGGCATCCGTCCAATGCAGCGGCACACTGATCGCCGGGCGGCCGGTGAGGTTCGCCAGCTGCGTATAGGGCACCCAGCCCAGACTCTCCTGGATGAGGTCATCGAGGATTCCGCTGAGCCCCATGAGTTTTCCGGCGTGGACCCGGCTGACCAGGCGGGCCACCCGCTGCAACGGGGCCGACGTCGTCGTCGCACCGACCGCAATCGGTGGGGTGGCCAACGTAGGGGTCAAGAAGAAGTCGTAGCTCGCGTGAAACGCGGCCAGCGACTGGATGTAGTCGTTCCGATTCTCCAGTGCGGAGATCACTGGCAGCACACCGCCCGACCGGCCCAGTTCGGCGATGGCCAAGGTGTCGGCCTCAAAGTCGCTGTCGCGCGCACCGGTTCGCTGTTTGATGTCGGCGACCTGCTGGTGTAGCTGGCCGAACCAGATGGTCAGAAAGTCACGCCCCAGCGCAGCGTCGTCGTACGGCGGCGCGACCTCCTCGACCTGATGGCCGAGCTCGCGAAGAAGCGCCGCGGCGCTTTCGACCGCCGCGACGGCCTCACGGTGCGGCCGAGCGTTGATCGCCGAGCGCGCCGAGTAGCCGATTCTCAGCGTCTGCGGGCGGAGTTTGATCTGTTCGCCAAACGCTTTGTCGGGCAACGCGACTCGGTAGGCTGCGCTCGGGTCGGGTCCGATGATCGCGTCGAGCAGCGCCGCGCTGTCGCGCACGGTGCGCGACACGACTCCCTGGGTCGCCATGCCCAGCAGCTGTTCACCCGTCTGTGGGCCGTAGGGCGCCAACCCCCGGCTGGGCTTGAGGCCGACCAGCCCGTTGCAGGCGGCGG
>NZ_JCALEJ010000018.1:0-97075 GCF_059813315.1 Mycobacterium sp. NGS11
ATCTGGGGGGCGGGTTGGGGTCCGCTCGGTGGCGGGCTCGGCGGACCGCTGGTCGCGGGCCGCGGCGGCGGCTCGGACGAATAGCTCGGCGTGGCTGCGCCGGCCGGCTGACTCGGCTGCGCCGTGGTGGGCGGATGGATGGGGTGCCGGAACGAGGCGGACGCCGGCTGCTGCGGCTGGCCGGGGTACTGCGTGGCCCCTGGCAGACTCTGGGGCGCCCGTGCCCGCGATGCGGCGGGGTCGCTGACGATCGGTATCGACGTCGTCAGCGGGGGCCGCCCGGCCGAGCCCTGGTGGCGGCCGACCTCGAAGGTGAGCGCCGGGCCGTCCGGATTGCCGACGTTGACCCGCAGCCCATCCTGGATGTCGACGGCCGGGACGCGCCGGTTGTGGACGTAGAGGCCGTTGAGGCTGCCATTGTCGACGGCGATCCATCGGCCCTGGTCATACCGCACGATCAGGTGGGTGCGGGAGATCAGCGGATGGGCAACTCGCAGGTCGGCGCGAAGGTCACGCCCGATCACCACATCGTTGCCCGGCGCGAAGGTGCGTTCGGATCCCTCGTAGCGCACGGTCAGCGCAGGCGGGGCTGGTGAAGTCATCAGGACCAACTGTAACGGCAGCGGCGTGGCTCATGCGCGGGGTTGTTCGTCGGGCACTGTTGCCCCCAACCGCATCGCCGCGGGAAGCGCCTGCGGTGCAGTTACTTTCGACGCCTTCAACCGGCCACCGCGGCATTGCGCAGGCTGCGCATGCTGAGGACCTTGGCGCGGGCGCCGGTGACGTCCTTGACGAAGTCCCCCAGGTATTTGATTGCACGCCTGCCCTCGGGCAAGATGTCGGCCGCTATCGGGAAGTCGTGGATCTGGCCGTCCCACAGGTGCAGATCGCAATGGATCCCGCTGGCTTCCAAGCGCTTCGCCATCAGCTCGGCATCGGCGAGCAGCAACTCGTCCGAGCTGGCGTGGATCATCACCGGCGGTAACGAGGACAGATCGGCGTCCACCGGGGAGGCGACCGTGGAGTCGCCCCGGCCTTCCACCACCTGTGCGCTGTCGAGGAATTGGGCGAACCGCGAGAAGGCCCGGCGGGTGAACATCGAGCACTTTCGCGCGTTGCGGTGCTTGAGTTTTCGCACCGGATCGGTGTCGGTGAACGGCGAGACGGTCGCGACTCCGGCCGGTTCCACGATTCCCTCCTGGATCGCCAGGAACGTGGTCATGAACGCCAGGTATCCGCCCGCGGAGTCGCCGCCCACGACTATCTGGTCGCCGTCGAAGCCGTGATCCAGCAGCCAGCGCAAGCCGCTGATGCCGTCGTCGATGGCGTCGGTGATGTGATGCGCGGGCAGCTTGCGGTAAGCGACGGTGAGCACGGCGGCGTCGGCCGCCTGCGACAAGCGGGTCACCATCGAGCGGTGGGTGTTGAGGCCGCAGGTCAAAAACGCGCCACCGTGTAGATACAGGATTGCCCGCTCCCCCGACACGCCGGGAGCGCGAACCCATTCGGCGGCGCAATGGTCCAACCGCACCCGCTCGATCCTCGCTTTTGACCCGAATTGTGGGACCAGACCCGCGACTCCGTCCACGTACTCGAACGGCCAGTGCAGGTTCGGCGTCATGGCCCACGCGCGGACGGTGTTTTTCACGATGAACCGACTGGCCAGCCCAACGGCAACCGACTGCGGACTATGACGGTGATGGACGCGCCGCGTCATCGCCACACTCGGCAGAATATGTGTCGGTTCGGCCGTGCTCGCCATCGATGTCAACCTCCTAAGTGGGGGGCGGATACCCGCCATCGTTGGTGGTTAACTGCAAATTAACGCGCGAGAAATGTTGTGTAGATCACTGTTTGCTGGCTGCAGAGACGGGTATCACCCGTTCATCTTTCTAGGGGCTGCCGCGCGGGTCTGCGCGGACCGAAACGGCTGTTGTTGAGGTCCCCGAATGGCCTATATATGAGCGATGGCACACGCTAAACCCGCGGAACCGCTGCTGACCGACCGGGTGGCGGTCATCACGGGCGGCGCTGGGGGCATCGGCGCGGCGACCGCGGAGTTGTTCGCCCAACATGGTGCCGATGTGGTGATCGCCGACGTCGACGCCGACCTCGCCAGCGCGACGGCCGCCTCGATCACCGAATCCGGCGGGTCGGCTTCAGCCGTGGTCACCGACGTCCGAGACCCCGGCCAGGTCGCCCGCTTGGCCCGCACCGTGCTCGACCGGTCTGGCCGGGTCGACGTGCTGGTCAACAACGTGGGCCATTGGTTGCGCCATCCCGGAAATTTCGTCGACACCGACCCGCAGCTGTGGGACGAGCTGTACCGGATCAACCTGCACCACGTCTTCCTGCTGACGCATGCGTTTCTGCCGGCTATGGTCGAGCGGCGCACGGGTGCGATCGTGAACGTCTCGTCGGTCGAGGGGCTGCGGGGCTACCCGGAGGACCCGGTGTATGCCGCCTTCAAATCCGCCGTCAACGCGTTTACTCGCAGCCTCGCGGTTCAAGTGGGCAACGACGGCGTGCGGGTCAACGCCATCGCGCCCGACGTCACCGAATCCCTGCAAGTGCCGTATTCGCAATGGCTTTCGGCCGACGAACAGACGCAATGGCCGCAATGGGTCCCCGTCGGGCGGATGGGCCTGCCCGAGGATCAGGCCAGGGTCATCCTGTTCTTGGCTTCGGATCTCTCGGGCTTCGTCACCGGCCACGTCATCCCCACCGACGGCGGTACCGGGGCTGCCGGCGGATGGTTCCGGTCCACGCGCCGGCCCGACCGCCAGTGGACAAATCGGCCCATTGACCCCTGATCGGGGGGGCACCGGCTCAGGTGGTCGGCGCCGGCCGGAATCGGGCTTGATCGTCGATGATCGTGACCGGGATGCCGTTGAGCACCCCGTTGCCGGACGGCTCGTCGACGAACGTCGGCGGGGACAGCACATTGGTGTTCGCGCCGGGCGAGTCGTTGGCGACCGAGATGCGGGTGCCCGGCTTGCCGTGCCCCCAGCCGTGCGGCATCGACACCACACCGGGCTTGATGGAGTCGGTGATTTCGACCGGAACCTTGATCTCGCCTGCCTCGGATTTCACGGTCACGATCTCGTTGTCGGTGACGCCGCACCGGGCCGCGTCGTCGGGGTGAATCAGCAACGTGCACCGGTCTTTCCCCTTCATCAGCGCGGGCACGTTGTGCAGCCAGCTGTTGTTGGATCGCAGGTGCCGCCGGCTCACGAGGACGAGCGGCTCGGCGGGGCGATCCATGCGCGCGGCGAGCCGCGGCAGGTCGTCGAGCAGATACTGCGGGGCGAGCCGGATCTTCTTGTCGGGCGTGCCAAGCAGGTCGGGCAGTTGCGGCACCATCGGCCCGAAGTCGATGCCGTTCGGGTTGGCCTTGAGCAGGTCCAGGGTGAGCCCACCCGGGTTCTTGCCGTACTGGTCGCCGAAGGGCCCGGTGCGCAATGTGAGGTCGAGCATTCGTTCCGGGCCGCCGCGCTCGTACAGCTTGCGGATCTGTTCCCCGTCGAGCCCTTTGGTGAAGGCCAGATAATCGAAGAAGCCGTCGTCGATCGCGGCGACATCGACGTCTTCGGCGGGGGTTCCGGTGCACAGGCCGGTCAGCCGGATCAGGATCTCCCATTCGTGCGGGCGATCGCCCGGATCGAATACCGGCGCAGAATAATTCGCGATGCTGCGGATGGCGAAGAGCAGGATCAGGTCGTCGTGGTGCGGCTGCTCGAGCGGGGACAGGCCGGGCAGGATCACGTCGGCGTGCCGCGTCGTCTCGTTGAGCCAAAGGTCAACGGAGATCATCGCTTCCAGCATCGGCAGTATTTCGTCGAGCTTGTCCCCGGCGGGGGTGGACAGCACCGGATTTCCCGCGACCGTGATCAGTGCCTTGAGCTGCCCATCACCCGGTGTGGCGATCTCCTCGGCCATGCACGACACCGGGGCCTGGCCGAGCACCTCCTTGGCGCCGCGGACCCGAGTGTGCCAACGACCGAATTCCGGCGCACCGCCCTCGAGTCCGGGCAGCGGTTCGGTGGTGATCGACCATGCCGCCGGTTTGGGGAACATCGCCCCGCCGGGGGTGTCGAAATGCCCGATGAGGATGTTGACGACGTCGACCAGCCAGCTGGCCAGACTGCCGAACTCCTGGTTGCACAGGCCGATTCGGCCGTATAACACCGATTTCTCGGTGCCGGCCAGCTCGCGGGCCAGCCGGCGAATGCGGTCCTCGTCGATGCCCGTGACGGCGCTGACCCGTTCGGGTGGCCAGTCCGCGACGGCGCGCCGCACGGTGCCGACACCGTCGACGTGCGGGCCAGGGTTGACGAGGTCTTCGCCGAACAGGGTGTGTGCGACGGCCAGCAACAGGGCCGCGTCGGTTCCCGGCACGATGGGAAGCCACTCGTCGGCGCGCGCGGCGGTCAGGGTTCGCACCGGGTCGATCACGATCACCTTGCCGCGGTTGCGTATCCCGTCGATCAGGTTCATGACGTTGGGCGCGGCCAACAGCGAACCCTGTGACGCGGCCGGGTTGGCGCCCATGATCACCAGCAGGTCGGTGCGTTCGATGTCGGGGACCGGGAAGTTCCACCACCGCCCGTACATCAGATGCGAGGACAGGTTTTTCGGCCATTGGTCGACCGTGCCGGGCGAATACGTGACCGGCATGCCGGACATGCCCATCAGCACGCCCGCGTAGCGGGCCAGCGAGAACGAATGCGCCAGCGGGTTTCCGGTGTAGGCGGTGACCGCCTTGATGCCGTACTTCTCGATCACCGGGGTCAAGAGCTCGGTGCAGCGGCGAAACGCCGCGTCCCAGCTGACTTCCCGCCACTTGCCGTCGACCTTGATCATCGGCTGGCGGATGCGGTCCGGATCGTCGTGCAGCGCCGCAAGCGAGGTGCCTTTGGGGCATAGATGTCCGCGGCTCCAAACGTCGTCGCGGTTGCCGCGAATGCTGGTGACTTTTCCGTTTTCGGGGCCGCCCTCGACGTGAATTGCCAAGCCGCACATGGCTTCACACAACGGACACGTGCGTAGGTGCGTACCGTCTTCGCCCGGTCTCATCCACCCACTGTATTCCGCTACCGTGGGTAGCGGAAGTGGTGAACAGATTCTTGCTCAGCCAGGGGCCCGCCGCCGCCGGCGTCCGAGACAGATTTGAATTTGGCCAGTCGACTGTACATGCGTGCTGCGCCCGCCCTAACGTCAAAGCACCAGCACGTAACCCGGAAGGAATCGGCTAGTTGAGCACCGACCATCAGCAGCCCGCGGGCATCGAATACCTGCGCGGTGAGCTGCTCGATCGCGTTGACGCGCAGCCCTGGGAAGACTGGTCGCCGGCGTTGCTGCGTGCCCTGATTGCCGTCTTCGACCTGAACGGGGTCACGCCCACGGCCCGGTACGGTTTCCGGCCCCACATCGTCAGGTAACGCGACCGCGAAAGGGCAACTGCCGGCGCGATTCTCGAGTGCGGACGTCGGTAAAAACACTGGCGCTACTAGGCTCCGTCATACCCAGGTGAGGAGTCGCGACGGTGGAGATGTGGGAATTGATCGCCCGCGAGCGGATCCGGGACACCCTGGCGCGCTACAACTGGTCGGGTGACGCCGGACGACTCGACGGTCTGGCGGGCACTTTCTGCACGGACGGCATCCTCGAAATACGTGGTTTCGAACCGCTGCGCGGACGTCGGGAGATCGCGGCTTTCTTGAGCGGCGTCACCGGAAAGATCCCCGCAGCAGCCGACGTGAAACCCCTTGTGCGGCATAACGTCACGAACGTGTTGTTCGTCGAGGTGGCGCCCGGGCGGGCCCGGGTCGATTCCTATTTCACCGCGGTCACCCACATCGGGCTCGACCACTACGGCCGTTACCGCGACATCCTGGTACCCGAGGATGAAACCTGGCTGATCAAGCACCGCAAGGTTTCGACAGACTGGGCGGCACCGGACTCGGCGATGGCCCGCGGGAATCCCGGAACGAGGCGATGACGGCAACCGCCCCGGCGCTGCGCGGCCGCGGGGCGGCGATCTTGGCGATGCACCGGCGGAATGTTTGCCGAAACGGCCTCAACGGCTACAGATAAGAGTCACATCAAAGATTGCGGTCGCCCTGATGGCGCGTCCCCGCAGCAGCTCCGGGGTGACCGCCGGTCACGTGACCAGCGGTCATGGCCGCGCAACAGAGACGAGCAGTATGCAACGACTTAGTGGATTAGACGCGTTCTTCTTATATCTGGAATCGCCGACGCAACCTTTGAATGTTTGCTGCGTCCTGGAGATGGACCCGACTACGATGCCGGGGGGCTACACGTTCGAACGCTTCCAGAAGGCGCTGTCGGTGTGGCTGGACGCGGTGCCCGAATTCCGCCTCAAGCTGGCCGACAACCAATTGAACTTCGATCATCCGGTGTGGGTGGACGACGATCGTTTCGACCTGTCTCGCCACCTGCACCGCGTCGCCCTGCCCTCGCCCGGAGGGCCCAAAGAATTAGCGGACATCTGCGGCCACGTCGCCGGGCTTTCGCTTGATCGAGATCGTCCGCTGTGGGAGATGTGGGTGATAGAGGGCCTGCACGGTAGCGACGCGCTGGCCGTCGTCCTCAAGATCCACCACGCGGTGGTCGACGGCGTGGGTGGAGCCAACCTGCTGGCGCAGTTGTGCAGCGCCACGCCCGACGCCGCCCCACCGAAACCGGCCGAGCGCATCGGCGCGGCGAATCCGCTGCTGATCGCCGCCACCGGGCTGATCGGCGCGGCACTGCGGCCCTGGCGTCTGGCCAGAGTCGTGCCGTCGACGGCGCTGACCCTGGCGCAAACCGTGTTGCGTGCGCGTGGTGGTGGGCAGACGATGGCGGCACCGTTCGCCGCACCCCAGACGGCGTTCAACGGCACGTTCACCCGGCGCCGCAACATCGCCCTGACCAGCGTGGACCTCGAGGACGTGAAGACCGTCAAGCGCCGGTTCGGCGTGACGGTCAACGACGTCGTGACGGCGATGTGCGCGGGGGCGCTGCGGCAGTATCTGCAGGACCGCGACGCGCTGTCGGAGCTCCCCCTGGTCGCCAGCGTGCCCGTGTCCGTCCGCGACCAATCGACCCGGGCGGGCCGCAACCAGATGACCTGGATGCTCTGCCGGCTCGAAACCCACATCGAAGACCCCGTGGAACGGTTGGCGAGCATTGCCGCCGGAAACGCGGCGGCCAAGGACCACTCCGCGGCGCTGGGCCCGACCCTGCTGCACGACTGGACGCAAGTGGCCGGCCAGGCCATGTTCGGCGCGGCCAGGAAGCTGCTACCGCGCCTGCCTCTGCCCGACAAGCCGCCACACAGTCTGGTGCTGTCCAACGTCCCCGGCCCACAAGAACAGCTCTACTTCCTGGGGTGCCGGCTCGACGCGATGTATCCGCTCGGCCCGATCATTGCCGGCGCCGCGCTCAACATCACCGTGATGTCGCTCAACGGCCGGCTTGGCGTCGGCATCATCTCCTGCCCCGATCTCGTACCCGACCTGTGGGACCTCGCCGACGCTTTCCCCGCCGCACTCAAAGAGCTGTTGAATTGCGGCGAGCGCGCTCACGATCCGCGCTAGGCGGCCCAGTCAGCGGAACCCGGTCCGCCGTCGCGGCCGCGGCATGGCAGGGTGACATCCGTGGCAGACACTTCTGAATCGACGATGATCACGGCGCAGGATCTGCGTGAAATCAGTACGGAAAAGGGCGCTTTGCGCTACTACGACAGCGGCGGGCCGGCGTCCGCTCCGGTGCTGCTTTTCCTGCACGGATCCGGTCCCGGTGTCACGGGCTGGCGCAACTTCCGCGGCGTGCTGCCCGCCTTCGGCGCCCACTATCGATGCCTGATCCTGGAATTCCCCGGTTTCGGCGTGAGCGACGACTTCGGCGGCCATCCGATGGTCACCGCGTTCGGCACGGTGACGCCCTTCCTCGACGCGCTGGGCGTCGAGAAGGTGCATATCGTCGGCAACTCGATGGGCGGCGGCGTCGGGATCAACTTCGCGACCCATAATCCGGCGCGCGTCGATCGGTTGGTGACCATCGGCGGCATCGGCACCAACATCTTCAGTCCCAGTCCCAGCGAAGGCATTCGGCTGCTGCAGGAGTTCGTCGAGGACCCCACGCGGCAACGCCTGGTCGACTGGCTCAAGTCGATGGTCTACGACCAGGCCCTGGTCACCGAACAGCTGATCGAGGAACGCTGGCAGCTGGCCACCGATCCCGAAACCCTGGCCGCGGCGCGGCGCATGTACGGCAAGGCGGCGTTCGCCGGCATGAACGCCGCGATGAACGCCTCCGACCGGCCACTGCCGTGGGCCACCATGCACAAGCTCACCGCTCCCACCCTGCTGACGTGGGGCCGCGACGACAGGGTGAGTCCGCCGGACATGGCGCTGATCCCGATGCGCACCATCCCCAACGCGGAACTGCACGTCTTCCCCAACTCGGGGCACTGGGCGATGATCGAGGCCAAGGACGCGTTCGAAAGCACCGTGCTGGCGTTCCTGTCGCGCAGCTAACCGGCGGCGATCGCGAGCGCGGCGCTCCTCTATCGCTGCGTGGCCCCGGCGTCGACGGGCAGGACGATCGCGGTGATGTAGCGCGCCTCGTCGGAGGCCAGGAACAGCGCCGCGTTGGCCACGTCCTCCGCGTCTACCCACGGCACCGCGAGCATGTTCATCGAGCGCGCGGCTTCGGCGAATTCCTCGCGCGTCGGAGGGCGGTCCAGGTCGGGCCGGAACGCGCTACTGACGAGGTCATTCTGGATCATCGGTGTGTCGACGTTGGTCGGGTTGACGCAGTTGACCCGAACACCATGCGGTGCAAGCTCATTCGCCAGCGAGCGCATCAAGCCGATCACGCCGTGCTTGGCGGCGGTGTAATGCGCGACGCCGACCAGACCGCGCAGCCCCGCGATCGAACTCGTCAGGATCATCGACCCCGCCCCGCGCGCGATCAGGTGTGGGGCCGTGGCGCGGCAGGTATGCCACACGCCGGTGAGGTTGACGTCGAGCATGGTGCGCCAGGCGTTCTCGTCGAGGTCGACCGCCATGCCGCGCGACGTGATTCCCGCGGTCGCACAGACCACGTCCAGGCCGCCGAACCGCTGGACGCCGCGATCGGTGGCCGCCTGCAGACCGGAAAGGTCACGCACGTCGACGATTTCGGCGTGCACCCGCCCGCCCGCCTCGCTCACCAGCGACGCGGTGGTGTCGAGGTCGGCCGGGGTGCTGGGTGGGATGGTCACCGTGTCGACCGGGCCGCACACGTCGAGCGCGACAATGTCCGCGCCCTCCCGCGCGAACCGCACCGCTTGCGCGCGACCGATCCCGCGGGCCGCACCGGTGATCAGGGCGACCTTGTTGTGGAGCCGTCCGGTCATGTCGTCTTCTGCGTCAGACCGGCGTCGACGACGAGCTGGGTGCCGGTGATGTAGCGGGCCGCATCCGAGGCCAGAAACAGCACGGCATTGGCGATGTCGACGGGCTCGACCCAGGGAACCGGAAGCAGGTTCCGTGCCTGCAGGACCTCGGCCGCGTCGGCAGCTGTCGGGTTGTCCAGGTCCGGTCGCAGGCGCCGAAAAGTGGCTTCGTTCAGCACCATTGGGGTGGCGACCGCGCCGGGATGCACGGTGTTGACCCGGATGCCGCGCGGCCCTAGCTCGTTGGCCAGCGTGCGGGCCAAACCGACCACCGCGTGCTTGCTGGCGGTGTAGTGAGCGGTATTCGCCGTACCACGAATGCCGCTGGTGGAGCTGATGATGACAACGGAGCCACCGTCGGCACCCATGTGCGGCACGCTCGCCCGGATCGTATGCCAGACGCCGGTGAGGTTGATGTCGAGCGTTCGCTGCCAGACGTGTGGGTCGAGTTCCCAGGATGGCGCGCCGGGCAGGTGGACTCCGGCGTTCGCGACCACGATGTCGAGGCGGCCCAACTCGGCTACGCCGGTGTCGATGGCGGCGGTCACCGCCGCGAGGTCGCTGACGTCGGCCAAGCCGGTCACACACCGTCGACCGCGGTCCTCGACTCCCCTTGCGGTGTCGCGCAACTCGTCGGCAGCGGTGTCGGCGTCGAGAGCGATCACGTCGGCGCCTTCGTCGGCGAAGCGCTGACAGTGCACCCGCCCGGTGCCTTTGGCGGCGCCGGTGACCACGACGACCTTGTCGAGTGATCCCGTCATCGTTCGATCAAATCGAAGCCGGGGTAGCCTGCGCCGGCGACCTCGGCGCAGATGTCGTTGTAGGTGGCGAACCCCCCGACGAACAACATGAAGCCCCTTGGTTTTCCGGGCACGTTCGCCCCCATGTACCAGGAGTTCGCCTTGGTGAACAGCGTCGCCTCGGCCCGGCGGGCGCATTCGGCACCCCAGCCGTCCACGCTGTCGACGGTGGCTTCCAGCGCGGCGTAACCGTGTTGGTCGAGGTAGGCGATGGCTTCCGCGATCCAGTTCACCTGAGCCTCCGCGTGCAGCACCATGTTCGCCAGCACGGCGGGCGCTCCCGGGCCCGAGATCAAGAACAGGTTGGGAAAACCGTCGACGCCCAATCCCAGATAGGTGCGCGGTCCGTGCGCCCAGTCCTGGTGCAGCGTCGTGTCGCCGCGTCCCACGATGTCGATGCTGTCCAGCGCCCCGGTCATCGCATCGAAACCGGTTGCCAGCACGATCATGTCGAGGTCGTAGTGCGCCTCGTCTGTGTTGATGCCCGCGGCATCGATCGAGTCGATCGGTGTGTTGCGGACACTGATAAGCGACACGTTGGGCCGGTTGAACGTCTGAAAGTAGTTGCTGTCGGTGCAGATTCGCTTGGTTCCGATCGGATGGTCGGTGGGGATCAGCAGGTCGGCGACGGCCGGATCGTCGATGACGGCCCGGACCTTCTCCTCGTAGAACCTGCGGGCCTCGTCGTTGGCCTCCAGGTCGGTCATCTGGTCGGGGAACGTCTTGGAGAACAGCACACCGCCGAGCTGCCAACGCTTTTCGAATGCCGCGCGACGCTCGTCGGCGCTGAATTGCATCGTCGGCTTCGGGGCGGTGAGGTGCGGTGAACCCCCGCCGCTGCGCCACGACAACGCGCGCCGCTGCGCATAACCGGCCTTGATCTCGTCGAGCTCGTCGGCGGTCAAGGGCTTGTTGCCCGCCGGGACGCTGTAGTTGGGGGTGCGCTGGAAGACGTACAGGTGCGCCGCCTGTTCGGCGATGATCGGAATCGATTGAATGCCCGAGGATCCGGTGCCGATGACTGCCACCCGCTTGCCGGTGAAGTCGACGGGCTCGCGTGGCCAGTGCGCGGTGTGGTGGATCTCGCCCGCAAAAGTATCCAACCCAGGGAAATTCGGCGTCATAGCGGCGGACAGGGGCCCCGTAGCCATCAGACAGAATCGTGCCGAGAGCACAAGCCCGGTGTCGGTGGTGACCGTCCAGCGCAATGTCGACTCGTCCAGCACGGCGGAGAGCACGCGGGTGTCGAAGGCGATGTCGCGGCACAGGTCGAGTTTGTCGGCGACCCACTTCAGGTATTCGAGGATCTCGGATTGGGTCGCGTACTTCTCCGTCCAGCGCCACTCTTGCTGGAGTTCCTCGGAGAACGAGTAGCAGTAGTCGACGCTCTCGACGTCGCAGCGCGCGCCGGGATACCGGTTGTAGTACCAGGTGCCACCCAGCTCGGGCGCCGCCTCCAGCACCCGGACCGAGAGGCCTTGGCTGCGCAACTTGTGCAAGGCGTACAGGCCGGCGAACCCCGCGCCGACCACGACGACATCGGGGGACTGTTGGCCGGCATCGTTCACAAGCAGTCACCGTAGGGCCTGACGCGCGGCGGACCGTAGCCCTTCCCGGTCACCGGACGGTTCGCAGGAGATTTCCCGGCCGCCGGCCGGCCGGAGCCTATGTTCACGTCGGATTCTTCGATGCCGGGTGTCCGCTCATCGGGATTTCCTTTGGGACGGCCCGGGACTGCGGTAGACCATTACTAGGCCCACACACGTAAGGGCCATGACACTTTAAGGACAACGATATGAGCGACCGGGTACTCGATCAGGTTGTGGCCATGGCCGACCAGTTGCGCGACCAAGCCGCGGAAGCCGAGCGCATCGGCCGGCTCACCGACGACACCGTCAAGATGATGAAGGGCGCCGGCCTGATCCGGCTGCTGCAGACCAAGCAGTACCAGGGCTTCGAGGTCCACCCGCGTGAGTTCGCCGAGACGACGATGGCCACCGCGGCACTGGATCCGGCGGCCGGCTGGATCGTCGGCGTCGTGGGCGTGCACCCTTACCAATTGGCTTACGCCGACCCCAAGGTTGCCGCCGAAATCTGGGCCGACGACGTCGACACCTGGATGGCGTCGCCGTATGCGCCGCAGGGTGTGGCCAAACCCGTCGACGGCGGGTATCTGTTCAACGGCCGCTGGCAGTTCAGTTCGGGCACCGACCACTGCGACTGGATCATCCTGGGCGCCATGCTCGGCGACGAGAAGGGCATCCCGTTGATGCCGCCGCAGATGCTGCACATGATCCTGCCGCGCAAGGACTACGAGATCGTCGACGACTCGTGGAATGTGGTGGGGCTGCGTGGAACCGGCTCCAAGGACGTCATCGTCAAGGACGCGTTCGTGCCCAGCTACCGGACCATGGACGCGACCAAGGTGATGGACGGCACCGCCCAGCGCGAGGCCGGCATGACCGAGCCGCTGTACCTGATGCCGTGGTCGACGATGTTCCCGCTGGGCATCTCCGCGGCGACCATCGGCATCGCCGAAGGGGCGCTGGCCGCGCATCTGGACTATCAGCGTGAGCGCGTCGGCGCCACCGGGACCGCGATCAAGGACGACCCCTACGTCATGCACGCGATCGGCGAGGCGGCCGCCGACATCAACGCGGCGCGCCAGGAGCTGCTGGCCAATGCCGACCGCATCTACGACATGGTCGCGGCCGGCAAGGAGGTGTCGTTCGCCGACCGGGCGGCCGGGCGCCGAACGCAGGTGCGCGCGGTGTGGCGTGCGGTGTCCGCGGTCGACGAGATCTTCGCCCGCTCGGGCGGCAACGCCGCGCGCATGGACAAACCGCTGCAACGCTATTGGCGTGATGTGCACGTCGGGCAGATGCATGCCATCCATGTCCCCGGCACCACGTATCACGCGTCGGCGCTGAGTTCGATCGGCATCGATCCGCCCGAGGGCCCGCTGCGGGCCCTGATCTGAGCAGGAGACCCATTCGTGAGTGACCTGAAAAGCCTGGGCTACATCACCATTTCGACCAACGACATCGACCGCTGGCGGCAGTTCGCGTTCGGGGTGCTGGGTTTCGCCGAGGGCAAGGGACCCGACCCGTCGGCGCTGTACCTGCGGATGGACGAGCGGGCGGCCCGGTTGATCGTGGTGCCCGGGGAGACCGACCGGGTGCTGACCGTCGGCTGGGAGGTGCGCGATCACCCCGCGCTGCAACGGGTGCAGGCCGCCCTCGACGGCGCCGGCGTGGCCTACAAACAGCTGTCGCCCGACGAGGCCGAGGCCCGCCGCGTCGAAGAGGTGATCACGTTCGAGGATCCCGCCGGCACCACGCTGGAGGTGTTCCACGGCGCGGTGCTCGACCACAGCCCGGTGGTCACCCCGTACGGCGCGAAGTTCGTCACCGGGGATCAGGGCATGGGCCACGTGGTGGTTCCGGCCACCGATCCAAATGGGCTCTTCGACTTCTACACCGAGGTCCTGGGCTTCCGCGCCCGCGGCGCGTTCCGGGTGCCGCTGCCCAAAGAGTTTGGCCCGGTGCGGGTTCGGTTCCTGGGCATCAACGAGCGACACCACAGCCTGGCGATCGTCCCGGCCGCACACCAGCGCGACCCGCGCCTGGTCCACATCATGGTGGAGGTCGACACCCTGGACGCCGTCGGGCAGGCGCTGGACCGGGTCAACGCCGAGGGGTTCCAGCTGTCGTCCACCCTGGGGCGGCACACCAACGACAAGATGGTCTCGTTCTACGTCCGCGCACCCGGCGACTGGGACATCGAATTCGGCACGGACGGGATGCGGGTCAACGAAACCTATTACACCGCAGAGGAGATCACCGCCGACAGCTACTGGGGCCACCAGTGGGTCGGCGAAATGCCCGCGGCGATGCGGCTGTGACACCCGAATCGGACGTCACTCCGATCCCCGCCTCGTCGATCACCTCATGGGACGACGAGGCCGACGTCGTCATCGCCGGCTACGGCGTCGCCGGTGCGGCCGCGGCGGTCGAGGCGGCCCGGTCCGGCGCCGAGGTCCTGGTGCTGGAGCGCACCGGCTCCTGGGGCGGCGCGGCGTCGATGGCCGGCGGCTTCATCTACCTCGGCGGCGGCACCCCCATCCAAAAGGCTTGCGGTTTCGGAGATTCCGTCGAGAACATGGCGGCATTCCTCAACGTCGCGATGGGACCTGGTGCCGACGAGAACCGGATCGCCGACTACTGCGCCGGCAGCGTCGCGCACTTCGACTGGCTGGTCGGGTGCGGCGTCCCCTTCAAGGCCGAGTTCTTCTCCGAGCCCGGCTGGGAGCCGATGGGCGACCAGGGGCTGATGTACAGCGGCGGCGAAAACTCGTTCCCGTTCAACACCATCGCCTCCCCCGCGCCGCGCGGGCACGTCCCGCAGATGCAGAACAAGAAGCAGGGCGAGGCCAGCGCCGGCTACATGCTGATGAAGCCGCTGGTGGAAACCGCGACCGCGGCCGGCGCCCGGGCGCTCTACGACGTGCGGGTGTCACGGCTGATCACCGAATCCGACGGCCGGGTGGTCGGCATCCGCGCCCGAAAGTACGGCACCGAGATGAGCATCCGGGCGCGTTCCGGGGTGGTGTTGGCGACGGGCAGCTTCGCCTACAACGACGCGATGGTCCAGCGTTATGCGCCGCGGATCGCCGGCCGGCCCGCCGCCTCCATCGAGCAACACGACGGGCAGGCGATCCGGATGGCGCAGGCGCTGGGCGCCGACCTGGCACACATGGACGCCACCGAGGTGGCGATCTTCATCGACCCGCAGCAGCTGGTGCGCGGCATCCTGGTCAACGGCCGCGGCCAGCGCTACGTCGCCGAGGACACCTACCCGGGCCGGATCGGACAGCTCACCCTCTACCAGCAGGACAACGTCGCCTACCTGATCATCGACGGCGATGCCCAGGAGGAGGCGATGGCCTCCTGGTCACCGAAGTTCATGCTGCGCCCGGCGACCTGGGTGGCCGACACCGTCGCCGACCTGGAACGCGACATGGGACTGGCGCCCGGCTCGCTGCAGGCGACGGTGGCCGCATACAACGAGGGCGCCGCGCGCGGCGAGGATCCGCTGCTGCACAAGAAGCCGGAGTGGATCAAGCCGATCGGCTCCCCCGTCGGCGCCGTCGACCTGCGGGAGAACACCGGCGGCTTCACCCTGGGCGGGCTGGCCACCACGCTGGACGCCGAGGTGCTGCACGTCAGCGGCGCGCCCATCCCGGGGCTCTTCGCCGCCGGACGCTGCACCGCCGGCCTGGCCGCGTGGGGGTACGCCAGCGGCGTCTCGCTGGGTGACGGCAGCTTCTACGGCCGCCGCGCCGGCCGCTCCGCGGCCAAGGGCTGACTCGCCGACCCCGCCAGCAGACACAAAAGCACCCGTGCGCCCGGCGTGTCGGGTGCTTTTGTGTCTGCTGGGCAATATCGGTCTGCGCGCCATGTGACAGCGGACACAGCGGTGTGGTACAACAGATATTCCTAATAGGAATATGCCAGCCAGATAGCTCTAGCCAGGAGGGCCGGATGCCAGTGACCGCGGAATCAGCCACACCCACGGCGGTCATCGACCGCATCTCGCTCGTCCTGGATGCCTTCGAGGGCCCCGGCCGGCTGACCCTGGCCCAGATCGTCCGGCGCACCGGGTTGCCGCGCTCGTCGGCGCACCGGATGCTCGAGCGCCTGGTGCAGCTGCGCTGGCTGCGCCGCAGCGGCCGCGACTACGAGTTGGGCATGCGACTGGTCGAGCTGGGCTCGCTGGCGGTGCATCAGGACCGCCTGGTGCGCGCCGCCGGTCCCCTGCTGGGCGAATTGCACCGCGCCACAGGGCTCGTCGTGCACCTCGCGGTTCTGGACGGGCCCGACGTGGTCTACCTCGACAAGGTCGGCGACTCGCCGCTGGCGCCGATACCCACGCGGGTGGGCAGCCGTCAGCCCGCGCACTGCACCGCCGTCGGCAAGGCGATCCTGGCTTACCGTGACGAGGATGCCCCGGTGGATCTGCGGGTGCGCAGAACGAAGTATTCGATCGCCACCGGCTCGCAGCTGGCCGTCGAGTTGTCCCGGGTGCGCGCGCACGGCGTCGCCTTCGAACGCGAGGAATCGCTGCCCGGATTCGGTTGCATCGCAGCGCCGATCGGCAGTCCGGGCGAGGCAGTCGCCGCGGTCTCGGTGTGCGGCCCGATGAAGCGCATGATGTTCGATCAGCGGTTGGCCGCCCCCGTCCGGATGACGGCGATGGGCATCTGGCGCAATGTCGAAGACGGCCCGCGGCGGGTTGCGCCAACCCTGCAACCATTGCGTCCTCTGCGTCCCGTGCCGCCGCGCGCCTTGCAGTACGCATGAAGCAGTACGCATGAACATCGTTCGTACACGGCGCCTCCCAATGGACGGGACTTACCGGTGTCCAACGCAAGACAGCGCCATACCCTTTGCATATGGCCAACGGTGAGATTTTCGTCATCGACCGTGTCGTAACGCGGCCCGGTTGTGCCAGGGAGTTCGTCGACACCTACCTCAACGAGTACGCGCCGGCCGCACGCGACCGCGGCATGACGCTGCGCAACATCTTGGTCAGCCCGCCGATCTGGTTCGACGATCAAGCCAACACCGTGACGGTCACCTGGTCACTGCCCAGCCTGCAGGCGTGGTGGGAGATGACGTGGCAGGGCCGGCCGGACCCGACTCTGGGGCCATGGTGGGAAGGCATCGGCGATCTCGTCGAGACGCGGGGGCGCAGTGTGGCCGCGGCGGCCACAGACGTCGATCGACTTTGCGATGTATAGCGTGACCCGGCTGCTCGACGTCGTCGAGCACGATCGCGACCGGGTCCTGAGCGCCGTGCGCGCTGGTGCCGCACACACCGGGGCACAATGCCAGCTCGTCGAGCCGACGCTTCCGGGTACACGCAACGGCGGCGACGTCCTGGTGCATTTGCGCTTCGGCGCGGAAGGCCAATGGCATTCCGCCGAGTCCGATTTCGCAGCACTGTTCGAGGATCCCGCGATCACCGCCATCAATGGCGCCTGTTACTCGGGTGAAGCTTCGTGCACCGGCGCAACCGGCACCGTCTATCGCGCACTGTTGCTGTGTGTGCGTCCCGGCACCGCCGCCGACACCATTGCGCGCTTCGAAGACGAGCTGCGCTTGATGCCGCGGTATGTCAAGACGATCACCGCCTGGCAGCTGAGCCGTGTCGAGCAAGCGATCGGGATCCGGGAGTGGACCCACGTGTTCGAGCAGGAATTCACCGACGTCGACGGGTTGCTGGGCCCGTACCTGATGCATCCGATCCACTGGGCCGTCGTGGACCGCTGGTTCGATCCCGAGTGCCCCGAGGTCATCGTCCGGAATCCGGTGTGCCACAGCTTCTGCGCGATCACCGACCCGGTGCTGAGCTGAATCCGGCTAAACCCCCGCAGGCAGGATGTTCGGATTGGCCGTCGTCGGTGGCCGCAGCGCAGGTAGCTCACTTTTGCCGTCCAGAGTGCGAACTCGCAACCGCTGCGACCACGGATAGTGCAGGCTGAAGGCGACCAATCCGGTGCGCTCAGCCGCAGGAAGATGACACATCGCCAGCACGGTCTCGGCCAGGTATTCCACGGGTTCGGTAGGAAACGAGTCGGGAATCAACTGAGCCGCACCAGGTGTCCGCACCGCCGTCGATGGGCCCACACAATTGACCGCGATGTTGGCGTCGAGCAGTTCCGCCGCGACACCTTGCGTAAAGCGGTGCAACGCGGCCTTCACGGACCCGTAGACCACGTCGCCCGACGTCTTGTTGTAGTCGCGGTACGGCCTCACCGGCGCCACTCCGGTCACCGACCCGATGTTGACGATCCAGCCCGCGCCTTGCTTGCGCATATGGGGCACTGCGGCTTTCGTCAGGACGAAAGGCGTGCGCAGGTAGTGCTCCACGGTACGGTCGAATGTCTCCAGACTCATCTTTTCGATCATCGAGTAGTCGGCGAAGCCCGCATTGTTGACCAGGATGTCGATACGGCCGGTGCGGTCGAGCACCCGGTCGATCAGACCGGCACGGGCGCCGTCGTCTTCGAGGTCGACGTCCAGCCCGAACGCCGAGCCGCCGGCGTTCTCGATCAGGGCGATCGTCTCATCGATCGTTCCGGGCAGCACCGTAGCGAGCCCGGCCCGGGTGGATTGCGAGGGTGTGTGGTTGCGCGCCGTCACCGCGACCGTGGCGCCCTCGGCGGCCAGTCGCTGCGCGATCGCCCGGCCGATCCCGCGACTACTGCCGGTCACCAAAGCCGTTCTACCGGAGAGTAATTCGGTCATCGAAACTCGAAATGCTCTTCGATCGGCGCTCGGTGTTCATGCCAGAGGTCGACCAGCCGGTACGGAGTCGCCACCACGACCCGCCCCGAGCCGGACCGGTAATAGGTGTGCGCATTCGGGGTGTGGCACCACACCGTGCCGGCCATGGCCTCGTCGATCGCGGCCACATAGTCGTCGTAGGCCTGTTGTGTGACCTCCATCGTCGTCGCGCCGCGCAGCGCCATCAGTTGCAGGCATTCGATGATGTAGTGCGACAGCACTTCCATCGAGAAATTGGCGCCGGCTCCGTGACCGGGACTGTAGTTCGGGGCCGAGTTGATGAACAGGTTGGGAAAACCAGGCACGGTGCCGCCCCGGTAGGCACGGGGGCTGTCACCCCACTCGTCGGTGAGCTTGCGCCCGCCGCGGCCGCGAATATCGATAGTGGACAAGAAATCAAGGTGATAACCGGTGGCATAGATGATCACGTCGAGATCGATCTGCCTACCGTCTTGCGTGACAATGCCTTTGGCGTTGACCGCGGCCGGCTCGCTGGCTTCCACATCGACATGCTCACGGGTCAGAGCCTGGTAGTAACCACCTGGGTCACGGATGATTCGCTTGCCGTAGGGGGCAAAATCCGGCGTCACCTTCTTCGCCAGCTCAGTTCCCGAACCAAAGGTTGCGTGGATGTAGTCCAGACACATACGCAAAAGCACGTCGTTCGCGGGCGAGATGGATAGATGCGTTTCCGCCCACTCCGGGTCACGTAGGATCACCGGATAATTGTTGTCCGCCGTGCCCCAATAGGACTTCAGCCTGTGCCACTTGGCGTAATGCGGAAGGTGACGGCCGAGATAGCGGCGGTACTCGGGTACGTCGTCGGTCAGTCGCCTGCGCGGCGCCACCCAGTGCGGCTGGCGCTGAAACACGGTGAGGTGCTCGACTTGGTCCACGCAGGCGTCAACGATCTGCACCGCCGTGCAGCCGGCACCGATGATCGCCACCCGCTTGCCCGTGAGGTCTAGCGATGTGTCCCACCGCGCGGAGTGAACGCTGGTGCCCGCGAACGCCTCCCGGCCCGGTAGGTCCGGCCACCGCGGCCTGTTGAGGTAGCCAGCGGCGGTGATGACCACCCGCGAGTGAGTGACGTCATAGTTACCGTCGCCGTCGACCGAGTGGACCTGCCAACGGGCGCGGTCCTCATCCCACCACAGGGCCGTCACCTCGGTGCCGAACCGTATGTGCTCACGCAGTCCGTGCTTGTCGGCCAGTGCAACGAGATAGGCCTGGTACTCGGCTCCCTGCGGATAGTAGCTCGTCCATTCGGGATTCACCTCGCGCGTCAACGAGTAGTACGCCGAGGGGGTGTCGACCCCGATGCCGGGGTAGGTCGTGGTCAACCATGTTCCCCCGACTTCGTCGTTGCGATCGATGATCTCGTAGTCGACCCCGGCTTCGGCGGCCGCCAGCGCAGCGATGATGCCGGCGATCCCCGCACCGATGATGACCATGTTCGTCGATTCGGGGATCGGCACTCGTTGCGGCAGCGTCGGCCGCGCGAGTCGAAAGCCGCCCTGCTCGAACAGCAGTGGAACGAACTCGTCGTCCACCTCCGAGCCCAACGCCAGCGGAAGCAAGCGCCTGAACAGTTCGGGATCATCCACGGGCGGTGCACTCGCTCGCCGACTTTCGGCCAGGGCGGCAACCAGCGCGCTCACCAATTCCTCCGTCGTGGCGTCGTCGGTGACGCCGGCCCGCTCCGGGGGATCCGGGACGTGGGAAATCTTAGGCCCGAACTTCTCGATCACCGAGGAGTCGCCGGTCAGCTGAGTCAGGACTGCGACCAGCACGCCGGGGTCGGCCTGGCCAAGGTTCGCCCGCAGCTCCTCGAGATCGAGCGTGGCCGAACCGGGCGGCGCCGTCGATTCAGTGGCGGAGGTCATGGCAGTGAGTATCGGAGGATCTAAGCCGGTTGGGCGGGCCGTGTTCCACTGACCGGGCAGTCCGGTGTCTGCATGGCCTCACCCGGAGTTGACTGATGCCATGAGCAACGACATCACGCTGTCGGACCTGCAGGAGTTCATCGCCGGTTTTTGGTACCACTACGACGAGGCACACTACGACGAACTGGCAGCACGCTACGCCGAGAACGTGCGCTACGTGACCCGAAGCGATTCGGGCACAAGCCCATTCGAGGAACTGATGTCGCCCGAGTTGCACGGCCGCGGCGCCGTCATGGAATGGCTGTCGGAGCATCGCAACCAAAGTCCGTACCCGCTGCGCCACCACGCCACCAACGTGCACCGCACGGGTACCGAGGGTGACATCACCCACGCGCGGTTCTATATCTTCGTCAATCAGACCGCGAACTTCGTACCGTTTGCCGTGTCCAGCGGCGTGGCGAAGGTCGGCGTGCGCCGCGGCGCCGACGGGCTGGAGTTCACCGAGATGGATATTGTTCTCGACACCACCGATTCGGTCCCGTTGTCTGAGCACTCCGCCCGCAGTGCCGCCGTGTCGTAACCGGTGAACGCCCACGAAATGTTCTCCGGCGGCGTCGCGGTCATCACCGGCGCCGGCGCGGGCATCGGTGCCGGCCTGGCGCGACACGCCAGCCGGTTGGGGATGACGGTGGTGCTGGCCGACGTCGACGCCGATGCCATTGCCGCGCTGCGCGACGAGCTGTGCGCCGCGGGGGGCTCGGCGCTCGACGTGGTGTGCGACGTTCGCGATCACGACGCGATGCAGGCGCTGGCAGAAATGACCTACCGTGACGTCGGTGCGGTGCGGCTACTGGTGAACAACGCTGGCGTCGAACAATTCGGCTATCTCTGGGACACGCCCCTCGCCAACTGGCAGCGCGTGATCGACATCAACATCAGCGGCGTCTTCCACGGTGTGCGGGCCTTCCTGCCCAGAATGATGGCCACCGCCGAGCAGGCGTGGGTGTGGAACCTGTCGTCGGTGGGCGCGGTGGTGTCGATTCCGTTGCAGGCGCCGTACATCATGAGTAAGCACGCGGTGCTGGCGTTGACCGAATGCCTGCATCTTGAGGTTCAATCCGCCGGGCACGACCGTCACATCCACGTCCAGGCCGTGCTGCCGGGCGCGGTGGTGTCCAACATCTTCGAGTCGGCGGGCGGGGTCGACGGCGACGACGCGAGCGGCCGCGCCGCGGCAGAATCTCAGCGCTCGGCGATGCTCGACATCAAGGCCGATGCCATGGATCCACTCGCGGCCGCCGAAGTGGTGTTCGGGCAGGCCGCCGAAGGGCGGTTCTATCTACTCACTCAACCCGAATTCGTGGGCAATGCGATGCTCGAACGAGCCAATGTGCTTGCGGCACAGCGGCCACCGACGCTGAGCACCGAACGCCGCTTTCATCCCACCCAAGAACTTCCATCCCGCACAAGAATGAGCGTGCCGCCCCTTGACCCCGACGCCGCTGCCAGGGTGGCGTCCCTAGGCCCCGTCGCGCCGATGCGGCAGCGAGGCCTTGCGATGGTGCGCGATTCCCTCGAATCAATGCCACTGCCACCGATGCCCGACATGGCCGAGGTGACCGACCACGCGATCACCGCCCCTGATGGCGAGCTCGCACTGCGCGTCTACCGGCCGACCCGAGACCTCGATGCGCCGGCATTGGTCTATTTCCATGGCGGTGGCATGGTGCTGGGGTCCAACCATTCCTTCGAGCCGCTGGCCCGCAATCTCGCCCAGGCGTCCGGTGCAACCATCGTCGCCGTCGAATACCGCCTCGCCCCCGAAGCCCCACCGCCAGCACAATTCGACGACGCGTTCCACGCGACCGCCTGGGTCGCAGCGAACGCCACCGAATTGCGGCTGGACCCAACCCGAATCGGGGTGATCGGCGACAGCGCGGGTGGCGCGCTGGCCGCGGCCGTCGCCCTGGCTGCCCGTGATCGAGGCGGTCCGCCATTGTTCTGCCAGGTGTTGTTGTACCCGGGCCTGGATCGAGACATGACGGTGCCGTCGCTCGCGACGCTGGACTCGGCGCCCATGCTGAGCCTCGACGACATCCATTACATGCACGAACTCGCGGATGCGGGAACCGGTCCGCCCGATCATCCCTATCTCGTGCCGGCGTATGCCACCGACCTGTCCCACCTCCCACCGGCGATCGTGGCGACCGCTTCCGTCGATCCGATCCGCGACTGGGGAGAACGGTACGCGGAGCGGTTGCGGGATGCCGGCGTGCAGACCACCGTCACTCGTTATCCCGGTGTGTATCACGGCTTTCTGATGCGTTCGGAAACTGTGGCGCGGGCCGGCCTCGCGCTGGCCGAGATCGGCGCGCTACTCAGGGCGAAATTCGCGCATCCGCTCCCCTTTTGACGTTTGGTTTGCAACTTCCTCCCGATCACCGGACATGGGTGACCCGTCGCCGTGCCAATCCGACCAAGATCGACAGCAACCCGATCGAGCGCCACGCCGAAGGAGACCTCGATGCTGACCGACGAGCGGCGGACAGAGTTGTCCGACATCCTGCGCCCCGCCGCACCGCCCCGAGAAATCGCGGACGTCTACACCGACGATCAGCGGGAACGACTCCTTGACGTCGTGCGCACCGAGGGGCCATGGAAGCTGATCATCGCGCAACACTTCGCGTCCGCCGACGAACTGATCGCCACCATGAGCGGCGCCTTCCCCGAGGGGTTCACGCCGTCGCTGGACCTCTTCCTGACCCCGACGTTCCGCGGCTACCTGGCCAATCACGGCGCGGTGCTCTACCCTCAGCTGCACGACTGCTTCTACAACGCGCGATTCCTGGAGCTGGCCAAAGACTATTGGAACGCCGAGTACGCCAAACCACAGCTGATGCTGTTCAACATCAACGGACCGTGCGCCAATCGCGATCCGGGACACCTGGATTCGCCGAGCTTCCGCGGCGTGCGGCACGAGAACGCGCCGACCTGGCTCACCAGCGTCATGGGCAAATCCGGCCTCTTCACGGATTACCTGATCAAGATGGCTCAGGTCATCACCTGGTTTTCGCTGGATGGCAGTAGTGGCTTCACGTACTGGCCCGAAGGGCCGCTCAGGGCTCCCAAGCGAGTCCTGCCGCCGATCTACAACCGCGGCGTCGTCGTGCAGAACGAGATGATGGTGCACCGCGGCGAAGCGAACGGCCCGCTACAGCAACAGATTCCGCCCGGATTGGCGTTCGACACCGTGTTCACCGGCGACCCTGACGACCGCAACCACTGGCTGCTGAAGAACGGTGAGCACGTCATCGCGCGCCACCACACCGACGAGCTGCGCTTCCTGGTGCACTGGTCGGCCGAGGTGTTCGCCGACTTCGACGAGCTGAAGAAGAACATGGAGGGTTCCGACGACCTGACCGTCGAGCGGGCCATCGACATGATGGTCGACGACCTCAAAACCAGAGGCATCAGGCTCGACATCCCCGGTGAACCGCTGCACGACGCGGCCTTCATCGGCGCGCTCAACGCCGCTTACGACCTGGGCGGACCCGCCGTTTACCCCGAGGAGGCGCCGATCAGCGCCTTCGCGCTCGCATGATCGATATCCGCGAACAGCTCACGCAGTCGGTGCGACGACTGATCGATGTCACGATTCGCAGCGAGGCCGACGACGCCACCGTGGCGCGTGCTCTGGCTCTGGTCGACCAAACCGTCGAGTTGTTGAGCACGCGACTCCTGCCTGGGTCGTTTGGTGTGCGCACGAATTCCGAAGGTGCAAATATCGTTTGGGGAAATGTGGCCGTGGGGCTGCGTAACGCAATCGCCCCGCCCCTAATCATCGAGCACGACGAGGCGGGCGGCGTGCGTGCCGACGTTCACCTCGGCGCCGGCTACGAGGGACCGCCCGGACATGTGCACGGTGGAATGTGCGCACTGATCCTGGATCATGTGTTAGGTGCGACGGCTCATCGGCCGGGTAAACCGGCCTACACCGGCACCATCACCGTGCGCTACCTGCGTCCCACCCGATTGGGCGCGCTGCGAGCCGAGGCCCGGGTGGAGCGGATCGACGGTAGCAAGACGTATGCGACCGGCCACCTCAGAAACGCCGACGGCGTCACGGTTGAAGCCGAGGGCGTATTCATCACACCGCGGTACCGATGACCTTTCGTCACTGCGATAGGCGTTGTGCCCGCCTGCTTCTCACCGCGGGGGCCACATCCGTCGCCCTGTTGGCGGCGGCGCCGGTCGCCCATGCCGACACCACCGACCAGAGATTTCTGGCGGCCCTGGAGGAACAGGGCATCATCGACCAATCTTCGGCCGGACACGCGATCGAAGCCGCTCAATACGTCTGCGCTCGGCTCGACGCCGGCGATACGCCCCTGCAGGTGATGCACGAAGTGCTGGCCAGCAGCGGTTTGCCCGAGTTTCACACCGGTTTCTTCGTCGCCCAGAGCATCTACTCGTACTGCCCCCGTCACACGGATGAGATCCCGCGGGGATAGGCGATCCTAATTACTCTGGTGCACAATGGGTTTCGTCGACCACAGCCAAATCTCCGCGGCGCACCGCGTCCACGATCGACGCGCTCAGCGCCGAACACACGATGAAGACGCCCCGGCCGCCCGGTGTCGCAATCTTGCGCGCGTCGGCGCGTTCGACACACCGTTGCGTCGCATCGGCGTTCCACTGCACGCTGGTCTGATTCCAGCTGCTCTTGCGGGCCAGCACCCGCGCACCACAATTAGTGCACACCACCGGCACCATCGGCATCTCTTCGAGCCGATTGTCCGCTCGCACCGGCGATCTCAGCGTCATCAGGCCCGGGCCGCCATGTTGGCCTCGACCTCTTTCATCCACGCCTCGTAGGGCCGGGTGGTGTCGAGCTCGAATTCGAAGCGGTCCACCATGTCCGGTTGCACGTCAGCAGCGTCGACATAGAACTGCTGATACCAGCGCCGTAACTGGTAAACGGGGCCGTCTTCCTCGACCAGCAGCGGGTTGTCGATGCGTGCCTTGTGCCGCCAGATCTCGACGTCCTGCTCGAAACCGAGCTTGACGTAGTCGCCGAGTTTGACCGCCGTCTGCATCGCCTCGTCCGAAGGCATCGTCTCCGACTTCTTCACGATGATGCCGTATTGCAGCACAAAGGAATTCGCATCGATTGGATAGTGGCAATTGATGAGGATCGTCTTGGCGTCGCCGTGCTCGTAGTGATACGTCAGGTCGTCGATCATGAAGGACGGACCGTAGTAGGACGCCACCGACGTGTTGCCCAGCATCTGTGCGCCTTCGGTGCCGCCCATGTCCGGACGGCCCTCGCCGTTCATGTATTGCGTCGCGACGTGCCCCTCGAAGATGTTCTTGAAGTAGGTGGGCAACGCGCCGTGGATGTAGTAGAAGTGCGCCATATCCACCACGTTGTCGATGATTTCGCGGCAGTTGCTTCCCACGACGGTGGTGTACCAGTGCCAGTCGGTCCACTGGTCGCTGCTGGCGCCCTCGATGCGCGGGATCGTCACCTCCGGCGGTGGCGGTTTACCCTCCGGATCGTTCCACACGAACAACATGCCGTCCTGCTCCAGCGTGATCCACGCTCGGGTGCGGGCCAGTTTGGGCGCGCGCCGGCTGTACGGCACCTGCTTGCAGCGCCCGTCGCCGCCCCAGCGCCAGTCGTGGAACGGGCAGGCGATCTCGTTGCCCTTGACCTCGCCCTGGGACAGGTCGCCGCCCATGTGCCGGCAGTATCCGTCCAGCACGCTGATGTTCCCGTCCCCGCTGCGGAAGACGAC
This sequence comes from Mycobacterium sp. NGS11, assembly GCF_059813315.1. NCBI lineage: Bacteria > Bacillati > Actinomycetota > Actinomycetes > Mycobacteriales > Mycobacteriaceae > Mycobacterium > Mycobacterium sp. NGS11. The sequence goes on from NZ_JCALEJ010000018.1 coordinate 26,281, forward strand.
GAGTTTCTGCCCGAAGGCGTTGATCGCGTGGGGCTTGCCGTCACCGAAATCCCTGGTCAGCCCCAGGCAGTGCCATCCGCGGGCGAACCGCGTCGGCGCGGCCTGCGCTTCGATGAACCGAATTTCGTCAGCCTCGGTCTGCGACGTCATGAGCCCGATTTAACTCCCCCGGACCGCGCCGCGGGACCCCCTTGTTCCACTCATCAGGACGGAGCTTCCGGTGGCTTCCCTCCTCGGCCTACCGTTGCGGACGTGACGACGCACAGCGCGACGATTCCCGCCGGACTTTCCGTGGCCGACGCGTGCGTCGACCTGCTCGTCGTCGGCTCGGGCACCGGCATGGCCGCGGCGCTGGCGGCCCACGAATCGGGATTGTCGGTGCTGATCGTGGAGAAGTCGTCGTACGTGGGCGGCTCGACCGCCCGGTCCGGCGGCGCGCTGTGGCTGCCGGCCAGCCCGGTGCTGGCCGAAGCGCACGCCGGAGACACCGCCGAACGCGCCGGCGCCTACCTGGATGCGGTGGTCTGCGGTTCGGCGCCCGCGCAACGGTCGGCGGCGTTCGTGGCGAACGTGTCCGCGACGGTGGACATGCTGCGCCGCGCGACGCCGCTGCGGTTGTTCTGGGCCCGCGACTATTCCGACTACCACCCCGAGGAGCCGGGCGGCAGCCCCGCCGGGCGAACCTGTGAGTGCCGCCCGTTCGACACCTCCCTGCTGGGCGAGTACCGCACGAGGTTGGAGCCCGGCCTGATGGAGGTCACCGTCCCGATGCCGACGACGGGCGCCGATTACCGGTGGATGAATCTGGTGGCCCGCATGCCGCGCAAGGGAATTCCGGTCTACGGCAAGCGCCTGGCGCAGGGCTTGGCCGGCCGTATGGTGGGCCGGCGTTACGCCGCGGGCGGTCAGGGCCTGATGGCCGGGCTGTTCACCGGGGTGCTGCGCGCCGGCATCCCGGTGTGGACCGGCACAACGCTCGCGCGCCTCGCCGGCGATGGCGACCGCGTGACCGGCGCCGTCGTCGAGCACGACGGCCGCGAGGTGACGATCACCGCGCGGCGGGGCGTCGTGCTGGCGACCGGTGGTTTCGACCACCGCATGGACATGCGGTGGAAATTCCAGTCGGAATCGTTGGGCGCCAACCTCAGTCTCGGTGCCGCCGCCAACACCGGCGACGGGATCCGAGCGGGCCAGGAAATCGGCGCCGACATCGACCTGATGGATCAGGCGTGGTGGTTCCCCGCCGTCGCGCCGCTGCCCGGCAAGGCGCCGGCGGTGATGTTGGCCGAGCGGTCACTGCCGGGCTGTCTGATCGTGGATCAGAACGGCCGCCGATTCGCCAACGAAGCGGCGGATTACATGTCCTTCGGTCAGCGGTTGCTCGAGCTGGAGCGGGCCGGCAGCCCGGTCGAGGCGATGTGGATCGTCTTCGACCAGCAGTACCGCAACAGTTATGTCTTTGGTGCCGAACTGTTTCCGCGGATGCGCATCCCGCAGGCGTGGTATGACGCCGGGATCGCGGTGCGGGCCGACACTTTGACCGATCTGGGCGCACGGATCGGCGTTGGCGTCTCGGAGTTTTTTGCGACGATGACACGCTTCAATCAAAATGCCGCTGCCGGTGAGGATCCCGACTTCGGCCGGGGCCGCAGCGCCTACGATCGCTATTACGGTGACCCGACCATCAAGCCCAACCCCAACCTGCGCCCGTTGGTCAACGGCCCGTTCTACGCGGTGAAAATGGTGCTGTCCGATCTGGGCACCTGCGGCGGACTGAACACGGACGAGCGTGCGCGGGTGCTGCGCGAAGACGGCCGCGCGATCGGCGGGCTGTACGCGATCGGCAACACCGCCGCCAACGCGTTCGGGACGACGTATCCGGGCGCGGGAGCGACGATCGCGCAGGGGCTGGTGTACGGCTACATCGCGGGGCGGGATGCGGCGAGCGCGGCGGGTCGCCGCCATCAGCACTAGCCGTCTTCGTCGTCTCCGTCGCGCAGCAGCTTCTCGGGGTGATGAAAGGTGTTGGTGCGGGGTTGTCCGCGTTCGAGCTCGGGTGGTGGCTTCCACTCTGTATCGCCTTGGGCGTTTTTGCGGGTGGTCCAGCCGCCGGGGCGTAGCAGGCGGTGGTGGGGGCCGCAGGCGAAGGTGAGGTCGTTGACGTCGGTGGTGTGGCACTTGGCGTAGTCGGTGGCGTGATGGACTTCGCAGTAGTAGCCGGGCACGGTGCAGCCCGGGGAGCTGCACCCGCGGTCCTTGGCGTACAACACGATTCGCTGCCCAGGTGAGGCCAGGCGCTTGGTGTGATACAGCGCTAGCGCCTTGCCCTTGTCGAAGATCGCCAAATAGTGATGGGCGTGACGGGCCAGGCGGATCACGTCGCTCATCGGCAGGATGGCGCCCCCACCGGTCAACCCGCGCCCCGCGGCGGATTCCAGCTCGGCCAGCGTCGTGGTCACGACGATGGAGGCCGGTAACCCGTTGTGCTGCCCCAACTCTCCGGAGGCCAGCATGGCGCGCAGGGCAGCCAGCAGCCCGTCGTGGTTGCGCTGGGCCGCCGATCGCGCATCACGCTCGATGGCCTCTTGGGTGGGCGCGCCATCGACGCACGGCGTGTCGTCGAGGGGATTGCACATGCCCGGGGCGGCGAGTTTGGCCAAGACGGCTTCGAACGTGGCGCGCGCCTCGGGAGTGAGCCAGCCGCGCAACGCCGACATGCCGTCGGCTTGCTGCTTGCCCAGCGTCAGGCCGCGTTGGCGGGCCCGGTCCTCGTCGGTGAAGGTGCCATCTGGGTTGAGGCAATCGGCCAGGACATCGGCCAGCTTTCCGAGCTGCTCGGGCCGATACCGGGTTCCCTCCATGGCGAGTTTGGCCTCGGCCTGCTCGCGGGTCGCCGTGTCCACCCAGCCGGGCAGGGCGCGGTGAAACTTACGAATCACCGCGACCTGACCTGCGCCCAGCGTGCCTTCGCGTTGGGCGGCCGCGGTGGCGGCCAGCACTGGGTCCAGCGGTTCGCCGGTCAGGCCGTGTCGCGGGCCCAGATCGCGCGCCTCTTTGATGCGGCGGGAGGCTTCGGTGCGGCTGATCAGTGTCGCCTCGGCGAGGGCATGGACCACTGAGCCGCCCAGCTCCACCGACGGTGCTTGGCGGACAGGGGAATTGATCAGCGGATGCTCGACGGCCGGGATGCGTCGGCGCTGCTTTTCGCAGCGCCGCAACACCGCCAGCTGCTGCTGCGGGCTGAGCGCGTCGAGGTTCAGCGCGCAGGCTCGATCCCAGGCGGCATCGAGCGCGTCGAACACCGCATCGACATCCTGCTGATCGCTCGAACCCATACCCCGAAACTAGCCGTAGCCACCGACAAGAAGCGGCGGCCAGGGGCCACTGAAACACAAGTGATGCAAGGGATTTCGTGGCGGGACTAACCGGTCGCCACCGTCAGCACTAATCCACTTCGCGCTTGGCCTGAACTTGCTTTTCGACCTCACGCCAATACCCCGGCGTCGGGCGTGGCTTGCCCAAACCACCCTTCGCGGCCTTCTGCAGGACCGCGTCGGCCTCGTCGATCTCCTTGATCATCTCCAACGCGAATTCGCGTTCGGCGGCGTAGTACTTGGCCGCCCAGCGCAGCGCGAGGACCGAGTACGCCCACGCGGGCTCCGCCTCCGCTCCCTCGGCGTCCTCGACGGCCTTGCGGTGTCTGGATTCGGCGTACGCCACGTGCTCCTGCAGCAATTCCTTGAGCTTAGCCGGGTTACTCAGGTGGCCGAACGTAACCCGCAGCAGCACAGAGTGTTTGAGCACCGGGGGGTCGACGGGCGCGTCGTTGGTCCAGGCGGTGACGGCGTCCATGCCTGCCGGCGTGATCTTGTAGAGCCGGCGGCTGCGGGTACCCTCGTCGCGTTCGACACGCGATGTCACCAATCCCAGCGACTCCAGCTTCTTCAACTCGGTGTAGATCTGGCTGTACGAGGGACTCCAGTAATAGAGGTCGACGCTCCAGTCGATCCACTTCTTGAGGTCGTAGCCCGAGACTTCCTCTTCGTACGACATCATGCCCAGCAGCGCCCAACTGGTGGCGGCGAGGGTCGCGTTGGTCAGCTTTTGGCTGGCAGGGTCCGTTTCGGAGTCCATGTTGCCAGGTTAGCAACACCGCCCCCTAGATTGGAGGACATGGACCGCTGGCTGGGACGCCCGTGAAATTCGCCTTCCCCGTTCCGCACCTGCTGCGCCTCAAGGCGATTACGCAGCCCTGGGAGGCCGCCGTCAGCGGGCCAGAACAGCGCCGCATGATGCAATGCGCCGACCGGTGGGGCTACGACATGATCGCGGTGCCCGAGCATTTCGTCATTCCCACCGATCACGTCGAGTTGTCCGGGCCGCACTATCTACACTCGACGACCGCGCAGGCCTTCATCGCCGGTGCCACCGAGCGGGTGGCCATCAACTCGTGCGTCACCATCTTGCCTCTGCAGCACCCCATCGTGCTGGCCAAAGCGCTGGCCACCGCGGACTGGATGAGCGGGGGCCGGATGATGGTGACGTTCGGAGTCGGGTGGCTGGCCCGCGAGTTCGAACTGCTCTCGGTGCCCTTCGGGGAGCGGGGCCGCATCGCCGACGAATACCTGGCGGCCATCGTCGAATTGTGGACCAGCGACACGCCGCGATTCGAAGGTCGATACGTGTCGTTCGCCGACATCGCCTTCGAGCCGAAACCCGTTCAGAAGCCCCATCTTCCGATCTGGATCGGCGGTGACGCGGACGCCGCGCTGCGCCGGGCGGCCACTTTCGGCTCCGGGTGGTGGCCGTTTCTCACGCCACCCGAACAGATCGCTCAGAAGCTCGACTACATCAAGTCTCAAAGCGCGTACGACGGACGGCAATTCGAGGTGATGCACGGGCTGGGCACCAACCGGGTCGGCGAAGGACACGTCGCGCGCCGCGCGACCGACCGGCCGGGCATGAGCGCCGCACACATCGTTGACCGGTTGAACTGGCTCGCCGAGCAGGGCGTGACCGTGACCGCGGTTCCCGTCCCGGCCGTCGGAGGCGTGGACGAATACCTCGATTACGCGCAGTGGGTGATCGAAGAGATCAAACCCCAGGTGTCCTAGCGGATCTGCAACCCGCGCCTGCGCACCCAATACACCGCGGCGACGCTACCGGCGATCCACACGGTGACGGCGATGGCAAGGTGGACAAAGCTTTTCGTTTCGCGCCCGAATACCGGCCAGATCAGGGCGGGCGCCTGCTTCCACAACACGCGGTGCTCCACGCCGTTCATCGGATCGGCCACGTAGTACAGCGCATAGGGCAGTGTCAGGGCCAGCACCCAACTGAGGGTGCGGCGCAAATCGCCGCGTTGGCGCCAGCGCCGGATCAGCGGCTCGGTGCTGACCGGGTGCAGCACCGAGATGAGATTGCCGACACCTAGCCAGGACACGATGGGCACCGCGACGGTGGGGATCGTAATGCCCAGCCGCCCAGGCGTTTCCAACCACAGCGTCAACGCAACCGCGGCGGCCAGGGTGGGCAGCCCGACGATCGCGAGCAGGGCGAGGTTCTTGATCAGCAGAATCCTCCAGAACGGGACCCCGCCCGATAAACCCCGAATGATCCGGTAATGGTCGGCGCCCAAGAAATTGGTGGTGGTGACATCGGCCAGGACCCACGAGGAGAAGTAGGTGCCCACGAGGATCACCCAATCGTGGTGACGGCCGAGAGTCAGCGGCTGCACCAGCAACCAGCCGGCGGCGAAGATCACGTTGGCCACCACACCCATCAGCCAGGTGCGCGGCGCGGTGAACGACCACCGGATTTCGGCGATGACCGCCGAAATCAAGCCCTTGTCGAAGTCGGCGGCGGCGCGCCGGGCAGCGGCGGGCCGAGGCGCCGACGCACGCACCGCGGCGCGCAGCGCGCGGCCCAGCCGTGGGCGCGGAACAACCGGGGACTCCCCCAGACCGCCGACCATGCAGGGCAGGATAGCGGGGATGAACCGTAAGCGTGTCATCGTCGCCGGGCTCGGGGACGCGGGCGTCCTCGCGGCGATTCGGCTGTCCCGGCATGCCGACGTCGTCGGCATCTCGGCCAAACCCGCGCTGGTGAGCGGCCAGGAGCTCGGCGTCCGGCTCTCGCGCCCGCACGACTGGGCCCGCGATTACTGGATCCCGTTCGACCGGTTCCGCCGCCTCGACGGCGTTCGCACCGTGCAGGCCACGCTGACCGGACTGGACCTGGCCGCCCACACCGTCTTCGGCCGAACCGAGGACGGCGCGGCCCTCACCGAGGCGTACGACGCGCTGATCATCTCGACCGGAGTCAGCAACGGATTTTGGCGCCAGCCGACGTTGCAGTCGGCCGACGACATCGGCGCGGGACTGCGCTCCGCGCACGACCGGCTGGCCGCCGCCGCATCGGTGGTCGTGGTGGGTGGCGGGGCGGCGGCGGTCAGCAGCGCCCTCAACATGGCAACCACGTGGCCGGACAAGCGGATCGACCTGTACTTCCCCGGCGAGTCGGCTCTCGAGGGGCACCATCCACGGATATGGCAGCGCATCCGCGACCGGCTGACTCGGCTGGGCGTCGGCGTGCATCCCGGACACCGCGCGGTGGTGGCCGACGGGTTCGCCGGCGACGAACTCACCAGCGGGCCGGTCCACTGGAGCACCGGGCAACCCCCGGCCGACGCCGACGCGGTGCTGTGGGCGATCGGGCGGGTGCGGCCCAACACCGGCTGGCTGCCGGCGGAATTGCTCGATGAGCGTGGGTTCGTGCGCGTCACCCCGGAGCTGCGCGTCCCCGGCCACCGGGGTGTGTTCGCGGTCGGCGACGTCGCGGCGACCGATCCCTTGCGCAGCTCCGCCCGTAACCGCGGCGACGCCCTGGTGGCGCGCAATGTCCTCGCCGACTTCGCCGGCCGGCCGCTACGGGCCTTCCGGGCGCCGACACGGCGGTGGGGTTCGCTGGTGGGCATCCAACCCAACGGGCTGGAGGTCTTCCTGCCCACCGGCCACGCCTTCCGCTTCCCGTCCTGGTCGGTCGAGCGCGTGGTGATGCCGTGGATCGTGCGCTGGGGCATGTATCGCGGGGTGCGCCGGAACGACCCACTCGGGTGAGCACCCCTCCCGCCGGCGGCGAATTGCGCCGCAGCCTAGGGGTTTTCGATGCGGTGGCGATCGGCCTCGGCTCGATGATCGGCGCAGGGATTTTCGCGGCGCTGGGACCCGCGGCGCGTGCCGCAGGCTCGGGACTGCTGCTGGGCCTCGCGTTGGCCGCGGTGGTCGCCTACTGCAACGCCACCTCGTCGGCGCGGCTCGCGGCGCGCTACCCCGCGTCGGGCGGCACCTATGTCTATGGCCGAAAACGGTTGGGAGACTTTTGGGGATACCTGGCCGGGTGGGGCTTCGTCGTCGGCAAGACCGCGTCATGCGCGGCCATGGCCTTGACCGTCGGCCTCTACGTCTGGCCCGCGCAGGCGCACGCGGTGGCCGTCGCGGCGGTGATCGCACTGACCGCGGTGAACTACGCCGGCGTGCAGAAGTCGGCCTGGCTGACCCGCATCGTCGTCGCCGCGGTGCTCGCCGTGCTGGCGGCGGTGTGCGTCGCCGCGCTCGCCTCCCCGGCCGCCGACGCCGATCGACTCCGCCCGACCGGCACGACGACCGGTGGGGTTGTTCAGGCGGCGGGTCTACTGTTCTTCGCGTTCGCCGGCTATGCGCGCATCGCGACGCTGGGCGAGGAGGTGCGCGACCCGTCCCGCGTCATTCCACGGGCGATACCGCTGGCGCTCACCGTCACCCTGGCCGTTTACGCAGTCGTCGCCGTGGCCTCACTCTCGGCGCTGGGGCCGAACCGTCTCGCACAGAGCGCCGCCCCCCTGGTCGAAACGGCCCGGGCCGCGGGCGCGGCCTGGCTGGTCCCCCTCGTCCAGGTAGGCGCGGTGGTCGCGGCGGTGGGCTCCCTGCTCGCGCTGATTCTGGGCGTCTCGCGCACCACGCTGGCCATGGCCCGGGACCGCCACCTCCCCCACGCGCTGGCCGCCGTGCACCCACGGTTCCGGGTGCCCCACCGCGCGGAATTGCTGATCGGCGTCGTGGTCGCGATCCTGGCCGCTACCACCGACCTTCGCGACGCCATCGGATTTTCGTCGTTCGCCGTGCTGATCTACTACGCCGTCGCCAACGCCTCCGCGTTCACGCTCGGGCCCGATGAGGGCCGCCCGCACCGCGTCATTCCGGTGATCGGGTTGCTCGGCTGCACGGTGCTGGCTTTCGCGATGCCGCTGCCGTCCGTAATTTCCGGTGTGGCGGTTCTGGGCATCGGCGTCGCCGCCTATCTGATTCGCCGCTTCATCACCCACACGATTCCTCGGGGGTCCGCACGGGGAAGACTGAGCTGATGTCCGACCCCGCGACCGAAGCGTTCGACAAGTTGGTGGCGCTGCTGAACTATCCGATGTTCGTCGTCACCACGCAGGCCCACGACACCCCGGCCGGTTGCCTGGTGGGCTTCGCCAGCCAGACCAGCATTCACCCGCCCCGATTCCTGGTTGGGCTGTCCCGGCGCAACCACACCTTCCGCGTCGCCCGTGCCGCCTCCCACCTGGCGGTGCACGTTTTCGGCCACGAGAACCTGGACGTGGTGGAGCTCTTCGGCGGCCAGACCAGCGACAAGGTCGACAAGTTCGACCGGTGTTCCTGGCATCGCGGTCCCGAAGAGATGCCCATCCTCGACGACGCCGCCGCGTGGTTCGTCGGCGAGATCGTCGAACGATTCTCGCTGGGTGACCATGTCGGGCACCTGCTCGCACCGGTGGCCGGCAGCCCACCCCAGGAACTCGAGACCTGGGTGTCCTTCGGCGACGTGCACGAGCTGGAACCCGGCCACGAGGCCTAGCGCGTGAGCGAGTCGCCCCGGATCAGCGCCGTTCCCAGCATCATTGAACTCGCGCCCTTCTACGCCGATCCCCCGGACGGTGTGCGGGCCAACATGATCTTCAGCGCCGACGGCGCCGCCGCGTTCGGTGGTCGCGCGGGTCCGCTGTCGTGTCCCACCGATCAACGGCTATTGAGAATCCTGCGCGGCCTGGCCGACGTCGTGCTGGTCGGCGCAGGCACCGCCCGCGCCGAAAACTACGGCCCGGTGACCCTCAGCGACGCGGCGCGCGCCACGCGGCACCACGAAGGACGAACCGAACCGCCCCCGATCGCGGTGGTGAGCCGCAGCGGTGAACTTCCGGCCCGGCTGTTCAGCAACCCGGACCAGCCGCCGATCCTGGTGACCTGCGCGAGCACCGCCGCACGACAAGACCTCGACGAAGACCGGCGCCACATCGTGGTCGCCGGAGAGGAGTCGGTCGACGTCTCGCGAGCGGTCGCGATACTGCGCGAGCAGGGAATGCATCGCATCCTGTGCGAAGGCGGACCGACGCTGCTCGACGAGTTGGTGGAAGCCGACGCCGTCACCGAAATCTGCGTGACGCTCGCCCCCAAACTGGCTGCGAGCCAGCCGGTGGGCCACCGACTGCGCCCGGCACAACTGCCCGCCCCGCGCACCATGAGCCTCGAGCACGCGCTGTTCTGCGAGGGCTATCTGTATCTGAGATATTGCCGCTGACCCCCGGCCGCGCTCAACATGCAGCAGGCGACGCCTCTTCCTATGATGAAAATGCCCGCTTTGAAACCCGATCGCTGCGCGCGACCGTCCCCGCAATCAGAAGAGGATCACCGCCCCGGTGAGCAGTTCAGCCGACGACCACGATTACCGTAATCTGGCGGTGAATCGACTGCGCCCCAGTGAAATTCACTGGGCACTGAACCACGACTCGGTGCACGGAATCGCCTACGCGTTCAAGAATCCCGTCGCTGTCGCGGACTCCCTCGAGGATCCCGACGACGACCGCAAGACCTACCTGGTGCGGGTCAAGCGCGACGACCTGGCCAACGCGCTGGAAAAAATCAATGAATGGATCTTCGACCATCCCGGCCCGGCCGGGATGCAGGCGTACAGATTCGTCCGGGCGCTGTCCCGGGAGGGGCTCACCGAACGCGCCACCGGCGATGACGACAACCGCTGATCCCGCGCCGGTAGCAAAGCGGCCTAGTCGGTAGCCGGCTCCGAATCCTCTTGGCGTTCAGCGTCTTCCACGGTCAGCGGCAATGCGAGTTCCTCGAGCGGGCGCTGCTCGGCGGCGATGCCGAGCCACAGTTCGACCAGGCCGGCCGCGGCCATCACGACCGCCCCGATGAGGAAGGACCAGACAACCTCGCTGCGCATGCCCGAGTTGATCAGCTGACCGAACAGCAATGGGCCGGTGATACCGCCGATCGCCGTGCCCATCGCGTAGAAGAACGCGATCGCCAGCGCCCTGGTCTCCATCGGGAAGATCTCGCTGACCGTCAGGTACGCCGCGCTGGCACCCGCCGACGCCAGGAAGAACGCGACGATCAGCAGGCCGATGAAGGCCCAGACGCCGCCGGCCTGGGTGACAAAGACCAACGCCAGCGCCACCACCGCCACGCCGGAGCCGATGTAGGTCAGCGTGATCATCGGCTTGCGGCCGACGGTGTCGAACAGGTGCCCGAGCACCAGCGGTCCGGCGAAATTGCTGAGGGCCCACAGCACGAAGAACACCGGCACCATGCCCGACGGCACGTCGTAGAACTGGCTGAGCAGCGTGCCGAGGTTGAACGTGACGCCGTTGTAGAGGAACGCCTGCCCGATGAACAGCGCCAGTCCGAGGATCGCGCGGCGTGGGTACAGCTTGAACGCCACGGCGGCGATCTCCCGGAACGAAATCGCCGTGCGCTGCCGGATCCGCAGCGCCTTGCCCTGCGGTCCGGGCAGCGGTTCGCCCGTCTCGTGCGCGACCGCGGCTTCGATGTCGCCGACGATCTGCTCCGCCTCGTCGTCGCGGCCGTGGATGAACAGCCACCTGGGGCTCTCCGGGACGTTGCGCCGCACCAGCAGCACGAAGATGCCGAGGATGGCGCCGATGCCGAAGGCGAGCCGCCAGCCGATGTCGGGCGGGAAGTGCGACGTGTCCAGCAGGATCAGCGCGCCACCCGCGCCGGCGGCCGAACCCAGCCAATAGGTTCCGTTGATGATCAGGTCGACGCGACCGCGCACTCGCGCGGGAATCAGCTCGTCGATGGCCGAATTGATGGCGGCGTATTCGCCGCCGATGCCGGAGCCGGTGAAGAAACGGGTCAGGAAGAAATACCACGGGGCGAAGGCGAACGCGGTGGCGACCGTGGCCACCAGATAGATGGCCAGGGTGATGATGAAGAGGTTTCGCCGGCCGAACCGATCGGTCAGGTGGCCGAAGAACAGCGCCCCCGAGCACGCCCCGGCGATGTAGATCGCGGCCGCCATGCCGATCTGCGCGGCGTTCAGCGCGATGCCGCTGTTGTGTTCCATGAGCCGGGCCGACACGTTGCCGACCATGGTGACCTCGAGCCCGTCGAGCACCCACACCCCGCCCAGGCCCACGACGACGCGCCAGTGAAACCGCGACCACGGCAGCCGGTCCAGCCGCGCGGGCACCTGCGTCGAGATGGTTTTGGTTTGCGCGCTCGCACTCATGCGGTCTCCGTTCTGGTGTGACAGAGGATTTACCCACCCGAGCCCGTCGTTAGCCCTCGGCCGGGTACCGCACCTGCGCCGCCGCGGGCGTCAGCCACGCTCGGAGCGGGACTCCTCGGGAGTCCAGGCCTGCGGCTGGCCGGGGTGGCCGGGGAAGAGGAAGTCGATGAAGGCCGCGGCCGTCGGCTGGGGCTCGTGGTTGGCCAGCCCCGGGCGCTCGTTGGCCTCGATGAAGGCGTACTCGGCGCCTGTGACGTCGGGCACCAGTAAGTCGATGCCGGTCACCGGGATGCCGATCGCTTCGGCCGCCGTCACCGCGACTCGGCACAGCTCGCTGTTCACGTGCGCGGTCACGTCGTGGATGGTGCCGCCCTGATGCAGGTTGGCGGTGCGCCGAACCCGCAGCCGAGTCCCCTGCGGCAGCACGTCGTCGAGCTGCCAGCCGGCTTCGGCGATCGTCGACTCGGTGAGGTCGTCGAGCGGGATGCGGGACTCACCGCCGGTGGCCGCAGAGCGCCGCCGACTCTCGGCGGCGATCAAATCCCGAACGCTGTGCTCGCCCGTGCCGATGATCTCCGGGGGCATCCGCAGCGCGGCGGCGACGACGCGTCCGTCGATCACCACGAGGCGAAGGTCGTCGCCGGTGACCCGCTGCTCGATCAGCACGTCCGGGTAGTGCTGGCGGGCCCGCGCCAGCGCCGAGCTGAGGTCGTCGGGCCCGTTGTCCGGGACGACCCCGACCGTGATGCCCTTGCCCTGCTCGCCACGCGTCGGTTTGACGACGACCTCGCCGACCTCCTTGAGGAACGCGAAATCGCTCTCATCGAACGTGGCCAGTCGCGCGCGGGGCACGGTGATGCCCGCCTCGGCGACCAGGCGCCGCGTCAGCCGCTTGTCGTCGCAGCGGCACATGGCCACGGCGGAGGTGTACTCGGACAGGGATTCACGGGTGAGCACGCTGCGGCCGCCGTGGGTCAGGCGCATCTCGCCGGTCTCGGCGTCGAGCACCTCGACCCAGATCCCGCGGCGCAGCGCCTCGTCGGCGATGATGCGGGCGTACGGGTTGAGGTCGTCGATGGTCTCGGGCGGCGGACTGAACAGTGGCTCGTTGATCGCGTTCTTGCGCTTGATCGCCAGCACCGGGACGCGACGGAAACCCAGCTTCTCGTACAGGCCGATGGCGGCGGCATTGTCGTGCGCCACCGACAGATCCATGTAGGCCCGGCCCTCGCTGCGGAAGTGTTCGGCCAGCGCCTTGGTGAGGGCGCCACCCACCCCGGGCAGCCCCGCTGCCGGATCCACCGCCAGGGTCCACAGGCTCGATCCCTCTTCCGGGTCGTTGAACAGCAGCTCGTGGTCGACGCCGGTAACGGTGCCGACGACCGCGCCGTCCTCGTCGCGCACCGCCAGCAGGTACTTCACCGCGGGCAGGTGTTGATGGTTGTGCCAGATCACGTCGACCCCGGCCGGGACCATGCCGCAGCGCACGTAGACGCGATTCATGGCGTCGGCATCGATCGGGTCGTTGAGGGTGCGGACCGTGACGCCAAGCGGCGGTGGCGCAAGGTTTTTCGTCGTCGGGGTGAAGCGCAGCCGGTAGGTGTGGCTGGGGTCGATGAACAGCTCGGTGGGCGCCTCGGCGACCACGACGTGGGATTCGCGGGCGTAGATGCAGATGTCGCGGCGCCCGGGACCCTCGCGGCGCAGCGCTTCGACCAGTTCCTGCGAATTGGCGAAGGTCTGCCCGAAAATCAGCCGGCCCCAACCCAATTCGAGCTCGACGTCCTTGGCCATCGCGTCGACCAGCTCGGGTGGCGACGCGTCGTGCAGGCCGAGGGTGATCGCCTCGGTGTGGTCGTGGCCGCCGGACGGATCGGCCATGGTCATGCGACCGGGCCGGTGACACCGTGGCGCTGCAACCACAGCTCGAGCAGGGCGATCTGCCAGAGCTCGTTGCCGCGCAGCGGGGTCAGCTTGCCGTTGGGGTTGGCCAGTAACGCGTCGACCGCGTCGGTGTTGAACAGGCCGCGTTCCTTGGCGGTGGGTGCGTAGAGGGCGTCGCGGACCATGTCGAGGTAGGGCCCTTCGAGGTGGGTCAGCGCCGGGACCGGGAAGTAGCCCTTGGGGCGATCGATGACCTCGGACGGAATCACCCGTCGCGCAGCCTGTTTCAGGACGCCCTTGCCTTCGTGGGCGATCTTCAGTTCCGGCGGGCAGGTCGCTGCCAGCTCGACCAAATCGTGGTCGAGGAACGGCACCCGGCCTTCCAACCCCCACGCCATCGTCATGTTGTCGACCCGCTTCACCGGGTCATCGATCAGCATCACCGTGGTGTCGAGCCGCAGCGCGCGGTCGATACCGGTCTCGGCGCCGGCCTGGGCGAAATGCTCGGTGACGAATCGCAGGCTCGGGTCGTCGGGCGCGACGATGCCCGATCCGACCAGGGCTGAGACCCCGGCGGTGTCGCGGTCGAAGAAGGCGCCGCGATATTGCGCGACGGCACCGTCCAGGGTCGCCGCGGCGGGCTCGCCCATCGGCGGGTACCAGTGGTAGCCGGCGAACACCTCGTCGGCGCCCTGGCCGGACTGCACGACCTTGACGTGCCGCGCCACTTCCTGACTGAGCAGGTAGAAGGCGACGCAGTCGTGGCTGACCATCGGCTCGCTCATCGCGCCGATGGCACCGTCGAGCGCGGGCAGCATCCGGTCGGTCTCGATGCGGATCTGGTGGTGGTCGGTCTCGAAGCGCTTGGCCACGATGTCGGAGTACTGGAACTCGTCGCCCTTGACGCCGCCCGCCGACTCGAAACCGATGGAGAAGGTCGACAACCCGTGCTGGCCGGCCTCGGCGAGCAGACCCACGATCAGGCTGGAGTCCACGCCGCCGGACAGCAGGCAACCGACCGGCACGTCGGCGACCAGGCGGCGCTTGACCGCCAGCCGCAGCGTGGACAGCACGGCGTCTTCCCAGTCGCGCTCCGACCAGCCGGCGCGGTCGGCGTGGCGGGTGAAGTCGGGCGCCCAGTAGGTGGTGACGGTGCGCTTGCCGTCGGGCTCGATGGCGACCAGCGATGCCGGCGGCACCTTGCGGACGCCGCGCAGGATGGTGTTCGGCGCGGGCACCACCGAGTGGAAGCTCATGTAGTGGTGCAGGGCGACCGGATCGATGCGGGTGTCCACGCCGCCGCCGGCCAACAGGGCGGGCAGCGTGGACGCGAACCGGACCCGATGGCCGTCCTCGGTCAGGTACAGCGGCTTGATGCCGAGCCGGTCACGGCCCAGCAGCACCCGCCCGCTGTCGCGTTCGACGATGGCGAAGGCGAACATGCCGAACAGGTGGCTCACGAAATCGTCGCCCCACCGGTGGTAGGCCTTGATCAGAACTTCGGTGTCGCTGTGCGAGAAGAAGCGGTAGCCGTACCCGCTGAGTTCTTGCCGCAACTCCTTGTAGTTGTAGATGCAGCCGTTCCAGGCCAGGGACAGCCCCAGCTCCGAGTCGACCATCGGCTGGGCGCCGGCTTCGGTCAGGTCGATGATTTTGAGGCGACGGTGGCCGAGCGCCACCCGGCCCTGCGACCAGGCGCCGCCTGTATCCGGGCCCCGTGGCGTCAGCACGGCGGCCATCGCTGAGACCGCCGCTACGTCGGGCGCTTGCCCGTCGAGCCGTACCTCCCCGGTGACTCCGCACACGCCTTCGACCCTACCGTTGCCCGAATGGAATCGCCCAGACGGCCGCTGTGACATGCGTCGGCTCGCCGGTTGCCGGCCAACGGGTAATCGGTGATTCCTGGCCGTCACCAGGTCGCGAGCTGATCGCTGCGGGCACCCCGCCTTGCGGTTTTCGCCGGTGAACCTCAGGCGGCGCCGTCGGGCGAACATAAACCGCCGTGGCGCAACAGGTTTCAACCGGAACGGTTCGCCACGACCGCTGGGCCCGCCCCGGCGATGCCCGCCAAGCCCTTTCGACCGGCGCCGGCTCGTTTGTCAGCCGCTCGAACACGTTGCACGCGAACGGGGTTCGCGACGCGACACCGACTCGGTGTTTGACCTCTGCAGGATTGGGTACAGTCGTGGCGATGTGGGGGTCGGTCCTGAGTTTGGGTGTTCTGGCTGCGCTCAATCCGGTGCGCCTGGGCCTGGCCCTTCTGATGATCTCCCGCCCGCGGCCCGCGCCGAATTTGCTCGCCTACTGGATCGGCGGGCTCACCGTATGCATACCCGAACTGGTTGTGCCGCTGGTCCTGCTCAACTTCACGTCGCTGTTCGGCTCGTTTGGGCACGCTTCGGCGACCCCGGCGGCCAGCTCCGCCCTCCCGCGAATTCAAATCGGCCTAGGTGTGCTGGGTTTGACGATCGCCGCGGTGCTGGCCGTGCGGTTTTCGACGCGCCAGCGCGCCGAGGCGCGAGCAATGAGCCGTGGGGACTCGGCGCTCGGGCCGGCCCCGGATACGCCGATCGCCGTTCCACGATTCCTCAGCCGCGCGCGGGATGTTTCTGCCGACGACCGTTCGCCGCTGCGGCGCCTGCTCCACCGCGGCCACTGCGCGTGGGAGGCAGGATCGCTGTGGATCGCGTGGGTGATCGGGTTGGCCTCGGTGCCGGTCGATGGCGTTTTCTTCATCCTCGCGATCATCGTGGCCTCGAGGGCCCCGATCGCGGCACAGGTCAGCGCCTCCATCGCCTTCTTCCTGTTGATGTATTCCGTAGTCGAGATGATCCTGGTGGGTTATGTGGCCGCGCCGGCCCGCACCGAGGCCCTCCTGCGACAGCTGCATGACTGGGTGCGCGCCTACCACCGGCAGATCCTGGTGACTGTGTTCACGGTGGTCGGGATCTCGCAGTTGGCCGAGGGCTTCAACATCCTCTGAATTCGACGGTCGAACGCGCTATGGGCGCCGACGCAGATATCGAAGTCGAAATCACCGCTGCCGCAACGCTAGAGCTTGCCATCGCGCCGCGAGAGATCCAGGTCGAGCAGGCGCTGGAGTTGCTTACCGTACATACCGGTCGATTCGGTGATCAGCATCTCATTGTGCGTGCAGTCGACTTCGTACACGGCGATGTCGCCCGTAGCGTAGGGCCGCCAACTCTGCCGAAGATGGTTACCGCGATCGCTGTCGTCTCGCATAGCGGAAAAGACCGTCATATCGCCGTCCAGAATGCCGGGTTCGTGAGCCCGATAGAACGCGAGATTGGTGTTCAGGTTCTGAACGAGCAGATTCAGCAGATCTTTGTGCCGGGAGAGCTCAATGGCTTCTTGTTGGCGAATGAGATCTTCGATCTGCTCGTACGTCAACGACTCATTCGGTTCGGGCGTGGTTACGCCGTAGAACTCCAGGATTTCTTTCACGATCTGAGCTTCGTCCAGAGCGTAGTCGCGCAGGGCCATGCTGCTGTCGATGATCGGCTGAGCGTCCAGAAGGAACAGGTTTGCGACGCTTCCGCGTTGTCGAAGCTCGACCGCGAGCTGATGAGCGATCACACCCCCGTAAGACCAGCCGAGGAGGTGGTAAGGCCCGTCGGGATGAATGCTTTGGATCCGGTCGGCATAGGTTTTGGCCATATCCGAAATCGATTGAGGTTGAGGCTCTTCGGGCCGCCGAATCTGCTGAATTCCGATTATCGGGCAGTCCACGTGATTGCCGAGCGCCTGGTACGGCCAACTCACCCCCCCTGCCGGATGGACGCAGAACAGCGGGGTGCCGCTACCGCCCTTCAGATACTGAAGGGGAACCACTTCGTGAGTGGAAGCCGGGTGGGTCTGCAACCGGTGACTCAAAGCTTGCACCGTGGGCGCTTCAAACAGCGCGGGTACCGCAAGATCAACATCCAGGCCGTCGTTGACCGCGGCGATCACGCGCATCGCCGAAATGCTGTCGCCACCGAGATCGAAGAACGATTCGTCGACTCCGACTCGGTCGATGCCGAGGACGTCGGCGAAAATCCCGGCCAGGGTCTCCTCGATGGGGGTGCTCGGGGCGCGATACTGGCCCGCGGTGTGTCCGGGCGCCGGCAGGCTGCGGACGTCGACCTTGCCGTTGGGCGTCAACGGCAGCGCGTCGAGCGTCACCAGCGTCGGGACCATGTAGCCGGGGAGCCGTTCGGTCAGCGCGGCGCGCGCCGCCGCCAGATCGATTGTGCCGGTGACATACCCCACCAGACGCTTCTCACCCGGGCGGTCCGCACGGGCGACCACCACCGCCTGCGCCACTCCGTCAAGCGCGGACAACGCCTCCTGGATCTCAGTCAGTTCGATGCGGTAACCGCGGATCTTGACCTGCTCATCGGCCCGGCCCACATACTGCAGCTGCCCGTCGGCACGCCACCGCACCAAATCCCCGGTGCGATACATCCGGGTGCCCGGCGCTCCGAATGGGCAGGCCACGAAGCGCGAGGAGGTCAAGCCTGCCCTGCTCACATAACCGCACGCCACGCCCCAACCGGCCACATACAACTCGCCGACCACCCCGGCCGGTACCGACCGCAACCACCCGTCCAGCACAAACAACGCCGCACCCGAGACGGGCGACCCGATGGGCGGTGTCCCCGATCCGGCCACCAGTGGCGCAGTCATGGCCGCGTACACGGTGGTCTCTGTCGGACCATAGGCGTTGACCATCACCCGGCCCGGCGCCCACCGGTCAACCAGCTCGGCCGGGCTGGGCTCACCACCAACCAGCAACGCTGTCGACGCCAAGGCCTCGGGCGAGAGCGCCACCACCGCCGACGGCGTCTGGGTCAGCACGTTCACCCGCTGCGCCACCATCAAGGCCTGGAAGTCGTCAGGGGAGGCCGCGACCTCTTCGGGCACCACCACCAGGCGTTCTCCGTGCAGGAGAGCGCCCCAGATCTCCCAGACCGAGAAGTCGAACGCGTAGGAGTGACATTGCGTCCACACCTGTCCGGAAGGCAGGCCCGCGCCGAGCGAGTCGAGCAGTTGGGCCACGTTCTGGTGGGTGATCGCCACTCCCTTGGGCGCACCCGTCGTGCCCGAGGTGTAGATGATGTGCGCGATGTCGTCGGGGGCCGGCACCGGCGGTGCGGCGCTGGGCTGGCTGTCGACAACGGGGTCATCGACGTCGATGACCAGCACGTCATACCCGCCGAATCGGTCGGCCAGCCCCGCGGTGGTGACCGCGGCGATCGGCGCGGCGTCGGCCACCATGAACCCGATCCGCGCCACCGGCAACGCCGGGTCGATCGGCAGGTAGGCGGCCCCGCTCTTGAGCACGCCCAAGATCGCCACGATCGCCTCAGCCGACCTCCGGAACAACACCGCGACGCACTCGCCCGGGCCCGCGCCCCGCGCGACCAGCAGCTGCGCGAGTCGATTGGCGGACTGATCCAGCTCGCGGTAGGTCCACGTGCGCTCACCGCACACCAGCGCCACGGACTCCGGTGAACGCGCCACCTGCGCGGCGAACAGCGCCGGAATCGAGACCGGCTCGGGCGCGGACCGGGTCGACGCCGCCTGGTTACCCAGTTCCTTCAGGCGGGCATTGCCGTCGCTACCCAGCAAATCGATCGCCGAGAGCCGCCGGTGGGGTTCGGAGGCCATCGCCACCAGCACCCACTGCAACCGGTCGATCAGCGTTTCGATATCGGAGTGATCGAATACGCCGGTGTCGAATTCGACGCGAAGGCCGAGTTCGCTCCCGGGCAGGACTTGTACCGTCAACGGGTAGTGGGTGGATTCGTGCCGAGCGATATCGCCGATCGCCAGTTCCTCGTTGGCGGCCAGTGCGGCGGCGTCCACGGGGTAGTTCTCATAGGCGAACAGCGTGTCGAACAGCTGCTCGTGACCGGTGATGCGGTGGATATCGCTGAGCGCGAGGTGCTGGTGCTCGAGCGTGTGGTTGTTGGTGTCCCGCAGTTGCTCCAGCAGCTCGATCGCGGTGGTGGCGGGTGTCAGACGCGCCCGCACCGGCACCGTGTTGATCAGCAGGCCCACCATCGACTCGGCGCCGACGAGGTCGCCCGGCCTACCCGAAACGGTGGTACCGAATGCGACGTCCTGCTGGCCGGTCAGCCAGCACAGCAGCTGGGCATAGGCGGCCTGCAGCACCGTATTGACGGTGGTCTGACATGACCGGGCCAAGTCGCCGACGGCCCCCGTGATCTCGGCGGGCAGCCCGAAGGATGCCGCGCCCCGGGTGCCCGACAACCGGTGCCCCGAGCTGACCAGAGCGGGGGTGTCAAAGCCGTCCAGCGCCTCGCGCCAGGCCGCGTGGGCGGCATCCAGATCACGCTCGGCCAGCCAGGTCACAAACCGGCGGAACGAGCCGGCGGCGCCCAGCGGCTGGCCGTGATAGCTGGCGAAGATCTCGCCCATCAGGATCGGCAACGACCAGCCGTCGACCACGATGTGGTGATTGGTCAGCACAAAGCGGTGCCGGTTGGCGCTGATGCGCACCAACGCGACGCGGAAGGCCGGCTCGCCGTCGAGCTCGCAGACCGCGGCGCGTTCGGCAGCACAGACTTGCTCGATCTGCCGGTCGATCTCGCCCTCCCCCGACCCGGTGAGGTAGATATAGCGCCAGGGCGGCCCGGGATCAGCCGGAATGATCTGCACGTCGAATTGCGGACAGAACCGGGCTACGAGATGCGGGTGCCGCTTGACCACCGTGTGCACCGCATCGCGCAGCCGGTACGGGTCAAGTGCGCCGGTCACCGCGATGTTCAGCTGCACGGCGTACAGGTCGTCCGCGCTGCCGGGCGCGGTGCGGGCGTGGAAGAGCAGCCCCTGCTGCAGCGGGGTCAACGGCAGGATGTCGGCGACCGCGTGTCGCCGTTGCAGGTCGTCGATCTGCTGCTGGCTCAACCGGGCGGGCGCGATATCTGAGGGGGTCAGTCCACCCCCACCGCGCCGCACGTGCGCGCAGATGCCGGCCAGGGCGTCGAACCACAACCGGCTCAACCGGGCGATCTGCCCTTCGTCCAGCGCCGACGGCGCCCATGTCCAATTGGCTTGCAGGCGCAGCCCGGCCTCGGTGTCGATGGTGCCCGCATTGAGGTCCACGGTGTGCATCAGCGGCATCGGTATAGCCGTGGCCGCTTCGGTAACCCACAAGCCGTCCGGGCTGATCCCCCAGCCGTCACCCGATAGGTCCGCCGACCCGCCCATGCGCCCGAAATAGTTGAAACCGATGGACGGGTCGGAGCCCTCGAGGTCGACCTGAGCGTTCAGGTAGCGCAGCAAACCATAGGTGAGCCCGTCGGGGAGGGCACGAAGCTGCTCCTTGGCGTCCTTGATCACCGCCCCGAGCTCCGCGTCGCCCGCGATCACCTGCGTCCAGGACAGGCTGCCGACGGTCAATGCCACGGGGTATTTGGTGGTGAACCAGCCCACCGTGCGCGACAGGTCCACACCGGAGGCCAGCTCCTCGTGGCGCCCGTGGCCTTCGACGTCGATCGCGATCGGGCCGCCGCCGGCGCCCAAAAATTCCGCCGTCGCCAACGCGAACGCGATCAACAAGATCTCGTGTATGCCGGCGTGGAACGCGGCGGGCACCTCGCCGAGGAGCATCCGGGTCGTCTCGGCGTCGTCCAGCGACATCGACAAGCGCCCGGCGGTCTCATAGGTATCGTCGGGCTGCACCGCCGGCAGCGCCGCAGGGGTCGCCGCGACACGCTGCCACATCTGCGCCGTGTCAACGACTTTCGCGGTGTGGGCGTGCTCGTCGAGTAGCTGCGCCCAGCGGGCGAACGACGTGCCGGTCACCGGTAGCGCTATCGGTTGTCCGCCGCGATGCTGTGCCCAGGCGATGTTGAGGTCCTCCAACACGATTCGCCACGACACGCCATCGATTGCCAGGTGGTGAATCATCAACACCAGCTGGCCCGTCGAGGCGGCCCACAATGCGCTGAGCATCAGTCCGGCGACGGGGTTCAGCCGCGCGCGGGCCGCGACGAGCGCCTCGTCGGAGAGCACCTCCACCCGTTGCAGGCACGAAGCGGCGTCCACCGAACCGGCCTCGGGCACCCGCATCGACCAGGCCCGGGCACCATCGTCTTCGACGCGCAACCGCAGCACGGCGTGCCGATCCAGCAGCGCCTGCACCAACACCACCACGTCCGCCTCGGTCGCCCCTGCCGGAGCCTGCACCACCACCGTCTGATTGAACTGATCAACCGGACCAGCGACCTCGGCCAGCCAACGCATGATCGGCGTAGCCACCACCGGCCCGACGCCCTCATCAACCAAGCCCTCGGCCTGGGCCACCCCGGCGACGCGCGCCAACCGGGCCACCGTCTGCTCGACGAAAATGTCACGCGGCTTGCACACCAGCCCCGCCGCCCGCGCCCGCGCCACCACCTGCATCGACAAGATGCTGTCGCCACCGAGCTCGAAGAACGAATCATCAACCCCGACCCGCGCCAGCCCCAGCACCTCCGCATAAATGCCGGCCAGGACCTCCTCGACCGCGCCACCCGGCGCCCGATAATGCTCCTGATCGGCATAATCCGGCGCTGGCAACGCCCGAGCATCGAGCTTGCCGTTGACGGTCAATGGCAGCGCGTCGATCACCACCACCGCGGCCGGGACCATGTAGCCCGGTAGCCGGTCTGCCACCGCGGCGCGCGCGCTGGCCGGGTCGACCGTCCCGGTGACATAGCCGACCAGGCGCTTGTCGCCGGGGCGGTCCTCGCGCGCGATCACCGCCGCCTGGTCCACACCGTCCACACCCATCAACGCCGTCTGGATCTCGCCCAATTCGATGCGATACCCGCGGATCTTGACCTGCTCATCGGCACGACCCAGATAATCCAACTGCCCGTCGGCGCGCCACCGCACCAGATCCCCGGTCCGATACATCCGCACGCCAACACCACCGAACGGACACGCCACAAACCGCGACGCGGACAACCCGGGCCGGCGCAGATAACCCACCGCGACGCCATCGCCGGCGACATACAACTCACCCACCACACCGGCGGGCACCCGACGCAACCACCCATCGAGGACGAACAACGCCGCCCCCGGCACCGGCGACCCGATCGACGGCGCACCCGACCCCGCGACCAACGGAGCGCTGATCGCCGCATACACGGTGGCTTCGGTGGGACCGTAGGCGTTGATCATCACCCGGCCGGGCGCCCACCGATCCACGACCTCGGCGGAACACGCTTCACCGGCGACGACCAACGCCATCGAGTCCAGCCCCTGCGGCGACAACATCGCCACCGCGGACGGGGTCTGACTCAGCACGTCGACGTGCTCGGCCCGCAGCATGTCATGGAGGTCCTCCGGTGAGCGGGCCACCGTCTCGGGCACCACCACCAGGCGCCCACCATGCAACAACGCGCCGAAGATCTCCGAGACCGAGACGTCGAACACGTAGGAGTGCCACTGCGCCCATACCGCCCCGGACGGCAGGCCGGCATCCAACGGCTCCATCAGCTGGGCGACGTTGCGGTGGGTGACCGCGACTCCCTTGGGCACGCCGGTGGTCCCGGACGTAAAGATGAGGTACGCGATCTCGTCGGCCTCCGGCGCGGGCAGCGCCGTGCTGGGTCGGCCCTCGATGGTCGGGTCGCTCACATCGATGACCAGCACGCCATGGCCTTGTAGCTGTCCCGCGTGCTCGTCGGTGGTGATCGCGGCCGCCGGCGCGGCGTCGCCGAGCATGAACGCGATGCGCGCCGTCGGCAGCGTGGGATCGATCGGCAGATACGCCGCCCCGGTTTTGAGCACCGCCAAGATGGCCACGATCGCCTCGGCCGACCGGGAGAACAGCAGCGCCACACACCGACCCGGGCCGACACCGTTGCCGGCCAGCAGGTGCGCCAACCGGTTAGCGGCTTCGTCGAGTTCCCGGTAGGTCCACGACCGCTGACCGCAGCTGAGCGCCACAGCCTCCGGGGTGCGGGCCACCTGCGCGCCGAACAACGCCGGAATCGACACCGGCGCAGCCACCCGCCGGGTCAGCACCGCCCGGTTGCCCATGTCGTCGAGCCGCGCGTGCTCCGCGTCGTCGAGCAACTCGGCCGCCGACAGCCGCCGCGCCGGGTCGGCGGTCACGGCCATCAACACGCGGCGGAACCGCACGATCAGGGTGTGGATGCTGTCCGCGTCGAACACGTCGGTGCGGTATTCCACCGCGCCGTCGATCCCGGCGGGCGCCCCGTCCTCGCCGAAGCGCTCGGCCAACGAGAAGGTCAGATCCATGCGGGCGGCCCGGGTGTCCACCGGCAACGGCGTCACCTGCAGATCACCGAAGGCCAAATCGTCGGCGGCACTGCCGGATCCGGGCAGGTTCTGCCAAGCCAGCATGACCTGGACCAGCGGGTGATGGGCGAGGCTTCGGGTCGGGTTGAGCCGGTCCACCAACACCTCGAAGGGCACGTCCTGGTGCTCGTATGCGGCGAGGCTGCGCCGTCGCACCTGCCCGAGCAGCTCGGCGAAGCTGGGATCACCGGCCACGTCGACACGCAGCACCAACGTGTTGACGAAGAAGCCCACCAGTTCGTCGAGCGCGGCGTCGCGGCGTCCAGCGATCGGGAAACCGACCGCCACATCGGGGCTGGCGCTGATTTGGGAAAGCAACGCGGCAAGGGCGGCCTGAACGACCATGAAACTCGTGGCGTTGTGTTCCCTCGCCACGCGGGTGACCTGCCGCTGCAACTCGGCCGGCCACTCCACCGCCACCCGGGCGCCCCGCTGATCGGCAACCTGCGGATACGGCCGATCGGTAGGCAGCTGCAAGCGCTCCGGCATCCCGGCCAGCGCATCCTCCCAATAGGCCAGCTGGGCGGCGATGCGGCTGTGGCTGTCTTCCAGATCGCCGAGGATTTCGCGCTGCCACAGTGTGTAGTCGACATATTGCACCGGCAAGGCGGGCCAGTCGGGGGCCCGCCCCGCGCGCCGGCTGGCATAGGCCACGCCCAGATCACGTACCAGCGGCCGCAACGACCAGCCGTCGGCGGCGATGTGGTGCACCACCGCGACCAGCACGTGCTCATCGTCGCTGACGGCGAAAAGCCTTGCGCGCAATGGGATTTCGGAGGCCAGATCGAAGGTGTACTGCGCCACGGCGCCGATCGCCACGCCCAACTGCTCCTGCGACCATGCGCCGGCCTCGACGACCTGCCAGCCGATGTCCGCTTGCTCGGCGGATGCCACGACCTGCTGCGGTATCCCGTCGGGCGCCGAGAACAGTGTGCGCAGGCTTTCGTGGCGGGCAACCACATCGGACAGCGCCGCACCAAACGCCTCGGCATCCAGCCGTCCGCGCAGCCGCAAGGCCATCGCCATGTTGTAAACCGGTGACGGGCCCTGCAATTGGTCCAGGAACCACAACCGGTTCTGCGCAAACGACAACGGCACCACCGGGGGCCGCTCACCGGGCACCAGGGGCCGCAGGCCGCCGCTTTCGGTCCCGATGCGAGGGGCCAACTGGGCCACCGTGGGCGCCTCGAACAAGGCCCGCACCGGGAGATTCGCCTCGAGGCTGGTGTTGATCGCCGCGATCAGGCGCATGGCCGACAGCGAATCCCCACCCAGGTCGAAGAAGGAGTCGTCGACCCCGACGCGTTCAATACCGAGCACTTCGGCGTAAGCACCGGCAAGGATTTCTTCGGTCGGGTTGGCCGGGGCGCGATATCGATCCGTGTCCTGGTACTCCGGAGCCGGCAGGGCGCGAGTGTCGAGCTTGCCGTTGGGTGTCAACGGCAGCGCCTCGAGCGCCACCACCGCCGCGGGCACCATGTAGCCCGGGAGCCGTTCGGTCAGCGCGGCGCGCGCCTCGCCCGGGTCGACGGTGCCGGTGACATATCCCACCAGACGCTTCTCCCCCGGGCGGTCCTCATGGGCGATCACCGCCGCCTGCGTCACTCCATCCAAACTCGTGAGCGCCGTTTGGATTTCGCCAAGTTCGATGCGGTACCCGCGGATCTTGACCTGCTCGTCGGCACGACCCAGGTAGTCCAGCTGTCCGTCGGCACGCCAGCGCACCAAATCGCCGGTGCGGTACATCCGTGCGCCCGGCGCTCCGAACGGGCACGCCACGAACCGCGACGCGCTCAACCCGGCCCGACGCCAGTACCCCACGCCGACTCCGCGGCCGGCCACATACAACTCGCCGACCACCCCCACCGGCACCGGACGCAACCACCCGTCCAGCACCGCAAACGCCGCCCCAGGTACCGGCGACCCGATGGGCGGTGCCCCAGCCCCCGCCACCAACGGCACACTCTTCGCGGCCCACATCGTGGTCTCCGTGGGGCCGTAGACATTGACCATCACCCGCCCCGGCGCCCACCGGTCGACCAACTCCGGCGGGCAGGGCTCGGCCCCGATCACCAAGGCCGTCGACTCCAGTCCCTCCGGCGAAAGCACCCCCACCGCGGACGGGGTCTGGGTCAAGACGGTGACCCGCTGCGCCACCAGCAGGGCGTGGAAGTCTTCCGGCGCGCGCGCCACCGAGTCGGGCACCACCACCAGCCGCCCCCCGTGCAGCAGGGCGCCCCAGATCTCCCACACCGAGAAGTCGAACGCATAGGAATGGAACTGCGTCCACACCTGGTCCGGCCCCAACTCCACACCGATGTCCAGACCGGCGAACAGTTGAGTCACGTTCTGCTGGGTGACCGCCACTCCCTTGGGTGTGCCCGTCGTGCCCGACGTGTAGATGATGTGCGCCACGTCGTCAGCGGCCGGCGCCGCCAACCCTGTGCTCGGTTGGGTCGCCGCCGCCGGATCATCGATATCGATGACCGCCAGTCCGCCGAACCCGTCCAGCCGCGCATGCAACTGCGCGGTGGTCACCGCGGCGACCGGCCGAGCATCGCCGAGCATGAACTCCAACCGCGCCGCCGGCACGGCGGGATCAATGGGCAGGTAGGCGGCCCCGGTCTTGAGCACCGCCAAGATCGCCACGATCGCCTCGGCCGACCGCGGGAGCAACAGCGCCACACACGCGCCCGGGCCAACCCCATTTCCGGCCAACAAATGCGCCAGCCGATTGGCGGCCTCATCCAGCTCGCGGTAACTCCAGGAGCGGTCGCCACACACCAGCGCCACCGCCTCCGGGGCCCGCAGCACCTGCGCCCCGAACAACTCCGGAACCGACGTCGCCGCGGGAGCAGGTTGCGCCAGCACCGCCCGGTTGCCGAACTGCTGCAGGCGGGCATACTCACGCTCGTCCAGCAGATCGATGGAAGACAGCGGCCGCGCCGGGTCGGCGGCCATGACCGCCAGCACCTGCTGCAACCGCTCGACCAGCGCGCCGATGGCGGCGCCGTCGAACACGGCGGTGTCGAATTCGACTCGAAGGCGCAGTTCACTGCCCGGCAAGGCCACGATGGAGAGCGGGTAGTGAGTGGACTCGTGGCTGGTGAACTCGGTGACCACCAGCTCGTCATCGCCCGCCAGGGCGGCGGCGTCCATCGGGTAGTTCTCGTACACGAACAGGGTGTCGAACAGCTGCTCGTGCCCGGTGATGCGGTGGATCTCGCTGAGCGCGAGGTGCTGGTGCTCGAGCGTGTGGTTGTTGGTGTTCTGCAGTTGCTCCAGCAGCTCGGTGGCGGTGGTGGTGGGTGTCAGACGCGCCCGGACCGGCACCGTGTTGATCATCAGCCCGACCATCGACTCCGCCCCGGCGACATCGGCCGGCCTGCCCGACACGGTGGTACCGAATGCCACGTCGTGCTGGCCGGTCAGCCAGCACAGCAGCTGGGCGAAGGCGCCTTGCAGCACCGTGTTTGCGGTGGTCTGGCAGGAGCGGGCCAGCTCGCTCATGGCCCGCATGGTCTCGGCGGGCAGCAGGAACGATTCGACGGCACGGGTGCCGAGCGCCAACCTGTGTCCCGAGCTGACCAGAGCGGGGCTGTCGAAGCCGTCCAGCACCTGGCGCCACGCGGCGTGGGCGGCATCCAGATCTCGCTCGGCCAGCCAGGTCACGAACCGGCGATACGACCCCGCCGGGGCCAGCGGCTGACCGTAATAGCTGGCGAATATCTCCGCCAAGAGGATCGGCAATGACCAGCCGTCGACCACGATGTGGTGATTGGTCAGCACAAAGCGGTGCCGGTCTGCCCCGATGCGGAGCAACGCCGCCCGGAATGCCGGCGGATCGGCCAGGTCGCCCACCGCGGCGCGCTCGGCCGCGCATAGCTGGTCGACCAGCTCATCCACGTCGGCGTCGAGACCATCGCCGGCGAGGTCTGCGTACCGCCAGGGCACCACCGGATCGGCGGGGATGATCTGCACCGGCTCATCGAATTGCGGGCAGAATCGGGCCGCCAGATGCGGATGCCGATTGACCACGGTGTGTACCGCATCGCGTAGACGGCCGGAGTCAAGCGCACCGGTGACGGCGATATTCAGCTGTACCGCATACAGGTCGTCGTCGCTCCCCCGGACGGTGCTGGCGTGGAACAGCAACCCCTGCTGCACCGGGGTCAGAGGCAGCACGTCGGCGATCTGATGCTCCCGCTGAAGCTGGTCGATTTGCGGTTGGCTCAGCCGAGCGGGGGCGATGTCCGACGGCGTCAACCCGCCGCCACCGCGCTGCACGTGCGCGCAGATACCGGCCAGGGCGTCGCACCACAGCTGGCTCAGCCGGTTGACCTGGGCCTGATCGAGCGCCGAAGGCGCCCACATCCAATCGGCGTGCAGTTGCGGTCCCGTGTCGGTGTCGACCGTGCCGGCGTTGAGCTCCACGGTGTGCAGCAGCGGCATCGGGATGGCCGCGACGGCGCCCGTCCTCGACGAGCCTTCCCGGCTGGGCCACCACATGTCGCCGCTCGCCGCGGCGTCGCCGCCCGACGCGCCCAGGCGCCCGAGATAGTTGAAGCCGATCACCGGGTCGGGTCCGGCCAGGTCCGCGTCGCGATTCAGGTAGCGCAGCAAACCGTAGGTCAGGGAATCCGGGAGCCCGCGAAGCTGCTCTTTGGCTTCCTTGAGCACGGCACCCAACACCGCCTCGCCGGCAGTCACCTGAGCCCAGCGCAGCTCACCGACGGTCAACGACACCGGATATTTGGCGGTGAACCAGCCCACCGTGCGCGACAAGTCCACGTCCGGCGCCAGGTCCTCATTGCGCCCGTGGCCCTCGACATCGATACCGATCGGCGCCGCACCGGTACCCGCGAACTCTGCCACCGCCAACGCGAAGGCGATCAACAAAACGTCCTGCGCCCCCGCGTGAAACGCCGACGGCACTTCGCCGAGCAGCATTCGGGTGGTCTGGGCATCCAACGACATGGACAGGTGCCCCGCCGTGGCAAAGGTATCCACCGCCGGCTGAACGGCCGGCAACACGGCCGGGGCCGCCGCCACACGTCGCCAGGCATCGGCCTGGTCCACCACTGCTGGGCTGTGGGCTTGTTCGGCCAGCAGCGCCGCCCAGCGGGCGAACGACGTGCCGGTCACCGGCAGGTCTATCGGTTGTCCGCCGCGATGCTGCGCCCAGGCGATGTTGAGGTCCTCGAGCAAAATCCGCCACGAAACCCCGTCGACGGCCAGGTGGTGAACGATCAACACCAGCTGGCTGCTGGAGCCCACCCACAGCGCGCTCAACATGACACCGGCGGCGGGGTTCAGCCGCGCCCGGGCCGCGACGAGCACCTCCTCGGAGAGCACCTCCACCCGTTGCAGGCACGAAGCGGCGTCCACCGAACCGGCCTCGGGCACCCGCATCGACCAGGCCCGGGCACCATCGTCTTCGACGCGCAACCGCAGCACGGCGTGCCGATCCAGCAGCGCCTGCACCACCACCACCACGTCCGCCTCGGTCGCCCCTGCCGGAGCCTGCACCACCACCGTCTGATTGAACTGATCAACCGGACCAGCGACCTCGGCCAGCCAACGCATGATCGGCGTAGCCACCACCGCACCGACGCCCTCATCAACCAAACCCTCGGCCTGGGCCACCCCAGCGACGCGCGCCAACCGGGCCACCGTCTGCTCGACGAAAATGTCACGCGGCTTGCACACCAGCCCCGCCGCCCGCGCCCGCGCCACCACCTGCATCGACGAAATGCTGTCGCCACCGAGCTCGAAGAACGAATCATCAACCCCGACCCGCTCCAGCCCCAGCACCTCCGCATAAATGCCGGCCAGGATCTCCTCGACCGCATCACCCGGCGCCCGATAACGCTCCTGATCGGCATAGTCCGGCGCCGGCAACGCCCGAGCGTCAAGCTTGCCGTTGGCCGTCCGCGGCAGCGCGTCGACCACCACCACCGCGGCCGGCACCATGAAGGCCGGCAGCCGCTGGGCCAGCACGGTTCGTATCCGGGTGGGGTCCGTGGCGCCGGTGACATAGCCGACCAGGCGCTTGTCGCCGGGGCGGTCCTCGCGTGCGATCACCGCCGCCTGGTCCACACCGTCCACACCCATCAACGCCGTCTGGATCTCGCCCAATTCGATGCGATACCCGCGGATCTTGACCTGCTCATCGGCACGACCCAGATAATCCAACTGCCCGTCGGCGCGCCACCGCACCAAATCCCCGGTCCGATACATCCGCACGCCAACGCCACCGAACGGACACGCCACAAACCGCGACGCGGACAACCCGGGCCGGCGCAGATAACCCACCGCGATCCCATCGCCGGCGACATACAACTCACCCACCACACCGGCGGGCACCCGACGCAACCACCCATCGAGGACGAACAACGCCGCCCCCGGCACCGGCGACCCGATCGACGGCGCACCCGACCCCGCGACCAACGGCGGGCTGACCGAGGCGCACATCGTCGTTTCGGTGGGGCCGTAGCCGTTGAGCATCACCCGCCCGGCCGCCGCCCACCGATCCACCACCTCGGCCGGGCAAGCCTCACCGGCCACCAGCAACGCCGTCGACTCCAAACCATCGGGTGACAGCATGGCCACCGCCGACGGGGTCTGGGCGAGCACGCGGACCTGCTCGGCGATCAGCAAGGCGTGCAGATCTTCCGGCGAGGCGGCCACCGACTCGGGCACGATCACTACTCGTCCGCCGCCCAGCAACGGAACCCAGATCTCCCACAGCGAGAAGTCGAAGGCATAGGAGTGACATTGCGCGAATGCCTGCTCGGCCGGGGTGTAGACGGCCAGCGACGACATCATCTGGGCCATGCTGGCCTGGCTGACCGCGACCCCCTTGGGCACACCGGTGGTGCCAGAGGTATAGATGAGGTAAGCGATATCCTCCGGGTCCGGCATCGGCAGCCCGGTGCTCGGGTGGGAAGCCACAGCGGGGTCGTCGATGTCGATGACCGCTAACCCATGGCCTGCTAGCCGCCCGACCCGATCAGCGGTGGTGACCG
Source organism: Mycobacterium sp. NGS11 (assembly GCF_059813315.1). Taxonomy (NCBI): domain Bacteria; kingdom Bacillati; phylum Actinomycetota; class Actinomycetes; order Mycobacteriales; family Mycobacteriaceae; genus Mycobacterium; species Mycobacterium sp. NGS11. Next base: position 57,123 of record NZ_JCALEJ010000018.1, read on the forward strand.
CGGCGATCGGGCGGGCGTCGGCGAGCGTGAACTCGATCCGCGCCGCCGGCGCCGCCGGGTCGATGGGCAGATACGCCGCTCCCGTCTTGAGCACGGCCACCATCGCCACGATCGCCTCGGCGGAACGGGAAAACAGCAGCGTCACGCATTCACCCGGGCGCGCGCCGTGACCCACCAGCACGTGCGCCAACCGATTGGCCGCCTCGTCGAGTTCCCGGTAGGTCAGCGACAGGCTGCCGGATACCAGCGCGACGGCATCCGGAGTCCGGGCCACCTGCGCGGCAATCAACGCGGGCATCGACACCGGCGCGGTCGCCGGCCGGGTCAGCGCAACCCCGTTACCCATCTCGTCAAGCCAGCCGCGTTCCGAGTCATCGAGCAGGTCGATCGATGACATCGGCCGCGTGGGATCGTCGGTGATCGCCGCAAGCACCCGCTCCAGCCGGCGCACCAGCGACTCGATGGTGTCAGCGTCGAAGACGTCGGTGCGAAATTCCACCGCACCGCCGATCCCGGCGGGCGTCCCGTCCTTGCCGAAGCGCTCGGCCAACGAGAAGGTCAGGTCCATTCGGGCGGCGTGGGTTTCCACCGGCAACGGCGTCACCTGCAGATCGCCCAAGGCCAATCCGTCGGCGGCAGTTTCGTAGCCGGGCAGGTTCTGCCAGGCCAACGCCACCTGGACCAGCGGATGATGGCTCAGGTTCCGGTTCGGGTTGAGCCGCTCGACCAGCGCCTCAAAAGGCACGTGCTGATTCTCGAACGCCTCCAAGCTGCGTGCGCGAACCTGCGCCAGTACCTCGGCGGCGATGGGATCCCCGCCGAGCTGCACTCGCAGGATCAAGGTGTTGATGAAAAAGCCGACCAAGTCGTCCAGGGCGGGATCGGTACGACCGGCGGCCGCGAACCCGACCGCCACGTCGGGGCTCCCGCTGATTTTGGAGAGCAACACCGCAAGCGCGGCCTGAACGACCATGAAGCTGGTCGTGTTGTGCTCCCCGGCCAGTCGGCGCACCCGTTGCTGCAGCTCGACTGGCCACTCCACGATCACGTTGGCACCGCGCTGATCAGCGACCAGCGGATACGGCCGGTCGGTAGGCAGCTGGAGGCGCTCGGGCATCCCGGCCAGCGCATCCTCCCAATAGGCCAGTTGCGCCGCGATACGGCTGTCGGTGTCCTCGAGGTCGCCGAACTGGGCTCGCTGCCACAGCGTGTAGTCGACGTACTGGGCGGGCAGCGGCGCCCAGCCCGGAGGCTGTCCGGCACACCGGCTGGCGTAGGCCAGACCCAGGTCGCGCGTCAGGGGGGTCATCGACCAGCCGTCGGCGGCGATGTGATGCACCACGATCACCATCAGGTGCTCATCCGGGGCGACCCGGAACAACCGCGCCCGGAAGGGAATGTCGCTGGCCAAGTCGAACGGCTGTAGCGCTGTCTCGCTGATGGCCTCTTCCAGCCGGCCGGCCGGCCAGGCGCTCGCGTCGACGACGTGCCATCCGATTTCCGCCCGTTCGGGCGCGATCACCAGTTGGTGTGGAATTCCCTCCGGCGCCGGGAACAGCGTGCGCAGGCTCTCGTGGCGACCGACGACATCGACCAGCGCCGCACCCAATACCCCGGGGTCTAACCGCCCGCTCAGCCGTAACGCCGCTGCCATGTTGTAGATCGGTGACGGGCCCTGCAGCTGATCAAGGAACCACATCCGGTTTTGGGCAAACGACAAGGGCAACAGCGCGGGCCGTTCAACCGCGACCAGCGGCTCCAGCCCGCCCCCGTCAGTGCCGATACGGGCCGATAACTGGGCCACGGTCGGCGCTTCAAACAAGGTGCGGACCCCGAGCCCGGCGTCCAGGGTTGCGTTGATCGCGGCGACGACTCGCATCGCGGACAGCGAATCCCCGCCCAGGTCGAAGAAGGAGTCGTCGATGCTGACGTGCTCGAGTTCGAGGACTTGGGCGTAGATGCCGGCGAGGATCTCCTGGGCGGGGCTTTCCGGGGCGCGATACTGACCGACGCTGTACTCCGGAGCCGGCAGGGCGCGGACGTCGAGCTTGCCGTTGGGTGTCAGGGGCAGCGCCTCCAGGGCGATGACCACCGCGGGCACCATGTAGGCGGGCAGCCGCTCGGCCAGTGCGGCGCGGGCCCGGGCCGGCTCGGCAGTGCCGGTGACGTAACCCACCAGTCGTTTGTTGCCCGGGCGGTCCTCGCGGGCGACGACGACGGCCTGCTGCACCTCGTCGAGTGCGGCCAGCGCCGCTCGGACCTCACCGACCTCGATGCGATACCCGCGGATCTTGACCTGTTCGTCGGCACGGCCGATATACCGCAACTGCCCGTCGGCACCCCAGCACACCAGATCGCCGGTGCGGTACATGCGTGTTCCCCGGCCGCCGAACGGACACGCCACAAACCGCGCGGCGGTCAAACCCGAGCGACCCAGGTAGCCGACGCCCACCCCGGCTCCGGCCGCATACAGCTCCCCAACCACCCCGGGTGGCACCGGACGCAACCAGCCGTCCAACACGAACAGCGCCGCGCCCGGCACTGGCGAACCGATCGGCACCGCGCCGGTCCCGGGCGTCAGCGGCGCACTGATCGCCACACACATGGTGGTCTCGGTCGGTCCGTAGGCGTTCACCATCACCCGCCCCGGCGCCCACCGCTGGACCACCTCGGGCGGGCAGGCCTCACCGGCCATCACCAAGGCCACCGACTCCAAGCCCGAAGGCGACAACACGGACACCGCCGATGGCGTCTCGGTCAACACGCTGACCCGCTCGCGCACCAGGACCTCGTGCAACGCTTCCGGTGCGCGTGCCACCGACTCGGGCAGCACCACCAGTCGCCCACCGCGCAACAGCGCGCCGAAGATCTCCCACACGGAAACGTCGAATGCCAGCGAGTGACTGTGCGCCCACACCCCCGCCGGCGGCAGGCCCGCGTCCAACGACCCCAACAGCTCGGTCACCCCGCGGTGGGTGACCGCGACTCCCTTGGGCACCCCGGTGGTGCCCGAGGTGTAGATCAGATACGCGATGTCCCCGGGCCCCGGCACGGGCAGGGCGGTGCTGGGTTGTTCGTCGGCGGCGGCGTCGTGCAGGTCGATGACCGGCAGGCCATGGCCGTCCAGCAGTGACCGCAGCTCTGCCGTGGTGATGGCTGCCACCGGCTGGGCATCGTCGAGCATGAATCCGATCCGCGTGGCCGGCAACGCCGGGTCGATCGGCAGGTAAGCAGCTCCCGCCTTGAGGATCGCCAACATCGCCACGACCGCCTCGGCCGAACGCTCCACCAGCAGGGCCACATACCCGCCGGGGCCAACACCGTGACCAACGAGCAACTGCGCCAACCGGTTAGCGGCTACATCGAGCGCGCGGTAGCTCCACGTCGCCTCACCGCAACTGATCGCCACCGCGTCCGGCGCGCGCATCGCCTGCGCTTCGAACAGGGCCGGGATCGAGGCCGCCCCGGCCGGCGGCTGGGCCAGCACCGCACGGTTGGCGCGCTCATCAAGCCACGCGCGCTCGCGCTCGTCGAGCAGATCCACCGACGACAGCCGCAGCGTCGGGTCGTCGGTCATCGCCATCAGCACGCGCTCGAACCGCCCGACCAACGCGACGATGCTGTCCGCATCGAAGACATCGGTCCGAAACTCCACGGTTCCGCCGATTCCGGCGGGCTCACCGCCCTCGGTCCAGCGTTCGGCCAGCGAGAACTCCAGGTCCATCCGGGCGGTTTGGCTGTTCACCGGCAGGGGTGTGACACGCAGCTTGTCCAAGGTCAGCCCGGCGGCGGGGTCAGCGCTGACACCGGGCAGGTTCTGCCAGGCCAACATCACCTGAATCAGTGGGTGATGGGTCATGCTTCGGGTGGGGTTGAGCCGCTCCACCAGCACCTCGAAGGGCACGTCTTGATGCTCGTACGCGGTGAGGCTGCGCCGCCGGATCTGTGACAGCAGGTCGGCGAAGCTGGGGTCACCGGCCAGATCGACCCGAAGAACCAAGGTGTTGACGAAGAAGCCCACCAGCTCATCCAGGGCGGGATCGGGCCGCCCCGCGATCGGGAAGCCCACGGCCACATCGCTGCTGGCGCTGATCTTGGACAGCAGCACCGCCAGGGCGGCTTGTACCAGCATGAAACTGGTCGCGTTGTGCTCGCGAGCCACGCTTTCCAGCCGGCGCTGCAGCTCCGCCGGCCACTGGACCGCCACACTGGCGCCGCGCTGGTCGGCCACCGGCGGGTAGGGCCGATCGGTGGGCAGCTCCAGGCGCTCGGGCATGCCGGCCAGCGCATCCTGCCAGTAAGCCAGCTGCGCGGCGATGCGGCTGTTGCCGTCGTCGAGCGACCCAAGCCGCTCGCGTTGCCACAGCGTGTAGTCGGCATACTGCACCGCCAACGGCGCCCACCCGGGGGCCTGCCCCGCACACCGGCTGGCATACGCCACCCCCAGATCACGCACCAGCGGCGTCAGCGACCAGCCGTCGGCGGCGATGTGGTGCACGACGGCGACCAGCACATGTTCGTCATCGGCGACCCTGAAAAGGCATGCGCGCATGGGGATTTGGGCGCCGAGATCGAACCGGTGGCCCGTCACGGCCGCGATGGACTCGGCCAGCTGGCCGTCCGGCCATCCGCCGGCGTCAACGACCTGCCAGCCGAAGTCCGCCCGCTCGATGGGGACGACGACCTGTTGCGGCACGCCCTCGACCGCCGGGAACAGCGTGCGCAGGCTTTCGTGGCGGGCCACCACGTCGGCCAGCGCCAGCCCCAGCGCGGCGGCATCGAGCTCGCCGTCCAGCCGCAGCGCCGCCGCGATGTTGTACATCGGTGAGGGGCCTTGGAACTGGTCGAGGAACCACAAGCGACTCTGGCTGAACGACAGCGGGACCAGCGCAGGCCGCGCGCCCGCGACCAATGGCGCGACCCTGCCGGCATCGCCGACGATGCGCGGTGCCAGCTGGGCGATCGTGGGCGCCTCGAACAAGGTACGCACCGGAAGGCCGGCGTCCAGGCTGGCGTTGACGGCGGCGATGACCCGCATCGCGGACAACGAATCACCGCCCAGGTCGAAGAACGAGTCGTCGACCCCGACGCGCTCGAATCCGAGGACTTGCGCGTAGATGCCGGCCAGAATCTCCTCGACCGCGTCACCGGGGGCGCGATATCCGCCCGCGGCGTAGTCGGGTGCCGGCAGGGCGCGGGTGTCGAGTTTGCCATTGGGGGTGATCGGCAGCGCCTCGAGCTTCACCACCGCCGCCGGCACCATGTAGGCCGGCAGCCGCTCGCCCAGGACGCTGCGGGCCGCGGCCGGGTCGGCGCTGCCCGTGACGTAACCCACCAGGCGCTTGTCGCCGGGGCGATCCTCGCGGGCGATCACCGCCGCCTGTTCCACCCCGTCCAGCGCGGCGAGAGCCGAACGCACTTCCCCGAGTTCGATGCGATACCCGCGGATCTTGACCTGCTCGTCGACGCGCCCGAAGTACCGCAGCTGCCCATCGGCGCCCCAGCACACCAGATCACCGGTGCGGTACATGCGTGTTCCCACGCCGCCGAACGGGCATGCCACAAAGCGCGTCGCGGTCAGGCCGGCCCGGCGCCAGTACCCGAATCCGACGCCGCGGCCCGCCAGGTACAGCTCGCCGACCACCCCGCCGGCCACCGGACGCAACCACGCGTCCAGCACGAAAAACGCCGCACCCGCCACCGGCGAGCCGATCGGAGGGGCCCCCGACCCCGCCCGCAAGGGTGTGCTCTTGGACAACCACATCGTCGTCTCGGTCGGACCGTAGACGTTGACCATGACCCGGCCCGGTGCCCACCGATCCACCAGCTCGGGCGGGCACGGCTCGGCACCGATCACCAACGACGTCGACGGCAAACCCTCAGGTGGCAGCATCGCGACGGCCGAGGGCGTTTGGGTAAGGACGCTGACCTGCTCGCCGACCAATAGTGCGTGGAACTCTTCGGCGGAGCGCGCCACCGCGTCGGGCACCACCACCAGGCGTCCACCGTTGAGGAGCGCACCCCAGATCTCCCAGACCGAGAAGTCGAACGCATAGGAGTGGAACTGTGTCCACACCTGCCCCGGCGCCCCGAGATCCACGCCGAGGTCCAGACCGTCGAATAGCTGGGCGACGTTGTGCTGAGCGACCGCCACCCCCTTGGGCATCCCGGTGGTGCCGGAGGTGTAGATGATGTGGGCGGTCTCATCGGGGTGAGGTGCCGGCGGCGCGGTCAAGGGCTGAGCGCCGACAGTGGGGTCATCGACATCGATGACCGTCAGGCCGAACCCGCCGAGGCGCTCGGCCAAACCAGCGGTGGTGATCGCGGCGACCGGGGCGGCGTCGCCAACCATGAACTCGATGCGCGCGCTCGGTAGCGCCGGGTCGATCGGAAGATACGCGGCCCCGGTTTTGAGCACCGCCAAAATCGCGACGATCGCCTCGGCCGAGCGGGGAAAGAGCAGGACCACCGACTGTCCGGGGCCCACACCGCGGTCAATCAGCAAGTGCGCCAACCGGTTACCGGCCTCGTCCAGCTTCCGGTAGGTCCACGACTGCTCACCGCACACCAGCGCCACCGCGTCGGGCGTGCGCCCCGCCTGCGCGGCGAACAAGGCCGGAATCGACGCTTTGCGCCCCGGCCGGCTCAACACCGCCCGGTTGCCCCAGCGATCGAAGCGGGCGTGCTCGGCCTCGGTGACCACATCGACCGACGACAACGACCGCCCCGGATCGGCTGTCATCGCCGTCAACACCATCCGGAATCGTTCGACGAGCGCCTCGACGCTGGCCGCATCGAACACATCGGTGCGGAATTCCACCACCCCGCCGATCCCGGCGGGCGCGCCGTCGTCATCCCAACGTTCGGCCAACGAGAAGGTGAGGTCCATGCGGGCGGTCTGGGTGTCCACCGGCAGGGGCGTGGCTTCCAGATCGCCCAAGGTCAGCCCGGCGGCATTAGTGTCCTGCCAGTCGAAGTTCTGCCAGCCCAACAACACCTGTACCAACGGGTGATTGGTCAGGCTGCGGGTCGGGTTGAGCCGCTCGACCAGCAGCTCGAACGGCACGTCCTGGTGCTCGTAGGCGGCCAGGCTGCGCCGGCGTACCTGCGCGAGTAGCTCGGCGACCGTGGGGTTCCCCGTTAGATCGACGCGCAGCACCAAGGTGTTGACGAAGAAACCGACCAGCTCATCGAGCGCGGGGTCGCGGCGCCCGGCAATCGGGAAGCCCACCGCCACATCGGTGCTGCCGCTGATCTTGGACAACAGCGCGGCGAAAGCGGCCTGGACCACCATGAAGCTGGTGGCGCTGTGTTCGCGGGCCATCCGATGAACCTGCCGCTGCAATTCGGCAGGCCAGTCCACGCTCAGCCGGGCGCCGCGCTGATCGGCAACCATCGGATATGGCCGGTCGGTGGGCAGCTCCAGGCGCTCCGGCATCCCCGCCAGCGCATCCTGCCAATAGGCCAACTGCGCGGCGATGGGGCTTGCGCTGTCGTCGACATCGCCGAGCTGGTGACGCTGCCACAACGTGTAGTCGGCGTACTGCACCGCCAACGGCTGCCAGCCCGGGGTCTGTCCCGCACATCGGCTGGCGTACGCCATCCCCAGATCCCGCACCAGCGGGGTGATCGACCAGCCGTCGGCGGCGATGTGATGCACGGCGGCCGCCAGCACGTGTTCTTCAGCGCTGATTCGGAACAACCGTGCCTGCAACGGAATCTCGTTCGCCAGGTCGAACGGGTGCCGAGCGACGGCTTGCATCGCCTCGCTCAGTCGGCCTTCCGGCCACCCCGCGGCGTCGACGACCTCCCACCCGAAGTCCGCTTGCCCGGCGGCAAGCACGATCTGCCGAGGTGTGCCCTCGGTCGCCGCGAACACCGTGCGCAGGCTTTCATGACGGGCCACCACATCGGCCAGCGCGGCACCCAGCGCGTCGGCATCCAGCCAGCCGGTCAGCCGCAATGCCATCGTCATGTTGTAGACGGGCGAGGGCCCCTGGAACTGGTCGATGAACCACAACCGGTTCTGCGCGTACGACAACGGGACCACCGCGGGCCGCTCCCCGGCCACCAATGGTTCCAAGCGACGCGCATCCCCACCGATGTAAGGCGCCAATTGACCGACGGTGGGCGCCTCGAACAGGGTGCGCACCGAAAGATCGGCACCCAGGCCGGTGTTGATCGCGGCGATCAAACGCATGGCCGACAGCGAATCGCCGCCCAGGTCGAAGAACGACTCTGCGACCCCCACCCGCTCGAGCCCGAGGACCTGGGCGTAGATGCCGGCCAGAATCTCTTCGACCATCCCGGTCGGGGCGTCGTAAAGATCGGCATCCTGATACTCGGGTGCCGGAAGCGCCCTGCGGTCGAGCTTTCCCGAGGAGGTCAACGGGAACTCGTCGAGCACGACGATGTGCGTCGGCACCATGTATTCGGGCAGCCAGGCGCTCAATCTCTGACGGATCGCGCTGATCTTGGTGTTGGTATGGGGTTCGTTGTGGGTGCCGCGCTGGGCCGCCCGAGGCAGATAGAGGTCCGTCAACGCCGGGGTGCGCTCACCGTCGACGGGAACGACGAAAACGGCATCCAGCGTTCCGGGTTGGGCCCCCCACGTGACGGCCGCGTGGTATCCGGTGTCTTCGCCTACACGATGCAGCTGTTCGGCGGTGGCCGCATCGGGCATGCCCTGGGCGAGAGCGTCGGCCAACGGCAACCCGGCCGCCAGGCCGCGCTCGATGCGGACGTCGCTGATCACTCCGGTGCGGGGAATCTCGGCAATGCGCACCGCGGCGGGGCGCTCGGCGAGCAATCGCGTCCGCAGCCCGTCCAGGCCGCCGCATTCCGTCCACGGCCAGCTGGGCGCAACGGCCAGTGAGCGCACCGATGCGGGGGTTTTGTGGATGACGACGTCGTAGCGGTACCGGTTGAGTTCGTTGTCGGCCAGGCCGCGTTTGACGTGGATCTCGAGGCCACCCACCGACGGGTGGTCGGCGGCCAAGGTGGTGAAATACTCTGGCGCCAAGAGCAATTCGGGTTCGCCGAGCACGGCATGCTTGACGCGCCGGCGGACCTCGGCGGCGTCGCCGGCGTCGGCGCGGGCCAGCGCGACGGCGGTTTGGAACGCGCCCTGCAGGCTGTGGTTGCGGACATCGCCGAGGAACAGCGCGCCGCCGGGGGCCAGTAGTTCGATGGCGTTGTCGATGACCTCGGTCAGATACCCCGCGTTGGGAAAGTACTGGACGACCGAGTTGACGACGACGGTGTCGAAGCGGCCCTGCGGCAGCGTCTCGGTGACGTGTGCCGGCTGCGCCAGCAGTCGCACCCGATCGCGCCACGAGATCTGCGACGACTCGAGCGAACGGCCCAGATTCTCGATGACAACCGCCGACATGTCGGTGGCGGCATACTCTTCGCAGTGCGGGGCGATCTGTGACAACAACAGCCCGGAACCCACGCCGATCTCCAACACCCGCTGTGGTCGCAGGGCCTTGATCCGGTCCACGGTGGCCGAGCGCCACTCGACCATCTCTTCGAGCGGAATGGGGTCACCGGTGAGGCTGCTGTTCCAACCCCGGAAGTCCATGCCGAAGTCCGGCACCTCCGCCTCGCCGCCGTAGAGCTCGTCGTAGAGCTGGTGCCACTCTTCGACGATTTCGACGTCGCCGTCCGACGCGGTGGTGTGTTTGAGGGTGATGTAGGCGACGAGGTGGTCGCCGGTGTCGCCGTGGTGCACGGTGGCGGCGGCCTGCGCCACCTGTGGGCACGCCAGCAAGGTGTTCTCGATTTCACCCAATTCGATGCGCTGCCCGCGCAATTTGATCTGGGCGTCGGCGCGGCCGACGTACTCCAGGGTCCCGGCCGACGTCCACCGCACCAGGTCACCCGTGCGGTACAGGCGCGACCCGGGTTCGCCGTGGGGGTTGGCCACAAATCGTTCCGCGGTCAACTCGACCCGGCCCACATAGCCGTGCGCCAGCGCGGGGCCGCTCAGGTAAAGCTCCCCCAGCACACCGACGGGCGTCGGATTCAGGAAGCCGTTGAGTACCAGCGCACGCACCCCCGGGATCGGCGCCCCGATGGTGACCGGCTGCCCCGCCGACAGAGGGGCGCAGGTCACCCAGATGGTGGTCTCGCTCGGACCGTAGCCGTTGAACATTTGCCGGCCCGGCGCCCACGCGGACACCACCTCCGGCGGGCAGGCCTCACCGACAGCGACCAGCGTGCCCAGCTCGCCCAGGCGGTCGCGATCCAGCGACCACAACACCGTCGGAGTCAGGATCGCCGCGTTGACCCGCTGCTCCTGGAGCAGGTTGGTCAAGGCATCGCCGGCATACACCTGCGGCGGCGCTACCACCAGCGTCGCCCTGGACGCGGCGGCCAACAGCAACTCGCCCACCGACGCGTCGAAGGTCGGCGTGGCCACCATCAGCACGCGTGCGCCTGCGTCCAACCCGAATAGATTGCGTTGCGCCGCAGCCCAACCCAGCAGGCCGGCGTGGCTGACCGCCACGCCCTTGGGGGCTCCGGTGGACCCAGAGGTGAAGATCACGAAGGCGGTGTCATCCGCCCCGAGCGCCGCCAGCCGATCAGCGTCGGTGACCGGGTCCGCGCTACGCCCGGACAGGTCGAGGGTGTCGACGCGCAGCACCGGGCGCGCCCCTGACCCGGGTACGGTGTCACCGCCACAGGTCAACACGCATGCCGCGGACACCGTGTCCAACAGCGTGGTGATCCGCTCGACCGGATGGGCCCGATCCACCGGCACATAGACACCGCCGGCCTTGGTCACCGCCCACCAGGCCACGACCAGTTCCAGGCAGCGGCCCATGGCCACGCCCACCGCGCGCTCCGGACCGACGCCGGACTCGATCAACACCCGTGCCAGTCGCGTCGACCATTGGTCGAGCTCGCGATACGAGACGGCCCGGCCGCCGTCCAGCGCCGCGACCGCGTCCGGGTCGGCGCTCACCGCCGCCGCCAGCAACTCCGGGGCCACCCCGACCGGCGCCACCACCTGAGCACCGGACCACCGGGACAACACCAGTTCCCGCTCACCGCGATCGAGCAGATCCACCGTCGACAGCGGCCGGGTGGGATCTGCGGTCATCGCTGCCAACACCCGCTGCATCCGCTCGATGAGCGCCTCGATCCGGGCCGCGTCGAAGACATCGGTGTCGTACTCGACGCGCAGGTCTATCTCGCGCCCCGGCAGCGCTTCCATGGTCAACGGGTAGTGGTTGTATTCGAGGTTGGTGAATTCGGTGATGGCCAACGCGTCCCCACCGGCGTCCGACGGCACGACGGTGTCGATCGGGTAGTTCTCGTACACGAAGAGCGTGTCGAAAAGCTGTTCATGACCGGTGACGCGATGAATGTCGATCAGCGCCAGGTGCTGGTGCTCGAGCAGATCGTTGTGGGTGCTTTGCAGCTGGGCCAGCAGGTCTGCGGTGGTGGTCGTCGCCGTGATCCGTACCCGCACCGGCACCGTGTTGATCAACAGTCCGACCATCGACTCGGCGCCGGGCACTTCGGACTGGCCCGCCCGGGAGCGCGGGGTGCCGAACGCGACGTCGTGTTGACCGGTCAGTGAGGTGAGCAGCAGCGCCCAGGCGCCCTGCAGCACCGTGCTGACGGTGGCGTGGCAGGAGCGCGCCAGCTCCGTGAGCGCTTGCGTGGTCGGCTCGGGCACGCTAGCCGATGCGAAGCCCCGCCGCCCCCGTCCCAACCGATCCGCAGGGCCGACGAGCGTGGGAATGTCGAAGCCTTCCAACGCATCACGCCAGGCCGCGCGGGCGGCGTCCAGGTCGCGGTCGGCCAGCCAGATGAGGAAGGTGCGATACGACACCGTGGCGGGCAGCGGCTGCTCGTAGTAGCTGGCGAATATCTCCCGCAGCAAGATCGGCAGCGACCAGCCATCCACCAAGATGTGGTGAAAGGTAAGCACAAACCGGTGCCGGCGCTCTGCGGTGCGAATCAGGGCGGCGCGGAAGACGGGGCCGCCGGCGAGGTCGCGGACCGCGTCGCGCTCGGCGGCGGATATGTCGTGGATCAAGTCATCCGCGTCGGCATGATCTGACATGACGTCGCCGCCGGCGGCACGAAGATCGACAAACCGCCACTGCGCCGCGGGATCGGCCGGGATGACTTGCACCGGCTCGTCGAACTGCGTGCGAAACCGCGCCACCAAGTGGGGATGCCGGTTGACCACCACGTGCACCGCGTCGCGCAGCCGGTCGGCGTCAAGGGCGCCGCTGAGGGTGAAATCAAGCTGCAGCGCATACATTTCGTCGTCGCTGCCTTGCGCCGTGCTGGCGTGAAAGAGCAGCCCCTGTTGCAAGGGGGTCAGCGGCAGCACGTCGGCGATCCGCTCTTGCCGGCAGAGCTCGTCGATCTGCTGCTGGCTGAGGCGAGCGGGTGCGATGTCGGACGGCGTCAGCCCGCCCCCACCGGCCCGCACATGCGCGCAGATACCGGTCAGTGCGTCAAACCACAACTGGCTCAACCGGTTAACCGCCGTGCGATCAAGGGCCGAGGGCGCCCACGTCCAATCGGCGTGCAGATACGGGCCGGTGTCGGCGTCGACGGTGCCGGCGTTGAGTTCCACGGTGTGCGCCAGCGGCATGGGAGTCGCCCCGGCCGCACCGGTGAGCGACCAGCCTTCCCGGCCGAACCGCCACCCGTCACCGGAGCGGTCGCCCGCCGGGGCGCCAAAACGGCCCAGGTAGTTGAAGCCGATCACTGGATCCGACCCGCCCAGCTCGACGTCGGGGTTCAGGTAGCGGAGCAGGCCGTAGGTCAGCCCGTGCGGCAGGGCGCGCAGCTGTTCCTTCGCATCCTTGAGTACCGCCCCCAAGGCCGCCTCGCCGGCGAGCACCTGACTCCAGCGCAAGCCGCCGACCCCCAACGACACGGGGTATTTGGTGGTGAACCACCCCACCGTGCGCGACAAGTCCACGTTTGCGCCGAACTCCTCGTGACGCCCATGGCCCTCGGCGTCGATGCCGATCGGCGCGCCGCCGGTACCCAGAAACTCCGCCGCCGCCAACGCGAACGCGATCAACAGGATTTCGTGCACCCCGGCGTGAAACGCCGCGGGCACCTCGCCGAGCAGCATCCGGGTCGTCTCGACATCCAGGTCCAGCGAGAGTTGCCCGGCCGTGGCGTAGGTATCCCGTTCGGGTTGCACCGCGGGCAGCGCCGCCGGGAGCGCCGCCGGCCGCCGCCACGCGTCGGCCAGCGCGGCGATCTCGGGGCTTCGCGCTTTGTGGGCCAGCAGCGCCGCCCAACTGACGAAGGACGTGCCCGTCACCGGCAGGTCGACGGGCTGGCCGGCGCGATGCTGAGCCCAAGCGATGTTGAGGTCCTCCAGCAAGATCCGCCACGACACCCCGTCGACGGCCAGATGGTGAATGATCACCACCAACTGGCCGGTGGAGCCGACCCATAGCGCGCTGAGCATCACACCGGCCGCCGGATTCAATTGCGAGCGCGCCGTTTTCAACGCCTCATCGGAGAGCGCGGGTACCGACGACAGACACGCGTCGGCATCCGCCGAACCCGCTTCGGGCACCTGCAACGACCAGCCCCCCGCGCCGTCGTCGTCCACCCGCAGGCGCAACATGGGGTGCCGATCCAGCAGTGCTTGCAGCAGCACGACGACATCCGCCTCGGTCGCGCCGGCGGGCCCCAGCACCACGACCGTCTGGTTGAACTGTTCTACCGGGGCGTCGACGTCCTGCAGCCAGCGCATGATCGGCGTGGCTACCAGCGGCCCGATGCCCTCATCGATCGGGCCGGACTCGCGGTCAGTCACCGCGGCCACGAGGGCCAGCCGGGCCACCGTCTGCTCGACGAAAACGTCGCGCGGGCGGCACAGTAGGCCCGCGGCACGGGCTCGCGCCACCACCTGCATCGACAGAATGCTGTCGCCGCCCAGCTCGAAGAACGAGTCGTCGACGCCGACGCGCTCGAGGCCCAGTACCTCGGCGTAGATGTCGGCCAGTATCTCCTCGACGGCGTTGCCCGGCGCGCGGTAATGGTCGGCGTCCTGATACTGCGGTGCCGGAAGGGCGCGGACGTCGAGCTTGCCGTTGGGCGTCAGGGGCAATACATCCAATGCCACAACCGCCGCGGGGACCATGTGGCCGGGCAGCCGCTCGGTCAGCGCGGCGCGGATCGCTGTCGGGTCGACAGCGCCCGTGACGTAACCCACCAGGCGTTTGTCGCCGGTGCGGTCCTCGCGCGCGAGCACCGCGGCCTGCTGCACTCCGTCCAGCCCGGCCAGCGCCGCCTGAACTTCGGCCAGTTCGATGCGGTATCCGCGAATCTTGACCTGCTCATCGGCGCGCCCCACATACCGCAGCTGTCCATCGGGACCCCAAGACACCAGATCGCCGGTGCGATACATCCGCATCCCCGGCTTGCCGAACGGACACGCCACAAACCGCGATCCGGTCAGCCCCGCCCGTCGCACATACCCGTACGCCACGCCTCGACCGGCCACGTACAACTCACCGACCACGCCCGCCGGCACCGGGCGCAGCCAGCCGTCCAGCACAAACAGTGCGGCTCCCGACACCGCCGCACCGATCGGCGGTGTCCCCGAGCCCGCCGCGAGCGGCGCAGTCATCGCCGCATACACCGTGGTCTCGGTCGGACCGTAGGCGTTGACCAGCACCCGTCCCGGCGCCCATCGATCCGCCACCTCGGCCGGGCACGGCTCACCGCCCACCAGCAACGCCGTCGACTCCAAGCCTTCGGGTGCGAGCACCCCCACCGCCGAGGGCGTCTGAGTCAACACGCTGACGTGTTCACCGACCAGCAAGGCATGAAAGTCCTCCGGCGAGCCCGTCACGTCTTCGGGCACCACCACCAGCCGTCCCCCGTGCAGCAGCGCGCCCCAGATCTCCCATACCGAGAAGTCGAAAGCGTACGAATGACATTGCGTCCATACCTGTTTCGGTGGCAGGCCCGCGGTGAGGGAGTCGAGCAGCTGAGCCACGTTGTGCTGGGCGATGGCCACCCCTTTGGGCGCCCCCGTGGTACCCGAGGTGTAGATGATGTGGGCCACGTCGTCCGGCGCCGGCGCCGGCAGGCTCGTCGACGGCTGATCGAAAATAAAGGGGTCGTTCACGTCGATGGCCCGCAGGCCTTGCCCATGCAGCCGTTCGGCCAGCCGGGCGGTGGTCAGCGCCGCGGCCGGCTGCGCGTCGCCGAGCATGAACTCCAGCCGCGCCGCCGGCACCGCGGGATCGATGGGCAGATAAGCGGCTCCGGTCTTGAGCACCGCCAAAATCGCCACGATCGCCTCGGCCGACCGCGGCAATAACAGCGCCACACACGCGCCCGGCCCGACCCCGTTCCCGGCCAGCACGTGCGCCACCCGATTGGCGGCCTCATCCAACTCCCGATAGCTCCAGGAGCGCTCACCGCACACCAGCGCCACCGCCTCCGGGGCCCGCAGCACCTGCGCCCCGAACAACTGCACAACCGAGACCGCCGCGGGAGCCGGCTCGGCCAACAGCGCACCGTTGCCCCACCGATTCAGGCAGGGCTCCTCGGCGACAGCTAACGCGGTTATCGACACGAGCCGCCGGGTGGGCAACTCCGCCATCGCGGCCACGATCCGTTGCAACCGGTTTGCTAAGTCCGCAACATCAAAATCCGCGAATGGGCGCCCGGTGCCAAGGGAGCTGAGCAGATGCTGATCACCGAATCCGAGGAAGAAAAAACCGAAATTACCCACCGGCCCAAAAGTGGTGTATTCCGCGGTTCCAGGCGTATCAGCGAAGCTGAGATTGATCCTGCCCAGGATGTGATTGACGACCACACGATTCGCCGCTTGCCGTGGATCACGAGAGTTGCCTTCACCGTCCAGAACCTGCACCGGAAACCGTTGATGGCGCAACGTTTCTCGGATCCGGGAATCGACGTGCTTGCAGAAGTCGGCGACCGAGGATCGCGGCGACGTCTTCAAGACGAGCGGTACAACCCCAGCCACCATTCCAGGCAGCAGCTTTGACTCAGGGCGGATGCGCCTGCTGACGGGGAAGTCGAGCACCACCTCTTCGGAACCGTTGGCGGCGAACCCGTGCACCAGTAGAGCACACGCCGCGGTCAGGACCGACGATCGACGGATGCCCAACGCTTTTGACAGCGTCTTGATTTGCCCGGCGACGGCCGAATCCAGTTGCGCAGGGGCGGAAGGCAAATAGGAATTGCGTTCGGAGGTCGCTTGGGGCAATCGATAATCCGGCTCGCTGCCGGAGGGAAGGTTCTGCGCCCAATACGCTTGATCGTCCAGATAGTCGGCGGACTCTTCGTATCGCAGCTCTTCGCCAACCAATTCCTGCAACGTTCCGAAGAAGGCAGGAGAAATGTTTGTGCCAGATGCCAGTGCGGAATACACGGCCGCAATCCGGCGACCCAATAGCGAAATGCCCAATCCATCGATGACTATGTGATGAAAGCATCCGAGCCAGTAGTACTCGTCGGTTCCGGTTTGGAACAACGCGAATTTGAACAGCGGCCCGGTGAGCGGCAGCGGTGTCTGTTGGATTAATAAAGCCTTCTCGCGGGCTTCATGCACGGGATCGTGCGAACCGGTCAGGTTGTAATAGTCCAGCTCGACATCCGGATAGTCGATAACCTTTTGGAAGACTTCGCCGTCCGTCTGAAAGAATGTCGCCCGAAGTGTTTCGGCCTCGCCCACCACTCGCCGAATCGCGCGCTCTAACAGAGCACGGTCCAAGCTGCCCTCGATCCGCACCAGCACGCCCAGCTGCCACTCGGCGTCGAAGTGACTGGTTTGCTGCGCAAGCCAGATGGCCATCTGGCCCCGCGTCAACGGAAGGACACGCTCGGCATCGCCCATGAAACACTCCAAGGGTTAGGTGGTGCGCACGTGTCAAATATCCGGCGCTGCTTGAGTTTTCGCGTAATCGGTTACTGTACTACTACCACACCGCCGCGACGCCAAACAAAATCTGTCGGCGAACGCTGCGCGGTCGTGTGCAGGACAAGTTTGCCGCGTTAAAGAAGACGTGAAAAACTTCATAGCCCGACCCATCGTGCAGATACCCCTTGCGCCGAGTAAGTGCTGCCTCAGCGCTTCATACAAAGCTTGTCCGTCTTATCAACTCCCCTGCGCTGCTTGACTTCTCGTGCAACCCGCCGAGTTTGTTTACCCGGCACCCGGTGCCACCACCAGGAAATTCCGCATGCGACCGACGGCCGCAACTGCAGCGCCGGTGTGGAGCAAGCGAGTCACCTCTAACCTACACGCTCGAGGCCGCAAGCCGCGCCAGCAAATCGCAATTGTGCACGCGTGCAACTGAATTAACGTATGCGTAATCGACTGCCGCGCTGGAATTCCGACACGACCACAGTTGCTGTCGTTGGTGGCCGGGCCGCCTCCTCGCGCACAGCCGCCCGCCGAGCCACTGGAAACTTTTCGCCACAGTCAATTAAGAGGCGCAAACTTGAATCCTCCGGCTCAGCTACGCCGCAAACCGCTCACGTCACCGGTGAAAAATCCGTTGCGCCTCAACGTGGTTAGTGGTCAGCACCGCGATGATCGTGCCAACCTCACGCCCTCGGACCGGTTGTCACTGTTTCTGCCAGGTCTGGCAGCTATGGGTCACGAATGCCCTATCACCCGATCGAATCGTCACTACCTGAAAACCGGTGCTGATGCCGCTATCGATGATGTCGGTTGGTTTGAGACTCCTCAGCCTCGCCCAATAGCAATCGGATTCACCTTCAGGGCTGGTGCCGGCCGAGCGGTAGGTGCCCGGCACGATGTCGGTGCCTACTCGATACGTTCCATCGGTTTCGATGATCGTCTTGGGGGCGAATGGTGGCGGCGGCAACGTCACCGTGACGGTTTGGGTGACGTCCCGCGTAGACGTCACGGTCGGAGTTGTTGCCGCTGTCGACCCGCCGCCGCAACCTGCGACGACGATCGCCGCTTGCGCGATCGCAGCTGTCCTGAACTGCACTGAAGGAGGGTAGCAGGGCGATCGGTCGGCTCTTACGCGCCAGATCGACCGGCTAGCCGCTCAAACGACCGTGAGCATTCCCACTGCGTCGCAAGTCATTCGGGATCGGGCGGCCGGCGCCTCAGCCAGAACGTGGCGGGCGCTCGGTTTGAACCAGGGTGCGAGCGATCTCCTCCACCCGAGTGTTGGTCTGCTGCGAGAGCCTGGTCAACAGACCGAACGCTCGATCGGCGTCGATATTGAATCGCTCCATCAGCATGCCCTTGGCCTGACCGATCGTGTCCCGGGTGGCGATGGCGCGCATCAGTTGCGCGTTCTCCGCGGCCAGCGCCTGTTGGCGGCGGAGGTGGAGGCCGGATTCGACGGCGCTGACGGCTTCGAGGGTGTGCAGCAGATCTGCCGGATCCCACGCGACACCGTGATCGACGTCGCGCGCGACCTCGTCCAGAAGTTGTTTGCTTCGTGAGACTTCCTTCACCCTGTGCACGACGCCCACCAGCTCACCGTGATCGAGCAACGGGGAGTTGGTGGGGCTCCACACCTTCGGCAGGAATTCGCCGGGGGCGGTGGGGTCGGGAATGTCATAACGCTGCATCCGCATCGTGTGGGTGCGGCCGGTCTGCATCGCCGTCTCCAGCGACGACGCGAGGTTCGCCGTCCCGTCGGCGTGCGGGTCTTTCGGATTGTCCGGGAAGGCGTCGAACAGGAATTGCCCGGGAAGCTCACCGTGCGCGCGCAGCGTCGCGCGCTCGTAGTCTCGGCTTGCCGCCCGAATCCGCAGATCGCGATCCAAAAGTAAACAGCACCCGCCCGATGACCCCTGGACCATGTCTCGGGCGATCGCTTCGAACCGGTCGTCGTCGCGCATTGCTATGCCGCTACCCGTTTGTCGAAAGGCCTAATCCGCAGCTGAGCGCATCGATTGCGTCCTCGGCGAGGAGTGACTCCGCGGAGCCAATAGTCTGGTGCTTTAGACACCCGCGCTTCGCGAGAGGTAATGAGATGCCCGCACCGTCAGCCGAGGTCTTCGACCGCCTGCGTCAGTTGGCCGCGATCAAAGACATCACCGCACGCCAGACCAAGACGATCGACGAGATCTTCACCGGCAAGTCGCTGACCACCATCCCGATCGGCACGGCCGAAGATGTCGAAGCGGCGTTCGCCGAGGCGCGCGCGGCCCAGGTCGCGTGGGCGAATCGCCCGGTCACCGAGCGCGTCGACGTCATCAGCCGCTACCGGGACCTGGTCTTCGAGAATCGCGAATTCCTGATGGATCTCCTGCAGGCCGAGGCCGGCAAGGCCAGATGGGCGGCACAGGAGGAACTCGTCGACCTGATCGCGAACGCAAACTATTACGTGCGGGTGTCGGCGGACCTGCTGAAGCCGCGTACGGTGCAGGCGCTGCTTCCCGGCATCGGCAAGACGACGGTCGGTTACCAGCCCAAGGGCGTGGTAGGGGTGATTTCCCCGTGGAACTACCCCATGACGCTGACGGCGTCCGACTCGGTGCCGGCGCTGCTGGCGGGTAATGCGGTGGTGCTCAAGCCGGACAGCCAAACCCCGTATTGCGCCCTCGCGTGTGCGGAGCTCTTGTATGAAGCCGGACTGCCGCGGGCGCTCTATGCGATCGTCCCGGGGCCGGGCTCGGTGGTCGGCACCGCGATCATCGACAACTGCGACTACCTGATGTTCACCGGTTCGACGGCCACGGGCAGGCAGCTCGCGGAACACGCGGGCCGGCGGCTCATCGGGTTCTCGGCCGAACTCGGCGGCAAGAACGCGATGATCGTCACGCGCGGGGCCAATCTCGACAAGGCCGCCAAGGCGGCCACCCGCGCGTGCTTCTCCAACGCCGGCCAGCTGTGCATCTCGATCGAGCGCATTTACGTCGAGAAGGACATCGCCGACGATTTCATCGGCAAATTCGGCGCCCAGGTGCGGAACATGAAGCTGGGCACCACGTATGACTTCTCGGTCGACATGGGCAGCTTGATCTCCGCGGGTCAGTTGGAAACCGTGACCGATCACGTGAACGACGCGAAAGCCAAGGGCGCCAAAGTGATTGCGGGCGCTAAGGCACGGCCCGACATCGGGCCGTTGTTCTACGAGCCGACGGTCCTGACCGACGTCACGCCCGAAATGGAGTGCGCGGCCAACGAGACATTCGGTCCGGTCGTCTCGATCTACCCCGTCGCCGACGCGGACGAAGCCGTCGAGAAGGCCAACGACACCGAGTACGGACTCAACGCCAGTGTGTGGGCCGGTTCCTCCGCAGAGGGCCAGCAGATTGCAGCGCGGTTGCGGTCCGGGACGGTGAACGTCAACGAGGGCTATGCATTCGCATGGGGCAGCCTCAGCGCACCGATGGGCGGGATGGGCCAGTCCGGCGTCGGCCGCCGTCATGGTCCCGAAGGCCTGCTGAAGTACACCGAATCCCAGACGATTGCGACCGCACGTGTGTTCAATCTGGATCCGCCCCTTGGCATCCCGGGAACACTCTGGCAGAAGTCGCTCCTGCCGATCGTGCGCACAGTGATGAGGCTTCCCGGTCGAAACTGACGCAGTCGCTCTTGCGCGTTCGCAATACCGCATCGAGTCCTCTCGGCGCGCGTTACGCTCTTCGATGTCAGCGGCACATCGCACATCAGGAGTCCGCTATGAAGGCAGACGCGAAGCGATATGAGGAAGACGCTCGCCGGTTACGGCAGTACGAGACATTCGGCAAGTTTTCGGATGCTGAACTACAGCGTCTCGCCGAAGCGGCTCATCGCACTTCGACGTCGGCCCCGTTGCCGTTGATCCACGAGCAAACTCCATCCGACTCCTGCTACATCCTGCTCAGCGGCGAGGTGGGCGTGTACGTCGGCTCGGACCGCGTCGCCGCGCTGGGGCCGGGCGAGGTGATCGGCGAATCGGCGCTGCACCGTGGGAGATTGCGCTCGGCCACCGTAACGACGATGGGGCCGGCCGAGTTATTGCGCATCGAACGCGACGATCTCGACACCTTGCTCAACCAGATACCGGCGCTCCGCGAAATCATCGACGCCTCGGTCGCTCGACACGTGCCCGTCGACCTGCCGCCCAAGCCCAAACCGCCGTTCTCCAGATTGGGCGCCTCAGTCCGCACCGACTTGATCGAGCGGTTTGAGCAGGCCGCCGAGAGCGCCGGTGTGGACGTCGCGACCGCGCTCGAAGACGCGCTTACCCGCTGGATCGAACGGGACGGCACCGCATAGCCACTTCCCTCATTGCACCAACCTACTACCGAACGTAGTATTTGGGCCATCTTGCCGCGCACAAGGGGGTGCAATGTGAGGTGGAGTTTCGCCCAGATCGGGCTGGTGATCATCTGTGTTGTCCATGTCGCCCAGGCGGTGGCCGGCTTCATCATCAATCCCAGCTTCGCGACCGGGCCCGACGCGCCTACCGTGCAGCTGCTCGGAATGGACTACAACGGCTGGCACGCCGTCGCGGGTTTAGCCCTGTTCGCGCCGGGCCTGGTGTTCGCGACGCGAAAGTCGTGGTCCGTGTTGTATCTGCTGCTGGCGGCCATAGGCGGTGCGCTGCCGGGCATTTGGGCGTTCTTCTCCCATCAGGTGGCCTTCGTTTTCAACTTTCCCAACAACGTCACCGATGCGATCGTGCACCTGGTGACCGCGGCGATCATGATCGCGGTGGCAGCGGTCCAGATCCGGTTGGACGGCGGGCTTCGAAACTCACTCGCCGATCTCCGGAAAGCGCGGTAGTTCAGCGAATTAGCGGTTCATTCGTGATTCTCGCCGACCGAGGACGTCGTGCCCGCCACCGGCCACCCGTTCCGAGAGCCTAGAGTTGGCAGCGTGGCTTTTCGTGCTCCTGTTTGCTTTTCGGGGTCTTCAGATTGTGCCGCTGCGGGTAGTCCTTTCGTCGAAGGAGGTTGCGATGGGCAAGCATTCGGAGAAGGGCGACGACGAGCCCAAAGGTGGCCGACCCGGTCCGGCGGACCACGGGCGCGAAGGAGGAATGGCGACTCGTGAGAACGCGCCGGAACTCACCGAGCCGGACCGCGAGGAACGAGGCGGGTAGCCGCGATGCCTTCGTCACGACGAAAATGGATAGATGCCATCTGAACAGGCGCCGCCCCCGCCCAAATCGGCGCCGGGTTGGTACCCCGACCCCGCGGGGGTAGGCCACGGGCTGCAACGGTACTTCGACGGCACCAGCTGGACCAGCGAATACGCGTTCGACGCCGAAGCGCCGCATACGCTCGCGACCGAATCGCCGAAAAAGGGCGCCTCCGGAAGGGCCGCCGTGGCCCTGGCGGTGCTCTGCACCCTCGTTCTCCTGGTTTTCATCGGCAAAACATGGGTCTTCGATCCGAAGAAGGACAGCCTGTCGAGCCCATCGAGCGGTTCGGCGGCGGAGGGAGCGCCGGCACCGCCCCAGGAGGCGCCGTCGACGCCGGCCGGACCCAAGAAGCCGGAGGGCGTCACCTTTACCGTTGCTCCGGGCCCGAACGGCGGCGTGGTCGACGCCCGATTCGCCATTCGTGACAACTACACGGAGCAGATGATCAAAGACGGTGCCCGGTTGGACACGATCGAGATTCTCAAGTACGCAAAAGCGACCTATCCCGACGCCTCCGCGGTGAACGTGCAGGGCACCTTCCCGATGACCGACCCGTACGGAAACACCTCGACCCAGATCGCGATCGACCTCACCTATTCGCGGGATACGTTGAACAAGATCAACTTTGACGGTGTGACCAAAAAGAGCATCTGGGAGATTCGCGATTCCGGCACTGTTCTTCCCGCCTTTCAGCCGTAGGCCGGTCTGGGCTCTGACGGCGAACGCAACCATCGCTTCACGCCTGGCAGTGTTGACAGTAGGCTGCAATGACGCGAACGGCCCGCGGTCGGCCGTTGCCGAGTTTGGGGCAGGCATGTCTGAGCAGAACTCGCCCGAGCAAGCCCTGCGTCACTGGAGCGCAGTGGCAGCGGCCTGGGAAAAACATCGCGACCGCTTGTTCTCCGACGTGCGATCGGTGTCCGATTGGCTCGTCGACCACATCGATCCGCAGCCGGGCCAAACGGTGTTGGAGCTGGCGGCGGGCCCAGGTGAGACAGGCTTCCTCGCCGCCGCCCGGCTCGGTAGGTCCGGTCTGCTCATCTCGACTGATTTCGCGCCCGAGATGGTGGCCGCTGCCCGTCGCGGCGCGAGCGATCGCGGCCTCGATAACGTCGAATGCCGCGTCATCGACGCGCAGCAGATCGACCTGCCCGACGGCAGCGTTGACGGGGTGCTTTCCCGGTTCGGGATGATGCTCGTGCCCGAGCAGGAGCGGGCCGTCGCGGAGGTCCGGCGGGTGCTCCGGCAGGGCGGCCGGTTCAGCTATGCGACGTGGGGGCCACCCGAGCGCAACCCATGGATCTTCCAGATCGTGGTGGCACTGTTGCAAAGTGGCGTCGCACCGCCCGGGGACGCCTTCGCTCCCGGGGGACTCTTCTCACTGTCCACCCCCGAGCACAATCACGCCCTCGCCTCCGGTGCGGGCTTCTTAGATGTCCTCTCCGAGGAGATCACCGGCGCCATGCGCTTCGACGGCGTGGAAGACTACTGGACGCACGTGACGGAGGTGGCCGGGCCGGTGGCGGAACTCGTCGGCTCGTTGGGAAGTGAACAGATCGCCACGATCCGCTCGACACTCGAGGCGTCGCTCGTTCCTTACGAACGCGACGGCGCGCTCGAGTTGCCTTGGAGCGCGGTCGCGACGCGGGCAGCCTGATTGCTTTGCGTCGGGCTCCGTCTCGCACGCTGACTAACTCGGGCATTTAACTCAACAAACGGTTTATTGACTAAACACACGCGTTGTCCCCTGGTGCCTCAAGGACTTAACGACGGCCGGCTTAGCGTGTCGCTGGGCCCGCTGGAAGCGAGTGCCCGAAATTGCGAGGCCTTGGGAGTTGGCCGCCGGCGGCTTTGTAAAGCCGCGCTGAAGTTTTTAGTGGACAAATGCCGAAAACATGCTTCCGCTGCGCCGGTGACGGCTATAGCATCCAATTTGACAGGTTTATAACACCAGCGAGAAAGGTACGCCGATGACGAGCACCAAGAGAACGCTGAAAGTAGTGGCAGTGGCCGCGACGCTGGTCGCAATCCTGGGCGGGTCGACGGGTTGCACCCTCACGTGCACCGTTCCGGCGGCCGGGCAAGTGGTTTGCTCCTGACAATCGCCTTTGACTTTCTACCTCTGTAGAAGCGGAAGTTGACCGGCTTCGCGCGGATTACGTTCCCGCGCGTTGCCGGGGGAATACGAACGCCCTATTCACGGGTCCGTGTCCGCGTCTGCATTGATAGACGTGTGCCGATTTCGGTCCGTTATATGCAATTTTCCGAAATCTGACGGGTATTTACTCGCCAGGCATACCGTTTTTGTATTCAATCGGTGACCACGAGCGTTGACCGAAGAGAGAGCGCCGCTGGCAGGTATTTCGTGTGTCGGGCTGACAGGATTTGAACCTGCGACCACTTGACCCCCAGTCAAGTGCGCTACCAAACTGCGCCACAGCCCGCGCGCCGATGCGCGCATCGGCAGCAGGTCGAAAGCCTACCGTAACTGGTCGGCCGGCCCGCCAAGCGACCTCCGCTGCACGCGACCATGAGGTCGGAGTCGCTCAGCGCCGCTTGGCTCCCCGCTTTTCGCGCACCCGCACATTGATCCGGATCGGCGATCCCTCGAACCCGAAGGTCTCACGCAGCCGCCGCTCCAAGAAGCGGCGATACCCGGCCTCCAGAAAACCGGTGGTGAACAGAACGAACGTCGGGGGCCGGGCGGTCGCCTGGGTGGCGAACAAGATGCGGGGCTGCTTGCCCCCACGCACCGGCGGCGGCGTGGCGGCCACCACCTCCTTGAGCCACGAGTTCAACGGGCCGGTCGGAATCCGCGCATCCCACGACGCCAACGCGGTCTCCATAGCGGGCACCAGCTTCTGCAACGCGCGCCCGGTCTTGGCGGAGATGTTGACCCGCGGCGCCCACCGCAGCTGCACAAGTTCGCGGTCGATCTCGCGCTCCAACAGCTCGCGGCGGTCTTCATCCACCAGGTCCCACTTGTTGAAAGCCAGTACCAGGGCCCGGCCGGCCTCGATGACCATCGACAGCACCCGCTGATCTTGCTCGGTGAGCGGTTCCGACCCGTCGATCAGCACGATCACCACCTCGGCCGCATCGATGGCCGAGTGCGTGCGCACCGAGGCGTAGAACTCGTGCCCGCTGGCCTGACCGACCTTGCGCCGCAACCCCGCGGTGTCGACGAACCGCCACACCCTGTCGCCCAGCTCGATCAACGAGTCCACCGGGTCCACCGTCGTCCCGGCGACATCGTGCACCACCGAGCGCAGATCGCCGGCCAGCTTGTTCAGCAGGGAGCTCTTGCCCACGTTCGGCTTGCCGACCAGCGCGACACGGCGCGGGCCGCCGGACGTCGGCGCCACTTCGGACACCTCGGGCAGCGCGGCAAGCACCTGGTCAAGCAGGTCCGCCACTCCGCGGCCGTGTATGGCGCTGACGGCGTGCGGCTCGCCGAGCCCCAGCGACCACAGCATGGCCGCGTCCGCCTCGGCCTTGTCGCTGTCAACCTTGTTGGCCGCCAGGAAGACCGGCTTGCCTGACCGCAGCAGAATCCGTGCGGCCGCCTCGTCGGCCGCGGTGGCGCCGACGACGGCGTCGACCACCAGGATCACCGCGTCGGCGGTGCGCATGGCCACCGATGCCTGTTCGGCCACCAGTTGTTGCAAACCCTTGGCGTCGGGTTCCCATCCTCCGGTGTCCTGCACGACGAACCGGCGGCCGGTCCACAGCGCGTCGTAGGACACCCGATCGCGGGTGACGCCCGGGATGTCCTGCACCACCGCTTCTCTGCGGCCCAGGATCCGGTTGACCAGCGTCGACTTGCCGACGTTGGGCCGGCCGACCACCGCCACCACGGGCGCCGGGCCGGCCTCCTCCGGTTGGTCCAGGCCGAATTCGACGGATTCCCAGTCGCTTTCGTCGCTCCACGTGCCGTCCTGAGTCACCGCACGACCCCGCTTCGCTGCTTGACCATGTCGCGCAGGTGCGAAATGACCTCGGCCTCGGTCATCTCGCTGGTGTCGACGACCACCGCGTCCTCGGCGGGCCGCAGCGGTGACACCGCCCGGGTGGAATCCAGGTGGTCGCGGCGGCGGACGTCGGCCAGCACGGCCTCGTAGTCGTCGGCCAGGCCGGCCGCCACGTTCTGGTCGTTGCGCCGCCGCGCCCGGGTTTCGGCCGACGCGGTCAAGAAGATCTTCACGGGCGCATCGGGCAGGACGACGGTGCCGATGTCGCGGCCCTCGACGACCACACTGCCCGGCCCCTGGGCCATTTCGCGCTGCATGGCGACCAGCCGGGTACGGACGGCGGGCACCGAGGACACTGCCGACACCGAGCCGGTGACCCGGTCGCCGCGGATTTCCGTCGAGACGTCTTCTCCTGACAGGAAATAGCGGTCACCATCGGGCTGATAGTCCACCGACATCTGCGCCCTCTCCGCCGTGCGGGCGACGGCGTCGGCGTCGGCGGGGTCGATGCCGGCGCGCAGCACGGCCAGCGTCACCGTCCGGTACATCCCGCCGGTGTCCAGGTAGCGCGCGCCGAGTGCTTGCGCCAATCCCCTTGACACCGAGGACTTTCCGGTGCCCGCCGGGCCGTCAATGGCAACCACCATTGCGCTCACAGGCCCACCGCCTTGTACAGTTGGCCGACCTCGTGATGGGCCAGCGCCCGGATGGTGCCGGGTCGCTGCTTTCCCAGCGCGACGGGTCCAATGTCGGTGCGCACCAAAGACTCCACCGGGAATCCGGCGGCCGCGAGCAGCCGGCGCACGATGCGGTTACGCCCCTCGTGCAGCGTCACCCGCACCAGCGTCTTACCCGGGATGGCGTCCACCACCGCGAACTCGTCGAGTTTGGCCACGCCGTCGTCCAATTCGATGCCGGCACGCAGCTTCTTGCCGAGGCCGCGCGGCACCGCCCCGGTCACCGTCGCCAGATACGTCTTGGGCACCTCGTGGGAGGGGTGCATCAGCCGGTGCGCCAGTTCGCCGTCGTTGGTCAGCAGGATCAGCCCCTCGGTGTCGGCGTCCAACCGTCCGACGTGAAACAGGTTCTTGTTGCCGCGAACCTTGCGCTCGACCAGATCGCCGATGCACGGGCGGCCGCGGTCGTCGGACATCGTCGAGTGCACACCGCGCGGCTTGTTCAGGGCGAGGTATACCTGCGATTCGTCGAGCACCACGCGGGCGCCGTCGACGCGAATCACCGAGGAGTCGGGGTCGACCCGGGTGCCCAGCTCGGTCACCACCTGCCCGTCGACCTCGACGCGGCCGTCGATGATCATCTTCTCGGCGGCCCGCCGCGACGCAATTCCGGCCTGGGACAACACCTTTTGCAGCCGGATCCCCTGGGCTTCTTCCATCAATCCTGGTCCACGTCGAAGGTCAGCGCCTCGTCGGACGATTGACCGCCGGACAGTTTGATGAAACGTGGCTCGCTGTCCAGGGATTCGGACAGGTCCTCGATCGTGTCGACGTCGGGAAGCAGCGGCGCGATATCCGGTAGGTCGGCCAGCGAGGTCAATCCCAGGCGCTCGAGGAACAGGTCGGTGGTGGCGAACGTCACCGCGCCGGTGTCGTCGTCGGCCCCGGCCTCGGTGATCAGGCCGCGCGCCAGCAGCGTGCGCATCACGGCGTCGACGTTGACGCCGCGCACCGCGCTCACCCGCGCGCGGGTCACGGGCTGGCGGTAGGCGACGACGGCCAGTGTCTCCAGCGCGGCCCGGGTGAGCTTGGACCGCGCCCCGTCCAGCAGCAGCTTCTCGACATAGGGCGCGAATCGGGCGCGGGTGTACATCCGCCAGCCCTCGCTGTTTTTCCGTAGGTCGATGCCGCTGTCGCGTTCGGTGAGTTGCTCGGCCATCTCCTGCAATCTGGTGGCGATCCGGTAGACCGGTTGCTGGGTTGCCGACGCCAGCGCCTCCGCGGTGACCGGCGTGTCCACCACCAACAGCAGCGCTTCTAGCACCGAGCCGAGTTCCTCGGATTCCATGGGCGCGACTTCGGCGATGTCCGGGATGCCTGAATCCAGGTCGATCTCGGGCAGTTCTTCGGTCATTCGTCTCGCACTTCTACCAAGGCTTCGCTGGCCGGACGTTCCCCGGTCCACGCGATTTGGAGCACGCCAAGCGGCTCTGACTGGTCGAATGCTACCGCCCGGGACCGATACAGTTCGAGCAGCGCCAGGAAGCGCCCGACCACCTCCATCGACGCCTCGCAGTCGGCGACCAGCTCGGAGAACGTGGCCCACGCGCCGCTGCCCCGCGCTTCCAGGATCGCCAGCAACTTCCTGGCCTGTTCGGGAACCGAGACCTGCACCTGGTGCAGGTGCTCGACCGACACGGTCGGGACGGGCCGCGGGCTGAATGCGATCGCGGCGATCTGGGCGAAGCGTTCGGCGTCCACGCCGATCATCACCTCGGGCAGCAGTTCGGTGAACCGGTCTTCCAGCGACACCGAGCGCGGGTAACTGCGCAGCGCCGTGGCCTCGAGTTCGGCGAACATCTCCGCGACGTGCTTGAACGCGCGATATTGCAGCAGCCGGGCGAACAGCAGGTCGCGCACCTCCAGCAGCGCGAGGTCCTCGTCGTCGTCGACCCGTCCGGCGGGCAGCAACCGGGCCGCCTTCAGGTCCAGGAGGGTCGCGGCGACCACCAGAAACGCCGTGGTCTCCTCCAGCTCGAGCTGCGGACCGATTTCGCGGGTGTAGGCGATGAAGTCGTCGGTGACCTGGTGCAGCGCGACCTCGGTCACGTCGAGGCGATGGGCGAAGATCAGCTGCAGCAGCAGGTCGAACGGGCCCTCGAAATTCGTCAGGCGGACGTGGAAGCCAGCTCCGTAGCCGTTCTGCTGTGGCGCCGCACCGGTTTCGGTCGCGTTCACGCGCCGAATCGGTCGATGAACTCGCGGGCCAGCGCGCGGTAGGCGATGGCCCCCGTGGATCGCGGGGCCCACGTGGTGATGGGTTCGCCGGCGACGCTGGTCTCCGGGAATCGCACGGTCCGGGTGATCACCGTGTCGAACACCAGGTCGCCGAACCGCTCCACCACCCGGGCCATCACCTCGCGCGAGTTGACCGTGCGGGGGTCGTACCGGGTGAGCAGGATCCCGCTGATCTCGAGTTTCGGGTTGAGCCGGTCGCGCACCTTGTCGACGGTGTCGGTCAGCAGCGCCAGCCCGCGCAGCGAGAAATACTCGCACTCGGTCGGAATCACCACGCCGTCGGAGCAGGCCAGGCCGTTGACCGTGAGCAGCCCCAGCGACGGCTGGCAGTCGATCAACACGTAGTCGTAGCGATCCAGCACCGGGTGCAGCGCGCGGCCCAGCGTCTGCTCGCGTCCCACCTCGTTGACCAGCTGGATCTCGGCGGCCGACAGGTCGATGTTGCTGGGCACCAGATCCATGTGCTTGACCCGGGTCTGCAGCAGCACGTCGTCGATCGACACCCGCGGCTCGACCAGGACGTTGTGGATGGTCTTCTCCAGCTCGTAATGCGGGACTCCCAGGCCGGCGGACAGCGCGCCCTGCGGATCCATGTCCACCAGCAGCACCCGGCGGCCGTATTCGGCGAGCGCGGCACCCAGATTGATCGTGGACGTGGTCTTCCCGACGCCACCCTTCTGGTTGCACATGGCGACGACTTTGGCCGGGCCGTGCGAGGTGCGCGGCTGTGGTTCCGGGATCGCCCGCGGCGGCCGCCCGGTCAGGCCGAGCTCGACGCCGTTGTCCGGCTGCTCGGTCATGGCGGGGGTGTTCGGGAGGTGAACATCGTCGGAAAGTCTAACGGGTTCGTCGCGCGAAACCCGGCGACCCGCAGGCAATTAACCAGCCGATATGGGCAAAAATCGGTGGTGGAACGCACATCCCGACAGCCTGTTAACTTCAGTCACAGCAGCACCAATTTCCGGGGCCGACGCGACTCCGGAACGTGCTAGCACGGGCCTTCAGGGCGATACCAGCCCTCGGCCTATCGTGACGTCTATGAACCTCAAACGACGGATACCTCTGCTGCGTTGGTCGGTCTGGCGCATGGCCGCCGGCGCCCAGAACATCACCACCACCGGGCAGATCGGTGACGGGCGCGAGGCGGCCGCGGTCGAGTACGTCCTGCGGAACGCCCGCGCCGGCGACATCGACGACGTGCTGGCCACCATCGACAAGTTCGCCTATGAGAAATCGCTGCTGATCAACGTCGGCGACGAGAAAGGGCTGCTGCTCGACGCCGCCGTCCGGCGCGCCGATCCGTCGCTCGCGCTCGAACTGGGCACCTACTGCGGCTACGGCGCCTTGCGCATCGCGAGGGCCGCCCCCAATGCCAAGGTGTTCTCGGTCGAACTGGCCGAGGCCAACGCGGCCAACGCCCGCCAGATCTGGGCGCACGCCGGCGTTGCCGACCGGGTGACGTGTGTGGTCGGCACCGTCGGCGACGGGGGGCGCACCCTGGACGCGCTGGCCAACGAGCATGGGTTTGCCTCCGGCACATTGGATTTCGTGTTCCTCGATCACGACAAGGACGCCTACCTGGACGACCTGACCAGCATCCTGGATCGGGAGTGGTTGCATCCGGGCTCGATCGTGGTGGCCGACAACGTGCGGGTGCCGGGTGCGCCGAAGTATCGCGAGTACATGCGGCGACAGCAGGGCAAGCAGTGGAACACCGTTGAGCACAAGGCCCATGTCGAGTATCAGACACTGGTGTCCGACCTGGTGCTGGAGTCCGAATACGTGGGCTAATGCGCCCGGGGGTGCGCCTCGGCCCACACTTCGCGCAGCGCGTGCACGGTGACCATGGTGTAGATCTGCGTCGTCGTCACCGAGGCGTGCCCGAGCAATTCCTGCACCACCCGCACGTCGGCGCCGCCCTCCAGCAGGTGGGTGGCGAAGGAGTGCCGCAGCATGTGCGGCGACACCCCGGAGGTGATGCCGGCACGCTCGGCCGCGTCCTGCAGAACCTGCCAGGCGCTCTGCCGTGACAACCGCCCCCCACGCACATTGAGGAAGATGCCCGGCGTTCCGCGCCCGCGGCGCGCCAGCTCTGAACGGCCCCGCACCAGATAGGCGTCCAGGGCGGCGACGGCAGGACGCCCAATCGGCACCAGCCGCTGCTTACCGCCCTTGCCGCGCAACAACACCGACCGGGCGTGCGTGTCGACGTCGTCGACGTCGAGGCCGACGGCCTCGGAGATCCGTGCGCCGGTGGAGTACAGAAGTTCCAGCAGCGCCCGGTTACGCAGGGTCAGCGGACCGTCGGCCGGGCTGTCGCCGCCCGCGGCCTCCAGTAGCGCCAGCACCTGGTCGATGGTCAGGCTTTTGGGCAGCCGCCGCCCCGGCGTCGGTGGCCGGACGGCACGCGCCACGTCGAGTTCGGCCAGCCCTTCGGCGGCGGCGAACCGGTGCAGGCCGCGCACCGCGATCAGCGCCCGCGCCGCCGACACCGCCGACAGCGCGGCGGCCCCGGTGTCGGGATCGCCGCGGCGCAGCGCAACCAGGAACTCGCTGACGTCGTTCTCACCCACCTTAGCCAGGTCATGAATTCCACGGTCCGACAGGTGTTTTGTGTACCGACGCAGATCGCGGCTGTACGAGCTGAGGGTGTTCGCGGCGACGCCGCGCTCGATCGTCAGATGGTCGAGGTAGCCCTGCAACTGCGTGTCCAGCGCCGCCATCGTCATTACTTGGCCTTGCGCGCGACGAACGCCGTCGGCTTGTCCAGCCACGGACTGTCCACCGGACGCGGCTGTGCGAAGCCGGTGGTCACGGCGTGGGCGGCCAGAATCCCCGCCACCGCAATGGCATTGACGATGTCACCGCTGAGCACCTTGCGGGCGGCGTCGGCCAGCGGGTACCACTCCAATGTCATGTCGGCTTCTTCGTCGTGCGCCTCGGGCCGTTCGACCTGAGTCAGGCCGGTGGCCAGATAGACGCGCACCGACTCGTCGCTGAAACCCGGTGTGGAATCGAGGTCGACGAGCACCGTCCAGGCCGCGGCCTCGAGCCCCGCCTCCTCCATCAGCTCGCGGGCCGCGGTGAGATGGGCTGCCTCGCCGTGGACATCGAGCAGTCCCGCGGGCAACTCCCACAGTCGCCGGCCGAAGGCGTGCCGGTACTGGTAGACCATCGGGATGTTGCCGTCGTCGTCCATCGCGACCACGGCGACCGCGCCGAAATGCTCGACGATCTCGCGGGTCACGACCTTGCCGCCCGGCATCCGCACCCGGTCGCTGCGCAGCGCGAAAATCTTTCCGGTGTACAGCGTTTCGGACGACGCCGTCTCGAAGACGTGGTCAGCCACGGGTCGCGGGCTCAGGTATCGGCCGCGCCGCGCTGTCCCGGTGCTGGATGCCGTTCGATGACTGCTCCGGGATTTCCACCGGCAGCAGCTCGCCCGCCTGGTAGTCGATGGCCGCGCCGACGAAGGCGACGAACAGCGGGTGCGGCCGGGTGGGCCGGCTCTTGAGCTCCGGGTGGGCCTGGGTGCCGACGATGAACGGGTGCACGTCCGGCGGGTACTCGACGAACTCCACCAGATGACCGTCCGGAGAGGTGCCGGAGAACTTCAGGCCGCTTTCGGCGATCTTGGCGCGGTAGGCGTTGTTGACCTCGTAGCGGTGGCGGTGCCGCTCGGACACCTCGGTTGCGCCGTATGCCTGGGCCACAATCGATTCCGGCTCCAGCACCGCGGGGTAGGCGCCCAGCCGCATGGTGCCGCCCAGGTCGGCTTCGCCGGCGACGATGTCGACCTGGTCGGCCATCGTGGAGATGACGGGATCGGGCGTCTCGGGGTCGAACTCCGCCGAATTGGCTTGGGCCAGACCGGCGGAGCGGGCGGCCTCGATCACGATGCATTGCAGACCCAGGCACAGGCCGAGCACCGGCAGCCCTCGCCCCCGGGCGTGGTGGATGGCGCCGATCTTGCCCTCGATGCCGCGGATGCCGAACCCGCCGGGGATCAGCACGCCGTGCACGTCGCCCAGGGCCGACGCCGCGCCGGCCGGGCTCTCGCAGTCGTCGGACGCCACCCAGACCAGCTCCACCTTGGCGTGGTGCTTGAACCCCCCGGCACGCAGCGCCTCGGTGACCGACAGATAAGCGTCGGAGAGCTCAACGTACTTGCCCACCAAGGCGATTCGCACGACCTCGTGCGGCTCGTGCACGCGGCGCAGCAGGTCGTCCCACTCGGTCCAGTCGACGTCGCGGAACGGCAGGTTGAGCCGGCGCACCACGTAGGCGTCGAGTTCCTCGCGGTGCAGCACCTTGGGGATGTCATAGATCGACGGCGCGTCCGGGGTGGAGATGACGCCGTCGATGTCGACGTCACACATCAGCGCGATCTTGTTCTTCAGCGCTTCGGGAACGTCACGGTCGCAGCGCAGGATCAGCGCGTCGGGGGTGATACCGATGCTGCGCAGCGCCGCAACCGAGTGCTGGGTGGGTTTGGTCTTGAGTTCACCCGACGGCGCCAGGTAGGGCACCAGCGAGACGTGCAGGAAGAAGACGTTCTCGCGGCCGAGGTCGTGACGCACCTGGCGCGCCGCCTCCAAGAAGGGCTGCGACTCGATGTCGCCGACGGTGCCGCCGATCTCGGTGATGACCACGTCGGGACGGTTGCCCTCGGCGTCGGGCTGGGCCATCGACATGATGCGCCCTTTGATCTCGTCGGTGATGTGCGGGATCACCTGGACCGTGTCACCGAGATACTCGCCGCGCCGCTCCTTGGCGATGACCGTCGAATAGACCTGTCCCGTAGTCACATTCGCCGAGCCGGACAGGTCGCGATCCAGAAATCGTTCGTAATGGCCGACGTCCAGGTCGGTTTCGGCGCCGTCCTCGGTGACGAACACCTCGCCGTGCTGAAACGGGTTCATGGTGCCCGGATCGACGTTGAGGTACGGGTCGAGTTTCTGCATCGTCACGTACAACCCGCGGGCCGTCAGTAGCTGGCCGAGGCTGCTGGCGGTCAAACCCTTGCCCAACGAGGAAGCGACTCCCCCGCTGACGAAGAGGTGCTTGGTGGCGGATTGCGGGTGCTTTCGCACAGGCGACCTCCGTGAAGACGGGCAGGGCGTCAAAATTGTTCTAGCGAATAACTAGATGGGCCTGCCGACCCACGGAAACCCACCCTAACATCCACCGCGCTGTGCCGCGGCTAACACGCCCGCTACTGAGGCACCGTGATCGACGCCGCCCCGTGCCCGGTGCCGTACTGCCCGGCATGGCCGCCATTGAGCAGGTCGTGCAGCCCCAGGATCGCGGTGATGCGCCCCGGCGCGGCGTCGACGTCGTCGACCGTGGTGATCGCCGAGTTCATCGCGGCGTCGGCGCGGGTCACCGCGACGGCGGCGCCCCCGGTCGCCGAACCATCGCGCCCGGCGAGCAGGGTGCCCGAGCCGTGCGGGGCCAACGCGGCCGAGAAGCGCGCCACGCTGACGCCCTTGTTGCCGGCGTCGCCGGGCAACGAGCCGCCCGTGACGACCAGGGCGGCGTTGGCCGCGCCCATGTGATCGGTTGACTGATAGGTGATGAAGCCCGTGTCACGCAGCGCCGCCAGCACGGTGTTGCGCTGGATCTCATCGACCGCCGGCGCCGCCGGGTTCGCGTTGGCCAGCAGGGCGATGCCCATCAGGTCGCCCGCCTGTGAGCCCTGGTCGACGAGCTTGGTGCTCAGCTGCTGGCCCGCGGGCAGCACCGAGGAGTTGACCACCGTCTGCAGCTTCTCCGCCGAGTTCGCCTCCACGAACTCCTGCGTCAGCGACACCGTCCCGGTCACCGTCCCGCCGGCCTGGCCGATGAACTTCGCCACCGCGGCCACGTCGTCGTCGGCGGCATCCGGGGTGCGGAACACCACCACCGACTTGCCGCCCAGCGCGTCGTGCACTATCCGGCCGGCCAGTTGGGTGTCGAAATTGTTTGCCGCGCTGAGCTTTTCGTTCAGCACATTCTTCTGGTCGTTCAGTCCGCTGATCTGGGTGGTCAGGTCGCGCTTCTCGTCGCGGAGGCTGGACAACAAGGTGTCCGACAAGAAGCCGGAGCCCAGCACGACTCCCACGGCCAGCGCCAGGAAGACGGCGGCCAGCGACAAGGCATGTTGGCGTAACGAGATCATGAGCGCATCCTCGAGATGACTAGGTGACCAGGTGCTGGATCCAGAGCGAGAAGTGGTTCCAGTAGTCGGTGACCCAATGCAGCACCACGCCGTCGGTGCGTGACACCCACAGCGCGACGATCACGGCGATCAGCATGGTCAGCGCCAGCAGCGCGATGGCGCCCGCCGAGATGTGGTTGCGGTACAGGGTGGCAACGGCCTTGGCGTCCACCACCTTCTCGCCCACCCGCAGCCGGGTCAGGAAGGTGGAGGGGTTGCTGTGCGCGCGGGTGCGGTCGAAGAAGGTCTCGATGTTTGCGGTGTGACCGGCCGTCACCAACAGCGCGGCGCCGTGGTGGTCGGCCAGCAGCAGGGCGAGGTCGATCGCCGAGCCCGCGGCGGGAAAGGTCATCGCCCCGACGCCGAGATCCTGGATCCGCTCCAGGCCGGGCGCGTGGCCGTCGGCGTCGGCGGGCAACACGACCTGGGCGCCGCACTTGAGCGCGTCGGTGCTGATCTGGTCGGGGTCACCGACGATGACCTGGGGCCGGTAGCCCGCCTTGCGCAAGACGTCGGCGCCGGTGCCCACCCCGATCAGGGCCGGCTGATACTCCTTGATGAACGGCTTGAGCGACTTCAGGTCCTCCTCGGCGCTGGGCTCGTCGGCGACGATCACCACGTGCCGGCGGCGCAGGTCCACGTCGACGTCGGGGATGCCGATGCCGTCGATCAGCAGCGGGCTTTCGCTCTTGATGAACTCGATCGTGTTGCCGGCGAAGGCCTCCAGGTGAGCGGACAGGCCGCTCTTGGCCTCGCGCATCAGGTCGGCGATGTCGTGGTCCGTGCGCTCGGTCCCGCGGACCAGCCTGCGGTCGCCGACATACACCCCGCCCTCGTGCAGCCGGATCTTGGCGCCGTCCTTGACCTTCCTGAAGATGTCGGGTCCGGCCTCGTCGATCAGCGTCACCCCGTTGTTGACCAGCACCTCGGGACCCATGTTCGGGTAGCGGCCCGACACCGATGGGGACGCGTTGACGACCGCGGCGATATCAGCCTCCACCAGCGCGTCCGCCGTGATGCGGTCCAGATCCAGGACGTCGAGCACCACGATGTCGCCGGGGCAGACCCTACGCAGCAGTCGATCGATGTTCCGGTCCACACGGGCGGTGCCGACGAGACCCGGCCGGTCGGTGTTACGGGAAAGCAGGCCTGACATCTTCATGGGGGCGATTCTGTCCGCGAAGCCCGGGAGAGGACGGGAGGCGCGCCGTAACATCAGCCTCAGAAGTTATCTAGAGTCTCATTAGTCACAGCTGTATTACGTGTTCCGGGCGCTCAGATCTCGTCCTTCTGCGCCGCATCGAGCAGTTCACGGGCGTGCGCGCGGCCGCTGTCGGACTCGCCCAGCCCGGCCAGCATCCGCGCCAGCTCGGCGACCCGCTCGTCGTCGGCGACCCGCCGCACCACGCTGGTCCCCTTGGGCCCGGCTCCATGCACCACCAGGTGCACGTCGGCGTAGGCCGCGACCTGCGGCAGGTGGGTGACCACGATGACCTGGTGGGTGCGGGCCAGCCGCGCCAGCCGCCGCCCGATCTGCACCGCCGCCCGGCCGCCGACGCCGGCGTCGACCTCGTCGAACACCATGGTGGTGCCCGCCGCCGAGGCGGCCAGCACCACTTCCAGCGCCAGCATCACGCGGGACAGCTCGCCGCCCGAAGCGCACTTCGCCAGCGGGAGCTGATCCATCCCCCGGTGGGCCGCGAAGCCGAACTCCACCTCGTCGACGCCGTCGGCGCCCGCGCGGGCCAGCTCGCCGGAGGGCAACCTCAACGCGGCGGCGTCGTCGGCGGCCGGCGCGGCGTCGACGGTGACGTCGATGCTGAATTGGGCGTCGGCCATCGCCAGCCCGGACAGCTCGGCGGTGACCTCCTTGGCGAGCCGCTTTGCGGCCTTGCGCCGGATGCTGCTCAGATCGACCGCGGCCTGGGCCAATTCACCCGCCAGCTCGTCGACCCGCGCCGCCAGCGCGGCCAGCCCTTCCTCGGAGACGTCGAGTTGGGCCAGTCGTTCGCGTGATTCGGCGGCCCAGGCCAGCACGCCGTCGATGTCCGCGGCGTACTTGCGTGTGAGCGTGCGCAGTTCGGCCTGCCGGGCCAATTTGGATTCCAGCGCGCTGGCATCGACCGGCAGCTCCTCGAGGAAGCCGCCCAGCTCACCGGCCGCATCGACGACCACCGTCAG
Source organism: Mycobacterium sp. NGS11 (assembly GCF_059813315.1). NCBI lineage: Bacteria > Bacillati > Actinomycetota > Actinomycetes > Mycobacteriales > Mycobacteriaceae > Mycobacterium > Mycobacterium sp. NGS11. The sequence goes on from NZ_JCALEJ010000018.1 coordinate 94,555, forward strand.
CACCTCGCCGAGCTGGCCGGCCAACGCCAACAGCTTCGCGTCGTCGGTGGATTCCAGTGCGGCCCTTGCCTTTCCCAGGCTGTCGGTCGCGCCGAATCCGGATCCGTCCGCCTCGTCCGAGGACAGGGCCGCCCGGGCCCCCGCCGCGGCCTCGCGCAGGGTGTCCAGCTCGGAAAGCCGCAGGATCTCGGCGACCAGGGCATCGTCCTCGCCGGGTTGTGGGTCCACCGCATCGATCTCGTTGAGGGCGAAGTTCAGCCGGTCCGCCTCCAGCGCGAGCTCGCGCATCCGGTTGCGGCGGTCGAGCAGGTCGCGGCGCGCCGACAGCCAGGCGTCGCGCAGTTTGCCGTAGCGCTCCAGCGCGGTGCCGGCCTTCGCGAACCGGTCCAGCGCGCCGCACTGCTCCTCGGGCCGCATGAGCCGCAGCTGGTCGTTCTGCCCGTGCAAGGTCAGCAGCCCGGCGGTGAAGTCGCCCAGCGATTTGGCCGGCACGCTGCGGCCGCCGAGATACGCCCGCGACGGTCCGTCCCGGCTGACCGAGCGCAACGCGATCACGCTGCCGTCCTCGTCGCGTTCGGCGCCCGAGGCGTCCAGCAGGTCGTCCAGCTTCGCGATCGTGGCTTCGTCGAGATCCGTTGTGGTGAAACGGCCTTCGACGATCGCCCGATCGGCGCCCGACCGCACCCGGGTCGCGTCCGCGCGGGCACCACCGAGCAGGTGCAGCCCGGTCACCACCATGGTCTTGCCCGTACCGGTCTCGCCGGTCAGCACGGTCAGGCCGCGGTCGAACTCCCCCACCGCGGCGCTGATGGCACCGAGCGACTCGATGCGGATTTCGGTCAGCATTCAGCTAGCACCAGAGCTAAGGCCGTCAGTTCCCGCGCCACCCGGTCACCGGCAGCCGGAATTTGCGCACCAGCCGGTCGGTGAATGGGGCGCTGTCCAGCCGGGCCCATTTCACCGGTGTGTCGCAACGCTTTACCTCCAGCCGGCTCCCCGCCGGGACCAACATTTCGCGGCGGCCATCGCAGAACACCAAGGCGTCATGGCCGTCGGCCTCGATCTCGATCGCGATGGTGGCGTCCGGGCTGGTGACCATGGGGCGGGCGAACAGCGCGTGAGCGTTGTTGGGTACCACCAGGATTGCCTCGAGGTCCGGCCACAGCACCGGCCCGCCCGCGGAGAACGCGTAGGCGGTGGATCCGGTGGGCGTCGACACCAGCACCCCGTCGCAGCCGAACGCCGACACCGGGCGTCCGTCGATCTCGAGGACGACGCCGAGCACGCCCAGCCGGGGGCCCTTCTCCAGGCTGACTTCGTTCAGCGCCCAGCCGTGCACCGAGACGTCGCCGCCGTGGCGCACCATCACGTCGAGCGTCAACCGGTTCTCCACCCGATAATCGCGTGCGACAACATGATCCAGCACCCGGTCGATGGCCTCGGCCTCGGCCTCGGCCATGAAGCCGATGCGGCCCAGGTTGATGCCGAGCACCGGGATGTTGGCGTTGCGGGCCAGTTCGGCGGCCCGCAGGAACGTGCCGTCGCCGCCCAGCGCCAGCACCAGTTCGCAGCCCGCGGCCGCCTGCGGGTCGGCGTTGACCACCTCGATCTCGATACCGAGGGCGCGCATGTCGTCGGGTGCCAGGTGCATCGGCCCCTTGTCGACCGCCTCGGCGGACAGCACACGAAGCTCGATTCCGTTGCCGCTCAGCACTTTTTGCACGCGCCGCGCGGTCTCGGTGGCCTCGTCTCGGCCGGTGTGAGCCACCATCAACACGGTGCGTGACGCGCTTTCACTCACCGTGGCCCGCTTTCCACCGCGCGCCGCACCGCGGTCACCAGTTCGTCGCCGACGAGGGGACTATCGGTCTGGGCGCGCAGCCGCAGGAAGTACTCGACGTTGCCCGACGGGCCCGGCAGCGGGCTGGCGGTGACGTCGACGGTGTGCCAGCCCAGGTCGCCGGCGCGGCCGGCGACCGCCAGCACGGCGTCGGCGCGCAGGCCGGGGTCGTGCACCACACCACCGGCGCCGACCAGGCCCCGGCCCACCTCAAACTGCGGCTTCACCATGGGAACGATATCCGCGTTCGGTGCGGCACATCCAGTTAGCGCCGGCAAAACCGTGGACAGCGAAATGAAGGACAGGTCGGCCACCACCAGGTCGGCCCGCCCGCCGACCGCCTCCGGCGTGAGGTCGCGCACGTTCGTCCGTTCGACGACGACCACCCGGGCGTCGCTGCGCAGCGACCAGGCCAGCTGGCCGTATCCGACGTCGACGGCGACCACTTCGGTGGCCCCGCGATCCAGCAGGACTTCGGTGAAGCCACCCGTCGACGCGCCGGCATCCAGGCAGCGACGGCCGGCGACCGAGATCTCGAAGGCGTCCAGCGCCCCGATCAGCTTGTGCGCTCCGCGCGACACCCAGCCGCGCTCGCCGTCCTCGGCGACGGTCAGGGCCGCGGTGACCGCGACGGCGGTGCCCGGCTTGCGCGCCGGCATCCCGTCGATGCAGACCTTCCCC
>NZ_JCALEJ010000019.1:0-93840 GCF_059813315.1 Mycobacterium sp. NGS11
ACCAGGGGGCGCTCAATGGCTAGCCCGACCGGCCCGATGGCGGGGCTGCGCGTCATCGACCTCACCGCGATGGTGATGGGGCCGTACTGCACGCAGATCATGGCCGACATGGGTGCAGACGTCATCAAAGTCGAACCGCCGCAAGGGGATAACACCCGCTACATCTCGGTGGGTCCGGCACCGGGCATGAGCGGGGTGTTCGTCAACGTCAACCGCGGCAAGCGCAGCGTCGTGCTGGACCTGCAGACCGACGCCGGGGCGCGCGCGCTACGCGCTCTCGTCGAGACCGGCGACGTGTTCATCCACTCGATGCGCGCCAAGGCGATCACCAAACTCGGCTTCGGTTATGACGACGTCGCCGCGATCAATCCCGCAATCATCTACACCAATTGCTACGGGTACGGTCGACGCGGCCCCGACCACGACCGCCCCGCCTACGACGACACGATCCAGGCCGAGTGCGGCCTGCCCGCGGTGCAACGGCAATTGACCGGCGAGGCCGATTACGTCGGCACCATCATGGCCGACAAGATCGCCGGGCTGACCGCGCTGTACGCGACGACCATGGCGTTGTTCCATCGTGAGCGCACCGGCCAGGGCCAAGAGGTCGAAGTCGCCATGTTCGAGACCATGGCCTCGTTCATGCTCGTCGAACACGCCAACGGCGCCCTGTTCGACCCGCCCCTCGGGCCGGCGGTGTATCCGCGAACGGTGGCGCCCAACCGCCGCCCGTACCGGACCAGCGACGGCTACATCGCCGCGCTGATCTACAACGACAAGCACTGGAACGCCTTCATGAAAGCCGTTCAGCCGCCGTGGGCCAGCGAGTTGTACGCGACGCTGGAACAGCGCGCCCGCGAGATCGACACCGTCTACGGACTGCTGGCCGAGACCATGAAGGAGCGGACCACCGCGGAGTGGCTGCAGCTGCTGCGCGACCTCGAGATTCCGGCGGCGCCGCTGAACACACCGGAGGCTCTGTTCGACGATCCGCATCTCAACGCCGTCGGCATGTTCGAGACGGTGGACAGCCCGCACGGGCCGGTGCGCTTCCCGGGGGTGCCCACCTGGTTCTCGCAGACACCGGGCCACGTCGCCGGGCCGGCGCCAGAACTCGGCGCCGATACCGAAGAAGTACTCGCCGAAATTGGCGCTCGCGAGGGAAAGGAACTGTAAATGGGCGTGCCGGTTTATCGGAGGATCCTCGACCTGTTCGAGGCGGAGGGCGTGAACACGCTGTTCGGCATACCCGACCCGAACTTCGTGCACATGTTCGCCGAGGCCGACGCCCGCGGGTGGTCGGTGGTCGCGCCGCATCACGAGCTGAGCGCGGGATTCATGGCCGAGGCGGCGTCGCGGATGACGGGTAAGCCCGGCCTGTGCATCGGCACCCTCGGCCCGGGCATGGCCAACATCGCCGGTGCGATCCAGTGCGCGCTGGTGGAGAACTCGCCGGTGATCTTCCTCGGCGGGCAGCGGGCCCGGGTCACCGAGCGTCGGGTCCGGCGTGGGCGCATCCAATTCGTCCAGCAGGAACCGCTTTTCGCCGCGTCGGTCAAGTACAGCAGCTCGATCGAATACGCCGACCAGACCGACGAGATCATCCACGAGGCCATCCGCAGGTCGATGTCCGGCACCCCGGGACCGTCCTATGTCGAGTTCCCGTCGCACGTCATCCTCGAGGAACTCGAGGTGGGCGCCGCGCCGAGCCCGTCGGCCTACCGGCTGGTCAACCAGGGCGCCGGCACCCGCGAGGTGGCCGAGGCCGTGAAGCTGATCCGCGGGGCCAAAAGCCCGGTGCTGCTGGTCGGCCACGGCGTGCACACCTCCCGGACCCAGCAGCAGGTCAAGGAGCTGGCACAGTTGATGGCCTGCCCGGTGATCCAGACCTCCGGCGGCACCTCGTTCATCCCGGGACTACAGGAGCGGACGTTCCCATACTTGTTCTCGCCGGCCGCCAACGAGGCGGTCGAGGAATCCGACCTGTGCGTCGCGCTGGGTACCGAACTCGGTGAGCCCATGCACTACGGCCGGACGCAGCATTGGGCCGGCAACGACGCGAACCGCAGATGGGTGCTCGTGGAGCAGGATCCGACGGCCATCGGCGTGAACCGGCCGGTCGACGTGGCGCTGGTCGGCGATCTGCGCGGTGTCGTGCCGCAACTGGTCTCCGCCCTCAAAGATTCCCCGCGCAACCCCGCACCCGCGCTGCAGGCCCTGATCGACAAGGACACGAAAGAGCTTGCGGATATGGCTGAATCGGCACCGTCCGGGCGTTCGCCGATTCATCCCGCGCGCTATGTCGTCGAGGCGACCAAGGCGTTCAACGAACTCGACGACGGCATCCTCGTGCGCGACGGCGGTGCGACCGTGATCTTTCAATGGACCTACTCGCAGTCCAAGCCGCGCGACGTGATCTGGAACCAGAACTTCGGCCACCTCGGCACCGGCCTGCCGTATGCGGTCGGAGCCTCTGTCGCCGAGGGTGGAAAGCGGCCGGTGATGCTGTTGACCAGCGATTCGGCGTTCCTCTTCCACATCGCCGAATTGGAAACCGCTGCGCGGCAGAACCTTCCGCTGGTGTGCGTGGTGGGCGTCGACCACCAATGGGGCTTGGAGGTGGGTGTGTACAAGCGCACCTTCTCCCAGCCCTCGCCGCAGCCCGGTGTGCACTGGAGCAAGGACGTCCGGATGGACAAGGTTGCCGAGGGCTTCGGTTGCCACGGCGAGTATGTCGAGAAGGAATCCGAGATCGGCCCGGCGATCGCCCGCGCTTATGCCAGTGGCAAAGTCGGTGTAGTGCACGTGTGCATCGATCCGAAGGCCAATTCCGAAGAGATGCCGAAGTACGACCGATTCCGCACCTGGTACGCCGAAGGCACTCAGTAAGCCCACAGTAAGAAAAGGACCGATGTCATGCGCGAATACCTGAAGTTCTACATCGACGGACAATGGGTCGACCCGTTGCGGCCCAATGCATTCGACGTGGAGAACCCGGCAACCGAGCAGGTTTCCGGGAAAATCTCGCTGGGGTCGGCGGCTGACGTCGACGTGGCGGTCAATGCCGCCCGCCGGGCCTTCTCCAGCTGGTCGCAGAGCACCCGCGAACAGCGCCTGGACCTGTTGCAGGCCATCCTCACCGAATACCAGAAGCGCGCCGACGATCTCGCCGAGGCTGTCACCGAAGAAATCGGCGCGCCGCCCTCGCTGGCCGCCGGGCCGCAAGTCTTCCTCGGGATCGGTCACCTGACCACGGCCATCGACGCGCTGAAGAACTTCGAATTCTCCGAACAGAAAGGGGCGACACTGATCGCCAAGGAGCCGATCGGTGTCTGCGGGTTGATCACCCCCTGGAACTGGCCGATAAACCAGGTCGCGGTCAAGGTCTACCCGGCGCTGGCGACCGGCTGCACCGTCATCCTGAAACCCTCTGAGGTGGCCCCCTATTCGCCGTACATCTTCGCCGAGATCCTGGATGCCGCCGGCGTACCGGCCGGGGTGTTCAACCTGATCAACGGCGACGGCCCGGGGGTCGGCGTGGCCCTGGCGAGCCATCCCGACATCGACATGGTGTCCTTCACCGGATCCACCCGCGCCGGTGTCGATGTGGCCACGAATGCCGCCGCGACCGTGAAGCGAGTGACCCAGGAACTCGGCGGCAAAAGCCCCAACATCGTCCTCGACGACAGTGGCTTCGCCCAGGGCGTCAAGGCCGGCGTGGCCAACATGATGCCCAATTCCGGACAGAGCTGTAACGCCCCCTCGCGCATGCTGGTCCCGAATTCCCGGATGGCCGAGGCCATTGACATCGCGCGTGAGGTCGCCGAACAAGTCCAGGTGGGCAGCGGCGACGCGACCGCCATCGGTCCGGTCGCGTCGAGGGCACAGTTCGAGAAGGTTCAGCGCCTTATTCAGCAGGGCATCGACGAGGGCGCGACCGTGGTCGCGGGGGGCCCGGGCCGGCCGGAGGGACTCGACACGGGGTACTACGTCAAACCCACCGTCTTCGCCCATGTCACCAACGACATGACGATCGCGCGCGAGGAGATCTTCGGGCCGGTGCTGTGCATTCTCGGCTACGACGACCTCGACCACGCCGTCGAGATCGCCAACGACACCCAATACGGCCTCGCCGGCTACGTTTCGGGCGCCGACCTCGACACGGCGCGCGAGATCGCCCGCAAGATCCGCGCGGGATGGGTGACCATCAATCACGCATTCGACATGAACGCACCGTTCGGCGGCTACAAGCACAGCGGCAACGGTCGGGAATGGAGCGAGTTCGGCTTCCACGAGTATCTGGAGGTCAAGAGCACCCTGGGTTACGCCCCCGGCAAGGGCTGACGCGCCCACCCGAAATCCGAACGCAGCGCGGCGGAAAACACGTCGCGTGTCCTCCACCTGATCCCGTGCGCCCGCCTCTAGGCTGGCTTGCTGAAATCAACAGGAGGGGCAGCGACGTATCGGCATCAACCATGGCGCCGGGCGAAATGGTAGTTACGGCGCGCTGACAGCAAGCACAGAGCCGGGCGGGTTTCACCCCGCACCGGCTCGTCGCACTCGCCCCCGGTGGGTGGCCCCCGTGCGTCGCGTCGGCCGGCTGGCGATCTGGGATCGGCCCGAGCGGGCCAGCGGAATCCCGGCGCTCGACGGGCTGCGTGCGATCGCGGTCGCGCTGGTGCTCATCGGGCACGGCGGGATCCCGGGCGTCAGTGGCGGATTCATCGGCGTCGACGTGTTTTTCGTCCTCAGCGGGTTCCTGATCACCTCGCTGCTGCTGGACGAGCTTGGGCGCACCGGCCGTATCGAGTTGACCGGCTTCTGGATCCGGCGTGCGCGCCGGCTCTTGCCCGCACTGGTGCTCATGGTGCTCACCGTGGCCGCCGCCCGTCAGCTCTTGCCCGACCGGTCGCTGACCGGCCTGCGCGACGACGCCATCGCGGCCTTCGTGTGGATGGCGAACTGGCGGTTCGTCGCCCAGAAGACCGACTACTTCACCCAGGGCGCGCCGCCCTCGCCGCTACAGCACACCTGGTCACTCGGGGTGGAGGAGCAGTACTACTTCGTCTGGCCGGTGCTGCTCATCGCCGTGACCCTGCTGCTCGCCGCGCGCGCGAGGCGCCGCTCGTCCCGAGCCACCGTCGGCGGTGTGCGGTTCGCGACGTTCCTGATAGCCACCTTCGGCGCGCTGGCTTCGGCGGCGCTCGCCATCGTGTTGGCGTCCAATGGCACTCGCGACCGAATCTACTTCGGCACCGACACCCGTGCGCAGGCGTTGCTGGTCGGCGCCGCGTCGGCCGCGCTCCTGGTGCGGGACTGGCCGTCGATGAACCGCGGCTGGTGCATGATCCGCACCCGGTGGGGCCGCCGGGTCGCCCGGATCCTGCCGCTGTTCGGTATGGGGGGACTGGCGGCGGCGACCCACTACGCGACCGGGGCCAGCGGCGAATTCCGCCTCGGCTTGCTGATCGGAGTCGCGATCGCGGCGGTGATCGTGATCGCACCCGTCGCGCTGGAGCAGCGCGGAATCGTGGCCCGCGCGCTCGCGTTGCCACCCCTGGTGTGGCTGGGAACCATCTCCTACGGCGTCTACTTGTGGCATTGGCCAATCTTTTTGGCGCTCAACGGCGAACGCACCGGATGGTCCGGCCTGCCCTTGTTCGCCGCGCGGTGCGGTGCCACGCTACTGGCGGCCGCAACGTCGTATTGGCTGCTCGAACAACCCATTCGGCGCTGGCGACCGGCGCGGGTACCGCTGCTGCCGCTGGCGGCCGCGACCGTGGCCAGCGCGGCCGCGGTGACGCTGTTGGTGATCCCGGTGGGCACCGGGCCCGGCCTGCGTGAGGCCGGTCTGCCGCCCGGCGTCTCGGCCGTCGCGGCGGTCTCGCCGTCGCCGCCCGGCCCGAGCCGGCCCCGAGATGCCAACCGGCCGTTCACCGTCTCGGTGTTCGGTGATTCGATCGGGTGGACGTGGATGCACTACCTGCCCCCGACACCCGGGTTCGCCTTCCTCGACCACACCGTCATCGGATGCAGCCTGGTGCGTGGCACGCCGTACCGCTACATCGGCCAGACCCTGGAGCAACGGTCCGAATGCGATGGCTGGCCGATTCGCTGGTCGACACAGGTCAGCCGGGATCAGCCGGACGTCGCGCTGCTGGTCATCGGCCGCTGGGAGACGGTGGACCGGGTCAACGAAGGCCAGTGGACTCACATCGGCGACCCGACCTTCGACGCCTACCTCAACGGCGAGCTCGAACGGGCGCTGACCATCGTGGGCGCTACCGGTGTGCACGTGGTGGTCGCGACCGTCCCCTACAGCCGGGGTGGCGAAAAGCCGGACGGTCGGCTGTATCCGGAGGACCAGCCGGACCGGGCCAACCTGTGGAACACCATGTTGCGCAAGACCGTCAGCCACCATCCCAACGTCGCGATCCTCGACCTGAACAAGAAGCTGTGCCCCGACGGGGTCTATACCGCCAAGGTCGACGGCATCAAGGTGCGCAGCGACGGCGTCCACCTCACCCCCGAAGGGGTGAAGTGGCTGACGCCGTGGCTCGAGGAATCGCTGAGGTAGCCCTAACCGCTTGTGCGGCAGCTGATCTCCATGCTGTCGCTGTCGCGGACCTGGAAGTTGAAGCTGACGTAGCCGTTGTCCTGGTTGCGGACGCGATCGAGATAGGGCGCCATGTCGGCCGAGCTGGCGTTGTCGGCGATGACCAGCGCACCCGTGGACAGGCGAGGCTCCAGCAGCTCGATCACGGGCAGATACAGATCCTTCCAACCGTCGAGCAGCAGGAAATCGATTGCGCCGTCCAGGCTTTCCAGCGTGGTCAGCGCGTCGCCCTCCAGGATCGTGATCACATCGTCCAGGCCCGTCTCGGCGAATGTCTTCTTCGCCGCCGCGATCTTGGTCTCACTGAGCTCGGTGGTCACCACCCGGCCGGCGCCGTTGTCGCGCACCCCCGCGGCCAGATGCAGGGCGGAGATGCCGAAGGACATCCCGAATTCCACGACGGTGGCCGGGCGGGTGGCTCGCACCAGCGAATACAGCAGCCGGCCGGCTTCCGGTGTCACTGGAATGTAGAACTCGCTCATCGCCTCGGTGCGTTCTCGCGTGGTCATCGGCCGATCGAAGGTGCCGCGCCGCTCACGCAACAGCGACATCTGATTCTTCGACTCGGCGTACATGCGGTCGAGCGTCGATGCGACCCGGGAATCCTGCAAGGTTGTGGTCATGTGTTTGAGCCTAGGCTTTTTCCCATGAGCGGTGCCCGGGCGCGCAACCGTCAGGAAACCGTTAAGCGGTTTGACGAGCTTGCGGACCCGGTGTCACTATGGACCCCGCAAGCACCTCGGTAGGTGAGGCGTCTGCATGGACACAGGCCACTGACCCCGAACGTCGAGAGACGCCCCGGGTCAGGACAGCTCTTCCCGGACTAAGGGTTGAGCCCAAGTGGCTTCTGGACCATCGGCTGGGTCTGGATACGCCGTGCAGTGCCGAAGCTCCGACGAGAGGGGTGCGGCCGGCGCTGCACTGTCGGTCATTTCCGCCTCTCCCGTTCAGGTGAATGTAGTGACACCCGCGTGTGTCCCGGCCGTGAGGAGGTGAGGGCGAGATGAGTCCCGGCGATAGTCCCTATCCGAAATCCGTCTTGTCCCGATCCGGTTCCGGCATTTCTCGCACCGCCTGACCTCGCTTGGTTTCGCGGCTGACGCGCCGTGCCGACGCCGACCGGGCCTCCGTCAGGAGAAGATCATGGCTTTTGCTGTTATGCACCGTTTTTCCGCTGCCTCCGGGATGCGCGGCCGGTCGATGCTGCGTGCAGGCCGGTTGCTGGCCAACAGGTTTCACCTGCGCGCCAGCCTGACCCCGCAGGAGCGCGCCAACCTGTACGTCTCGAGGATGCCGGTCGCGATGGTCACCGCGTCGCTGGGCGGCCACGTCTCGGGTCCCGACGGCAGCCACCGTTGAAATGCTGCCCCGGCGGCGGGCGGCACAGCTCCGCTCGCCGCCGCAGGCACGTTGAGCGCCGCAACCGCCTCACTGGTGGCTGAAAACCGCTCGAGATAGCGAGGATTCGATGACTTCGATCTACGACCGCCGCACCCCGGTGGCCGGTCGGGCCGCTGCCGCGCCGGAAGGCGCACGCTCCGCGCCGCAACGCGCGGCCGAGCTGGATTCCGCGCACGCCGGCGACATCGTCGGGGCGTTCGGGCGCATCCGGCGCGACGGGGACGGGGCTTTCAGCGGGCGTTGGCGGCGCCTGCGCACACTGGCGGTCATCACCGGACCGGGACTGATCGTCATGGTGGGCGACAACGACGCCGGTGGCGTCGCGACCTATGCGCAGGCCGGCCAGAACTACGGCATGGGCCTGTTGTGGACGCTGGCACTGCTGATTCCGGTGCTGTACGTGAACCAGGAGATGGTGCTGCGACTAGGCGCAGTGGCCCGGGTTGGGCACGCGCGCTTGATATTCGAGCGGTTCGGCAAGTTCTGGGGCGCCTTCAGCGTCGCTGACTTGTTGATCCTGAACGCCTTGACCATCGTCACCGAATTCATCGGCGTCTCACTGGCTCTCGGGTTTTTGGGTTGCCCGAAGATCGTCGCCGTTCCCGCCGCGGCCGTCCTGCTGTTCGCCGCGGTGGCGGGCGGATCGTTCCGCCGTTGGGAGAGGTTGATGTTCCTCCTGATTGCGGTGAATGTGCTGATCTTCCCGATGGTCTTGCTGGTGCATCCGACCCCGAAAGCCACCGCGGCCGGGCTCATCCCGCAGTTTCCCGGTGGGCTCAACTCGACGGTGTTGCTGCTGGTGGTCGCGATCGTGGGCACTACGGTCGCACCGTGGCAGCTGTTCTTCCAGCAGTCCAATGTGGTGGACAAGCGCATCACGGCCCGCTGGATTCCCTACGGCCGAGCGGATTTGGCCATTGGAATCGTCGTGGTGATGGTCGGCGCGACGGCGCTGATGGCCGTCGCGGCGTTCGGGTTGACGGGCACGGCCGATGCGGGCCACTTCACCGATGCGGGCGCGGTCGCGTCGGGGTTGTCGACGCATCTTGGCCCCACGGTGGGCGTGCTGTTCGCGATCGTCCTGCTGGACGCGTCGCTGATCGGCGCCAATGCCGTCGGCCTGGCGACCACGTATGCGGTCGGTGATGCCATGGGTAAGCGCCACTCGCTGCATTGGAAGATCCGCGAGGCCCCGCTGTTCTACGGCGGCTACGCGATACTGCTGGCGGTGTCGGCAGCGGTCTCCTTCAGCCCCGACCACATCCTGGGCCTGGTGACCCAGGGAGTCCAGGCACTGGCCGGCGTGCTGCTGCCCTCGGCCACGGTCTTCTTGGTGTTGTTGTGCAACGATCGGGCTGTGCTGGGACCGTGGGTGAATACGGTGCGGCAGAACATCATTGCGTGGACCATCGTGTGGTGCCTGGTGCTGCTGTCGCTGGCGTTGACGGCGGCCACCTTCTTCCCCAGCCTCTCCACCGCCACCATCGAGGCCGGGCTCGCGACCGGTGCGGTGCTCGGCGTCGTCGGCGGTGCAGTGATGATCATCGTGGGCGGACGACACCGGAACCTGACCGAGGCGGAAGCAATCGTGCGCACTCTCGGCGGCGGCCTCGACCCGGGGGAGGTCGACGATCTCGACGACGCCTCGTCGCTGACGCGTGCCGAGCGGCGGGCGGTACGGCGCCAGGACCGGTTGAGCTGGCAGACCCCCAGCCTCGCGCTGCTCGATCGGCCAGTGATGTCACCGATGCGCCGGGCGGGGCTCTTCACCCTGCGGGGCTACCTGGTTGTGGCCGTCGTTTTCGTCATCATCAAGATCGTGCAGGCCGGCGTTGTCGGGCCGGCCACCTCATTCTGAGTTGGTCGGCAGCAGAACGATTTTCCCGTGTGTGTGCCGCTGCTCGAGCTCGGCATAGGCGTCGGCGACCCGGTCGAGCGGGTAGGCCGCGGCGATGTCGAATTCGATGGCGCCGGAAACGATCAGGTCGGCCATCTCGGCGAGCACCTCGGGTGTCGAGGCTGCCATGCTGCCCTCGGTCTTCGCGCCCACCTCGCCCGCCTTCTGGAACGAGATGATGGTGTCGATTCGCTCGGGTGCCACGCCGAGATCGACGGCAAGCTGGACGTAGTCAGGGCCGAACAGGTCGATGAATGCGTCGATGCCGTCCGGTGCCGCGTCACGCAGCCGCTCGGCGAGCCCGTCACCGTAGGCGATAGGGGTGACGCCATGCGCGCGTAGCCAGCCGGCATTGCCCGGGCCCGCAATGCCGAGCACTCGCGCCTCGCGCAACGCCAGAAGCTGCACGACAAGGCTGCCCACCCCGCCCGCGGCCGCCGACACGGCGATCGTTTCACCGGCTTGAGGCGCCACGGCACGCACGGCAGCATAGGCGGTCGCACCGACCACGTACAGCGAACCTGCCGTCTCCCAACTGAGTTCGGCGGGTTTGCGGATCAACTGGTTGACGGGAACCGCGGTGTGGGTGGCGTGGCTGGACCGCCGCATGCTGAAGCCCAAGACTTCGTCGTCGACCGAAAACTCGGTGACCCCGGGCGCCACGGCGGTGACGACGCCGGCCAGATCGCTGCCCTGGCCGGAGGGAAAGGTCGCCGGGAACATCTCGTGCATCGCCCCGGTCCGGATGCCGGCTTCGCCGGGATTTATCCCCGCCGCGCGCACCTCGACGACGACCTCGCCCGGCCCGGGGGAGGGCATCTCGATGTCCGCGACGTACAACACCTCACGCCCCCCGTAATGGTCGAACCGCACTGCGCGCGCCGCTGCAGCCGTCATACCGATCTCCTTCCAGCGCGGGGATGCTCGTGTCCACGCCAGCATAGGCGCGCCAAACCGCTACCCAGGGGGCGTCGACTGGGCCTATGTTCGTAGCGACCCTGGTTTACACCAGTGTTTCGCCGGCGGCGTCGGGGGCCGCGGCGGAGGCCCGGACACCGATGACACGTGGAAGGACATGCGTGCAAGTTGATCGGATCGGCATCGCCGGCTGGGCCGCTGCCATCGTCGTGGTCGGCGCCGCGAGCACCGGATGCGGCGGCGACGGCAAACCCTCATCGGCGCCGGCGCCGAGTTCTCCCGCTTCGACCGGTTCGAGCTCGGTCACCGGCCCGCCGTCGGTCCAGCCGTCGGACTACGGCTCCCTGCTGATCAAGCCGAACGACGTCGGCGGCGGGCTCACAGCACCGCAGTCGCCCCTGCTCAACCCCAACAATGCGCCCGGCGTCGCCCAGCTGTTCGCCAACGCGGACAGCAGCCGGCGGCTGTGGGACACCATCGTCATCGCCGCCGATCCGCCCGCGGCGGTCGCCGAATTAGCCTCCACCCAAAGCAGTTACAACGGCAAGGTGAGCGGTAGTTGGCAACCGCTTGCTGTCGGCGCGAACGGGGTGATGATCTCGGGGACCTCACCGGACAACTCCCAAGCGATGACCGTTTTGGTCTTCACCGAAGGCAAGGCACTGGTCACCCTGGAATTCGACAGCCCGCCCAACGAGCCGGTCGATCCGGCCGTCGCTCTCGACATCGGTCGCAAGCAGGATGCCGCGGTGAAGAAAGGGCTACCCGGCTAGCTTGGCAGCGACTACACCAAGCCCAGATCCGCGACGTTCTCGTCTGTCCACGCCGCCGACAGACGCGGAATGTCGTCGTCCACAACGATTTTCGCCTCCGGCACGGCGGTACGGAACACGTCGATCGGGCCGGCGCACCCACGGCGCGGCTGCGGCATTGGGTAGGCGCCCAGCAAAGCCCGCGCTTTCTTTCAGCGCCCGTGCCGGCGGTAGGGGAGCCCGGGTCGCGCCGCCGATGAGGCGGTGGCGCTCAGGCCACGACCTGGATAGGATCGCCGACGTTCACCTCGTTGAAGTACCAGGCGGCGTTGTCGGGACTGAGGTTGATGCAGCCATGGCTGACGTTGGCGTAGCCCTGGGAATCGACCGACCACGGTGCCGAGTGCACGTAGACGCCGCTCCAGGTGACTCGCACCGCGTAGGAGGCGGTGATCTTGTAGCCCTCGGGCGAGCTGAGCGGGATACCGATGGTCCGCGAGTCCATCACCACGGTGCGCTGCTTTTCCAGTGCCGTGAAGCTGCCGATCGGGGTGGGCCGGCTGGGCTTGCCCATCGACGCCGGCATGGTGCGCAGCACCTCCCCGTTCCTGCTCACGGTGAAGGTGTGCTTGGAGATGCTGGCGACACCGAGTAGCGAATCGCCGGTGTCGAAGCCCGTCGACAGGGCCTGCACGCCGACCTGCACGTGGGTGTGGGCCGGCCAATACTGGTCGGGTACCCACTGAACGACAGTGCTCTGGATCCATTCGAAGTGTCCGGGGGTGCCGCTGGGCGACGTGACGTGGATCGACCGTTCGACGGCGGCCCGATCGGCCACCGGAGCGGCGAAGGTCACCACGACCGGATGGGCGACGCCCACCGAGGCGCCATTAGCGGGCAAAATCGAGGCGACCTCGGGGGCGGGCTGTGGTTGTGGCACGGCCGCGGTGCTGCGACCGACCGGTGCCACCAGGCCCACAGCTGTGATCGCGACCATAACAAATAGATAACGAACACCCCGACGCATAGCGTCCACCCTTCGAGATGGCGTGATTAGCACACCGATATTCTACTGGTTACCCGCTGATCACCGTTTTCAGCAAACAATGACAGCTTGGCGCGGTCGTCACGGTAACGATTTGATCACCGATTGAGTTCACGCGCGTCGGAGCGCATCCGGGTGGGTCCCGCGTGCCGCGGAAGTTGCGCAAGCCTGAGCCGCAGTTGCGTGAAACCGGTACCAGCGCTTCGGTTTTCGCGGTCGCGGTGTTACGAGCAGCCCGAAAGGCCGAATTCATACGGATAGCCGCGATGGCGGTGGCGCAAACTTCGGCTTGGCCCGCCAGTCGGCAACGCGCTAGCCTCAGCGGATCGGTGCCCGAGAGGCCCAGCCCGAACCCGAGGAGTGCGGGTGCTGTTCCGTCAACTGGAGTACTTTGTGGCGGTCGCTTCCGAGCGGCACTTCGCCCGGGCGGCCGAGAAATGCTTTGTCTCCCAGCCGGCGCTCTCGGCCGCGATCGCCAAGCTCGAACGAGAACTGAATGTCACGCTGATCAATCGCGGACACAGCTTCGAGGGCCTCACTCCCGAAGGCGAGCGGCTGGTGGTGTGGGCCAGGCGGATCCTCGCCGAACACGATGCGTTCAAGTCCGAAGTGGACGCCGTACGCTCGGGCGTCACCGGGACACTTCGGCTGGGCACCGTTCCCACCGCCTCCACCACGGCTTCCCTGGTGCTCTCCGCGTTCTGTTCGGCGCACCCATTGGTGAAGGTGCACATCCTCTCTCGGCTGGCGGCCACCGAACTGTACCGGCGGCTCCGCGAGTTCGAGATCGATGCCGCCATCGTGCATGCGGCGCCGGAAGAAGCACACGACGTGAATCTGGTTTCGCTGTACCAGGAGCGATATGTGCTGCTGGCGCCGGCGGTCATGGTGGGATCCGGCGCGACGACGATGACCTGGGTGGAGGCCGCGCAACTGCCGCTGGCGTTGCTCACTACCGCGATGCGTGATCGCCAGATCATCGACAAGTCGTTCGCCGATCATTCCCTCACCGTCAGCCCGCAGGTCGAAACCGATTCCGTCGCATCGTTATTCGCTCAGGTCTCGGCGGGCAACTGGGCGTCGATCGTGCCGCACACGTGGCTGTGGACGTCGCCGCTGGGGCCGGCCATCCGGGCGGTGGAAATGGTCGACCCGGTGCTCAAGGCCGATGTCGCCCTGGCCACCAGCTCGAGCGGACCCGGATCGCCGATCGCCCGCGCGCTGGCCACATCCGCCGAACAGCTTTCGCTCAACGAGTTTTTCGACGCGCAGTTGCTGGGGCTTACCCACCGTCGCTGAGCGCCGCCGCCGGTGGGGCGGTGGCGGCGCTGGCCGGGTTCAGGTTGGACAGATGCCCGCTTTCGACCCCCGCCGCCGGGTCGAGTTCGCAGTCGATGAGTGAGGGCGCCCGGGAGCCGATCGCCTCTGTCAGCGCCGTGCGCAGCTCCGACGGGGTGGTGACGTGATAGCCCTTGCCGCCGAACGCGTCCGCGATCAGTTCGTGGCGCGCCCGGGCGTTCAGCACGGTCGGGGCCGGGTCGGATCTCGCGGCGGCCGCACCGGGTGTGGCCTCGTCACCGCGGTAGACACCGCCGTTGTTGAGGATGACCACGGTCACCGGCAGCCGGTAGCGGCAGATGGTTTCGATCTCCATGCCGCTGAAGCCGAACGCGCTGTCCCCCTCGATTGCGACCACCGGCTTGCCGGTCTCGACCGCAGCGGCGATGGCATATCCCATCCCGATGCCCATCACGCCCCAGGTTCCGGTGTCCAGCCGGTGCCGCGGCAGCTCCATGTCGATGACATTGCGGGCCAGATCGAGCGCGTTGGCGCCTTCGTTGACGACGTACACGTCCCGGTTGTCCTGCAGCACAGACTGAATCGCACCAAGCGCGTTGTAAAACCGCATGGGGTGCGGGTTTTCGGCCAGGCGCTCGCGCATCTTGGCGTCGTTGCGTGCCGTGCGCTCGGCCAGCTCGCCCGTCCATTGCGGCGGCGCGGTGATCGGGCGGGCGGCCAGGCCGTCACACAGCCCGGACATCACCGAGCCGATGTCTCCGGCCAGCGGCGCGACCTGCTGGTTGCTGTCGAACTCGGACGCGGCGATGTCCACCTGGACGAATTTGGCGTCACGGCTCCACTGCGGTGACTCCCCGTGTCCCAGAAGCCAATTCAGTCGGGCGCCGACCAGCAGGACCGCATCGGCGCGCGAGATCGCCAGGGACCGGGCGGCCGCGGCGGACTGCGGGTGCGAATCGGGGAGCAGCCCCTTGGCCATCGACATCGGCAGGAAAGGAATTCCGGTGGCCTCGACGAATTTCCTAATCGCGTTGTCGGCCTGGGCATACGCGGCGCCCTTGCCCAGCACGATCAACGGTCGCTGCGCTTGAGCCAGCACGTCCAGCGCGCGTTCGACGGCGTCCGCAGCCGGCAGCTGTCGGGGGGCGGGGTCGATGATGCGCCAGACCGTCCTCGCCGCGGCGTCTGCGTTCATGGCCTGACCCAGAACCTCACCGGGGATGTCCAGATAGACGCCGCCGGGCCGTCCGGAGACCGCGGTGCGGATGGCGCGCGCGACCCCGCGCCCGATGTCTTCGATCCGATTGATCCGATAGGCGGCCTTGGCGAACGGCTTCGCCGCGTTGAGTTGGTCGAGGTCCTGGTAATCGCCTCGCTGCAGGTCCACCAGCGCCCGATTGCTGGAGCCGGAGATCTGGATCATCGGAAAGCAATTCGTCGTGGCGTTCGCCAGCGCGGGCAGGGCGTTGAGGAACCCGGGTCCGGAGGTCGTGAGGCAGACGCCGGGACGCCGGGTGAGGAATCCGGCGGCGGCGGCGGCGTTGCCGGCCGAGGATTCCTGCCGGAAACCGATGTAGCGGATTCCCGACGCCTGCGCGACTCGGGCGAGGTCGGTGATCGGGATGCCGACGATGCCGTAGATCGTCTCGACGTCGTTGGCCATCAGCGCGTCCACCACGAGGTGAAAGCCGTCGATCAGGCCCCTCGGGTTCGGAGGTACCGAAGCGGTGGACATGGGCGACTCCTCGGGTGCTGTGCGGTACGGCCTTGGCCATCACTGTGACCCCGGCGCATCCCACGTGTCCAAGACGAGGGCACTATCCCTCGATTTATGTTGGCTATCGTCACAGGTCACGGCCACACTACGGGAGTTAATAGCCCCCGGTTATCGATCGTGAGCGAATCGGTATTGGACGCACCAGAAAGCCGACCGGCAGGGTGGCATCGATGGCAAGAGTGGAAGGAGTTCGGCGATGGGGTCGAATGACGGCGGCGGGGGGTCGACAGAATCCGCGAGCATCGCCGATCTGGTCGAGGCGGCGGCACGCCGATCGCCGGAGGCGCGCGCGCTGGTGGTCACCGCCGATCACCTACGGGTCGACTATCGCGATCTGCTCCGGCTGGTCGATGACCTGGCCGCGAAGCTGAAGGCCGCCGGCTTGCTGCGCGGCGACCGGGTGGCGCTGCGCGCCGGCAGTAACGCCGAATTCGTCGTCGGGCTACTGGGGGCGTCGCGTGCGGATCTCGTTGTGGTTCCGCTGGATCCGGCCCTGCCCCTCGCCGAACAGCGTGCCCGTAGCGCGGCGGTGGGCGCCCGGGCGGTGCTGGTCGACCAGCCCGGCGACAGCGATGCGACCGCACCGGACGGCTTGCCGTCCTGGCCGGTCGCGGTGGCCGTCGGGTCTGACGGCACCGCCGCGACGGTCAGCCTGGACGTCACCGCGGCACCCCGGCGTGACGTGTCGACACCGGAGGGGCTGCGCGAGCACGACGCCATGATCATGTTCACCGGCGGAACCACCGGTGTGCCCAAGATGGTTCCGTGGACGCGCCACAACATCGCTCGCTCGGTGGCGGCCATCATCGCGGGCTATGGGCTTGATGCACAGGACGCGACGGTGGCGGTGATGCCGCTCTACCACGGGCACGGTCTGCTCGCCGCGCTGCTGGGCACCCTGGTGTCCGGGGGAGCGGTGTTGCTGCCGGCGCGGGGAAAGTTTTCGGCGCACACCTTCTGGGACGACATCGAGGCCGTCGGGGCCACCTGGTACACCGCCGTCCCGACGATTCATCAGATCTTGCTGGAGCGCGCCCGAACCGAGCAGCCGAGCGGCTCGCACGCCCTGCGGTTCATCCGCAGTTGCAGCGCACCGCTGACCGCCGAGACCGCGCAGGCGCTGCACGACACCTTCTCGGCGCCGGTGGTGTGCGCCTTCGGGATGACCGAGTCGACCCACCAGGTGGCGACGACGGCCATCGGCGGTGCCGGCCACACTGAAAACCCCGGTGCCACACCCGGACTCGTCGGCCGGTCGACCGGACCGGAAATCCGGATCGTCGGACCCGACGGCCAGGCGCTGCCGCCGGACGCGGTCGGCGAAGTCTGGCTGCACGGCCCGACCGTGGTGCGCGGCTACCTCGGCGACCCGTCCATCACCGCCGCCAACTTCACCGAAGGGTGGTTGCACACCGGCGACCTCGGAACGCTGTCGCCGGCCGGTGACCTCGTCATCCGCGGCCGCATCAAGGAGCTCATCAACCGGGGCGGCGAGAAGATTTCGCCGGAGCGCGTCGAGGGCATCCTGGCCACCCACCCCGACGTGCTGGAGGTCGGCGTGTTCGGCGTGCCGGACAAGCTGTACGGCGAGTCCGTGGCCGCGGTCATCGTCGCGCGTGGATCCGCCGCCCCGACGGCCGACGAACTGACGGCGTTCTGCCGTGACCGCCTGGCACCCTTCGAGGTGCCCGCCGAGTTTCAACTGACCGCCGAGTTGCCGCACACCGCGAAGGGTTCGCTGGACCGGCGCGCGGTGACGGAGCGGTTCGGCCGCAAAAGCTGAGGAGTTCTAGACGGCGGCGTTCAGTCGGGCGGCCGCGGATTCCGGCATGGGTTCGTAGCGGGCGAAGGACCGGGTGAACGACGCGGCCCCATGGGCCAGGGACCGCAGGTCGATGGCATAGCGGGTCAGCTCCACCTGCGGCACCTCGGCGTTGACCACGGTGCGCTCGTTGCCCGCGGTGTCGGAGCCGAGCACCCGCCCCCGCCGGCTGGACAGATCACCCATCACCGCACCGACGAAGTCGTCGGGCACCAGCACCGAAATCTCGTCGATGGGCTCGAGCAGCGCCACCTTGGTCACCGCGGCGGCCTCCCGCAACGCCAGCGAGCCCGCCATCTGAAACGCGAAGTCCGACGAGTCGACGCTGTGCGCCTTGCCGTCGAGCAGCGTGACCCGGATATCGACCACCGGGTAGCCCGCGTGCACGCCCTTCTCCATCTGGGCCCGCACGCCCTTCTCCACGCTCGGGATGAACTGCCGCGGCACCGCCCCGCCGACCACCTTGTCGACGAACTCGAACCCGGAACCTTCCGGCAACGGCTCCACCTCGATGTCGCACACCGCGTACTGGCCGTGCCCGCCGGACTGCTTGACGTGGCGCCCGTGGCCTTTGGCCTTGCCGGCGAACGTCTCTCGCAGGGGAACGCGCAGTTCCACGGTGTCGACGGTGACGCCGTACCGGTTGGCCAGCGCCTCCAGCACCACGCCCGCGTGGGACTCGCCCATGCACCACAGCACGATCTGGTGGGTCTCCTGGTTCTGCTCGATCCGCAGCGTCGGGTCTTCGGCGGCCAACCGGCCCAGCCCCACCGACAACTTGTCCTCGTCGGTCTTGGCGTGGGCCGCGATAGCGATCGGCAGCAGCGGCTCGGGCATGGTCCAGGGCTTCAATACCAACGGCTCGGACTTATCCGAAAGCGTGTCACCGGTTTCCGCGCGGCTCAGTTTGCCGATCGCGCAGATGTCACCGGCCACCACCGCCTGCGCCGGGCGCTGCTGCTTGCCCAGCGGGAAGGACAGCACCCCGATGCGCTCGTCCTCGTCGTGGTCGGGATGCGCATGACCACTGCCGTTGCCGGTGCCGAAGAACGACGCAAAGTGGCCCGACACATGAACCGTCGTGTCGGGCCTGATGGTCCCGGCGAACACCCGGACCAGGCTGACCCTGCCGACGTACGGGTCCGACGTCGTCTTCACCACCTCCGCGAGCAAGGGGGCGTCCGGCGAACACGTCAGGCTGGCGTGCGGCGCACCGACCTGGGTGAAGACCTCCGGCAGCGGGTGTTCCATCGGCGACGGGAAGCCGCGAGTGGCGACCTCCAGCAACTCCAGGGTGCCCACGCCGCTGCCGCTGCAGACCGGGATCACCGGAAAGAACGATCCCCGGGCGACCGCGCGCTCGAGATCCTGGATCAGCACGGACTCGTCGATGACCTCGCCCCCGAGGTAGCGCTCCATCAGCGACTCGTCCTCGGACTCCTCGATGATTCCCTCGATCAGGGCGCCGCGCGCCTCCTCGATCTGCTCGGCGTCGGAGGGGTCCGGCGGTTGCACGGTGCGTTTGCCGTCGGTGTATTCGTACCGCGTTTGCGACAACAGCCCGATCAGGCCGTGGCAGGAGGGCAGGCCGGTAGGCAGGTACAGCGGTAAAACCTTGTCGCCGAACGCATTCTGCGCGGCGGCCAACGCGTCGGAATAATTTGCCCTGGCGTGGTCGAGCTTGGTGATCACCACGGCGCGGGGCATGCCGACCTGGTCGCATTCCTGCCAAAGCGATTTGGTGGGCTGGTCGACGCCTTCGTTGGCCGCGATGACGAACAGCGCGCAATCCGCGGCGCGTAGCCCCGCCCGCAACTCGCCGACGAAGTCGGCGTATCCGGGAGTGTCGACCAGGTTCACCTTGATGCCGTTGTGCGACAGGGATGCCACCGCGACGCCCACCGACCGTTGTTGTCGGATCTCGGCGTCGTCGTAATCGCAAACCGTGCTGCCGTCGGCCACCGAACCGCTCCGGGTCAGCACACCGGCGGCGACCAACAGGGCTTCTACGAGTGTGGTTTTGCCCCCACCCGACGGACCGACCAGCACCACGTTGCGGATTTCGTCGGGACCGTTGGCGGTAGGAGCGTTCCCCGCTCCTTGGGAAGCGTTTGTCCTGTCGGCCATGACTTTCCTCCAGGTTGCCCGGGGCGCGCCATTGCTGTCCTAGCCAGCACCTATCTAGCTACCATCCACCCAACTTCGGTCGACCACAAGACCGTCGGACCGAATCAGCCGCCACGGCGGTGGGCGGCCCCGCCGAGCCGGCGCTCAGTGATGCCAGCTGGACCAACGCCGCACCGCGACCTCGATCACCGGGCCGTCCAGCGAAACCGATTGATACTGTGGGTATTTCGCTCGTAGCAGCAGGCGCCCGAGCTCAACGGCGTCACCGTGGGTGTGGACGGTGGCGACGCCGTCGGCGCGCACCCACCACAGCTGGGCCCAGTCGTCGGCGTAGTGATCCACGAGCAGGCTCACCCGGGGGTTGCTGTCGATGTTGGTCAGGCGGCGCAGCCGCTGTGTCGTTTTCGGCTTCGCGTCGACGGCCGTGTAGACCACGTCGCCGTCGTCGGCGGCGACGGCGAACACCACCGGCACCAGGTGCGGCAGGCCGCCGGGCGTGACCGTCGCCAGTCGGGCCACCGGGGCCCGGCCGAAGCTGGCCTTGGGTTCGAATTCGCCCACCGTGTCAGCTTAAGACGCGCGGTAGCTGCGGACGGGCTGGTCAGAACCTCACCCATGCCGTGCATAGCTACCTGCATTACGGTTATATACACACACATGTGCCGCCAAGAGCCTGAGGCCGGGACAATTTGTTCTCTACCGCGAAGCAGGAGGGTGACACCGATGAGCAAACCGCACCACCGCCCGGTCCTGTGGTCATGGTTGGTCAGCGTGCTGACGGTGGCCGGACTGTGGCTTGGTCTGGGGTCCGGCGTGGGCCTTGCGCCGGCTTCGGCGTCACCGTCCAACCTGACGCTGGATCGGTTCACCGACCGCCCCCTGGCGCCACTCGACCCGTCGGCGGCGGTCGGTCAGGTGGGGCCGCAGGTGGTCAACATCGACACCAAATTCGGCTACAACAACGCGGTGGGCGCCGGAACCGGCATCGTGATCGATCCCAACGGGGTCGTGTTGACGAACAACCACGTGATCTCGGGCGCCACCGACATCAGCGCATTCGCCGTCGGCAACGGCCAGAGCTACGCCGTTGACGTGGTCGGCTACGACCGCACCCAGGACATCGCGGTGCTGCAGCTTCGCGGCGCGGCCGGCCTTCCCACCGCCGCGATCGGGGGCGCGGCGACCGTGGGAGAGCCGATCGTCGCGCTCGGCAACGTCGGCGGCCAGGGCGGCACGCCCAACGCCGTGGCCGGCAAGGTCGTCGCGCTCAACCAGAGCGTCTCGGCGACCGACACGCTGACCGGCGCGCAGGAGAACCTGGGTGGCCTGATCCAGGCGGACGCCCCGATCAAGCCCGGTGACTCCGGTGGTCCCATGGTGAACAGCGCCGGGCAGGTGATCGGCGTGGACACCGCCGCCACCGACAGCTACAAGATGTCCGGCGGGCAGGGCTTCGCCATTCCCATCGGACGCGCGATGGGGGTTGCCGGCCAGATCCGGTCGGGCGCCGGCTCGAACACGGTTCACATCGGTCCCACCGCCTTCCTGGGCCTGGGTGTGATGGACAACAACGGCAACGGCGCGCTGGTGCAGCGCGTCGTCAGCACCGGCCCCGCGGCGGCCGCCGGCATCGCGCCCGGCGACGTCATCACCGGCGTCGACAACGTCGCGATCAACGGCGCGACGTCCATGACCGGGGTGCTCGTCCCGCATCACCCGGGGGACACCATCGCCGTGCACTACCGGTCCAACAATGGCGGCGATCACACCGTGGACATCACCCTGGCGGAGGGGCCACCGGCCTGACAGCCGCGCCGACGGGACCGGGCCGGTGGCCAAATCGTTTGCGAGCGGGCGTGTTTCGACGTAAACGTAGGTGCGTGATTCCGAAAGTGGCGCCTAGGGTACCCGTGGCATCGTGGATTTGATGAACGACGCAAGAGAAGCTGTCGAGCACCATCCCGAGGGGGGCAGTCACGTCCAGGACGGCGTCGTGGAGCACCCCGACGCCGAGGACTTCAACAACGCCGCCGCGCTGCCCACCGACCCCACGTGGTTCAAGCACGCGGTGTTCTACGAGGTGCTGGTGCGGGCCTTCCTGGACGGCAATGCCGACGGATCCGGCGACCTGCGCGGGCTGCTGCAACGACTGGACTACCTGCAGTGGCTGGGCATCGACTGCATCTGGCTGCCACCCTTCTACGACTCGCCTCTGCGAGACGGCGGATACGACATCCGGGACTTCTACAAGGTGCTGCCCGAGTTCGGCACGGTCGAGGATTTCGTCGCGCTGCTCAACGCCGCGCACGAGCGGGGCATCCGGGTCATCACCGACCTGGTGATGAACCACACCTCCGATTCGCACCCTTGGTTTCAGGAGTCGCGGCACGACCCCGACGGCCCGTACGGCGACTTCTACGTCTGGAGCGACACCGCGGAGAAGTACACCGATGCGAGGATCATCTTCATCGACACCGAGGAGTCGAACTGGACCTTCGACCCGGTGCGCAAGCAGTTCTACTGGCACCGGTTCTTCTCCCATCAGCCCGACCTGAACTACGACCACCCCGCCGTGCAGGAAGCCATGATCGACGTGCTCCGGTTCTGGCTCGAGCTCGGTATCGACGGATTCCGCCTGGACGCGGTGCCCTACCTCTTCGAGCGCGAGGGCACCAACTGCGAGAACCTGCCCGAGACGCACGCCTTCCTCAAGCGGGTTCGCAAAGTCATCGACGACGAATTCCCCGGCCGGGTGCTGCTGGCCGAGGCCAACCAGTGGCCGGCCGACGTCGTCGAGTACTTCGGCGACGCCACCACCGGCGGCGACGAATGCCACATGGCGTTTCACTTCCCGCTGATGCCGCGCATCTTCATGGCGGTGCGCCGGGAATCGCGCTTTCCGATTTCGGAGATCCTGGCCCAGACGCCCGAGATCCCCGATATGGCGCAGTGGGGGATCTTCCTGCGCAACCACGACGAGTTGACGCTGGAGATGGTCACCGACGAAGAGCGTGACTATATGTATTCCGAGTACGCCAAGGATCCGCGGATGAAGGCGAACGTCGGGATCCGCCGCCGGCTGGCGCCGCTGCTGGACAACGACCGCAACCAGATCGAGCTGTTCACCGCGCTGCTGATGTCGCTGCCCGGCTCGCCGGTGCTGTACTACGGCGACGAGATCGGCATGGGCGACGTGATCTGGTTGGGTGACCGCGACGGGGTGCGCACACCGATGCAGTGGACACCGGACCGCAACGCGGGCTTCTCCAAGGCCAACCCGGGCCGGCTTTATCTGCCGCCCAGCCAGGATTCCGTCTACGGATACCAGGCGGTCAACGTGGAGGCGCAACGCGACACCTCCACGTCGCTGCTCAACTTCACCCGGACGATGCTGGCCGTGCGGCGCCGTCACGAGGCCTTCGCGATCGGGACCTTCGAGGAGCTGGGCGGCTCGAACCCCTCGGTGCTGGCCTTCGTGCGGCAGGTGTCCGACGACGGTGACACCGTCCTGTGCGTCAACAACCTGTCGCGTTTCCCCCAGCCGATCGAACTGAATCTGCAGCATTGGAGCGGTTGCACGCCGATCGAGCTGACCGGACAGGTGGAGTTTCCGCGCATCGGTCACCTGCCCTACCTGCTCACACTCCCCGGACACGGGTTCTACTGGTTCCAGTTGACCGGATGCGAGGAGGATTCATGATGAGGGCTCGCGCCGCGGCGATGCCGTGGGGGTACTCCCCAGCCTCGCGGGGAGCGCATCCGCTGGCGGGGAACGGAGCCGATGAGAAGGAGTGGCGCAAATGACTCAGCCGGCCAAGCTGCCTTGGTCTGAGTGGCTTCCACAGCAACGTTGGTACGCAGGACGCAACCGCGAACTGTCCAGCGCCGAGGCGAGCGTGGTCGTCCCGCTCGACGACGGCCTCGACCTGGTGCTCGTCGACGCCGTCTACGCCGACGGTTCCCGGCACCGCTACCAGGTGATCGTGCGCTGGGACGCTCCCCCGGTCTCCGAATACAGCAACGTCGCCACCATCGGCGCCGTCGACGACCGGACGGCCTTCGACGCGATGTACGACGCCGTTGCGCCGCGGTTCCTGCTCTCGCTCATCGACTCGTCGGCCTCGCGCGGCGCGTCGGGCACCGAGATCAACTTCGCCAAGGAACCGGATGCGAAGCTGCCCCTGGAGGCGATGGCGCACGTATCCGATGCCGAGCAGTCCAACACCAGCGTCATCTTCGACCGCGACGCCATCTTCAAGGTCTTCCGCCGAGTCAGCAGCGGCATCAACCCCGACGTCGAGCTGAACCGCGTGCTGGGCCGGGCCGGTAACCCGCACGTCGCGCGGCTGCTGGGAAGCTACGAGATGGCGGGTTCGGACGGCGGCGCCGACGCGGCATGGCCGCTGGGCATGGTCACGGAATTCGCCGCGAATTCCGCCGAAGGCTGGGCGATGGCCACCGCCAGCGTCCGCGACCTGTTCGCCGAAGGCGATCTCTACGCTTACGAGGTCGGCGGCGACTTCGCCGGGGAGTCCTACCGGCTCGGCGAGGCCGTGGCGTCGGTGCACGCCACCCTGGCCGAGGCCCTGGGCACCTCGCAGGCCGTTTTCCCGGTGGACAACGTGCTGTCGCGGCTGTCCTCGACGGTGGCGCAGGTTCCCGCGCTCGAGGAGCACGCGGCGACGATCGAAGAGCGATTTCAGAAGTTGGTCTCGGAGACGATCACCGTGCAGCGCATCCACGGCGATCTGCACCTGGGCCAGGTGCTGCGCACGCCGGAGCGCTGGTTGCTGATCGACTTCGAGGGCGAGCCCGGACAGCCGCTCGAGGAGCGCCGTGCGCCCGACTCAGCGTTGCGGGACGTGGCCGGCGTGCTGCGGTCGTTCGACTACGCCGCCTACGGACCGCTGGTGGACCACGCGGATGACAAGCAATTGGCGGCGCGCGCCCGGGAGTGGGTCGAGCGCAACCGGACGGCATTCTGCGACGGCTACGCGGCCGCCTCGGGGATCGATCCGCGCGACTCGGCGCAGCTGCTGGCCGCCTACGAGCTGGACAAGGCCGTCTACGAGGCCGGCTACGAGGCGCGGCACCGGCCGGGCTGGCTGCCAATCCCGTTGCGTTCCATCGCACGTCTTACCGCTGCCTAGCGGGCTGCCGCCTCGGCCGTCCGCTGCGCGGATGGCCGATGTCTGAAAACATGTGCGGGTGCCGAGTGAAATCAACAACAGCGAATCGCGCCTGTCGTGGGTGCTGGCAGTGCTTGCCGGGATCTTGGGGGCGACCGCCTATACGCATTCCGCCGGATACTTCGTGACGTTCATGACCGGCAACGCGCAACGCGCGGCGCTGGGGTTCTTTCGCGGCGACGTGGTGCTCTCGATCTCCGCGGCGGTGTTGATTCTGTGCTTCGTCGCCGGCGTGATAATCGCGTCGGTGTGCCGGCGACATCTCTGGGTGGCGCACCCGCACGGACCGACGGTGTTGACGACATTCAGTTTGGCGGCGGCCACCTTGGTCGACGTCGTCGACGAAGGCTGGGAGGAGAATCTGCTCGACTTTGCACCGATCATGTTGGTGGCATTCGGGATTGGGGCTTTGAACACATCGTTCGTCAAGGACGGTGAGGTGTCGGTCCCGCTGAGCTATGTGACCGGCACGCTGGTCAAGATGGGCCAGGGCATCGAGCGTCACATCGCGGGTGGGACGGCGGCGGACTGGCTGGGCTATTTCCTGATGTTCGCGAGCCTCGTGGTGGGCGCGGCCGTGGGTGGCTTGATCAGCCTGTTCGTGAACGGGACGTGGATGCTGGTGATAGCCACCGTCGTGTGCGGGCTGACGACCGGCTACACGTATTTCCACTCCGATCGCCGAGCCCTGCTCCAGCAGGCGGGAAAAGAGCATCGGCAGTAGCGCTGACCGGTGCGCTACTGCCGATGCTGGCTTTGGCCTTAAGCCGCGGGAGGGTTAGCGGTGGGCGCGCTAGCCGGTGCGGCGTTGACCGTGTTGAGGGTTTGCAGGATATCGGGCTTCATCGCGACCAACTGCTGGTTCCAGTAGGGCCAGGAGTGCGTCCCGTTGGCAGGGAAGTTGAACACCCCGTTGCGTCCGCCGGCGGCCACGTAGTTGTTCTGGAACTGCTCGTTGGTGCGCAGCGTCATGCCCTCCAGGAACTTCGCCGGCATGTTGTCGCCGCCGAGGTCGCTGGGGGTGCCGTTCCCGCAGTAGACCCAGAGGCGGGTGTTGTTGGCGACGAGTCGCGGAATCTGGATCATCGGGTCGTTGCGCTTCCACGCCGGGTCGCTGGACGGGCCCCACATGCTGTTGGCGTTGTAGCCGCCCGCGTCGTTCATCGCCAGCCCGATCAGGGTGGGCCACCACCCCTCGGAGGGGTTGAGGAAGCCTGACAGCGCGGCGGCGTACGGGAACTGCTGCGGGTAGTAGGCCGCCAGGATCAGCGCGGAGCCGCCCGACATCGACAGGCCCACCGCGGCGTTGCCGGCCGGGGAGACCTGCTTGTTGGCCTGCATCCACAGGGGCATCTCCTGGGTCAGGAAGGTCTCCCACTTGTAGGTGTAGTTCTGTCCGTTACCCGACGACGGCTGGTACCAGTTGCTGTAGAAGCTGGACTGGCCGCCGACCGGCATGATCACCGACAGGCCGGACTGGTAGAACTCCTCGAACGCTGGGGTGTTGATGTCCCAGCCGTTGTAGTCGTCCTGCGCGCGCAGGCCGTCGAGCAGGTAGACGGCGTGCGATCCGCCGCCCTGGAACTGAACCTTGATGTTGCGGCCCATCGACGGCGAGGGCACCTCGAGGTATTCCACCGGAAGGCCGGGCTTGGAGAAGGCCCCCGCGACGGGGGAGCCGCCGGAGGCTACCGCGAGACCGGACAGCAGGGAGGCACCCACAGCCGCGATCGCCAGTCGGCGCGGCATGGTAGCCGCTGCGCCACGCAACTTTTCGAAGAACGACATAGCTCTCTACCCATCCCAACTTTCATCTGCCGCAAGGTGCGGTCGAATCTGTTCTCGGGGAGTGAAACACAGCGAGAGCGCCGAATCCCGTTGTCGCGGCCGGGATGACAGATCGCGGTTAGCTAACGATTGAGCCTCGCGCAGACATCGTCACAGTCGGGTCACGATCGTCTCTCGGAACCCTGCGCAACCCTTGCGCTGCGATGGCGCATGCGCTATCGCGACCGCAGTGCCTCAGGCGACCAGGCGACGTAAAAGTGTTGATGCCGTGACGATTCCGAGGACGGCTGCCACCACCAGCACGACGATGTCCACGGGGTTGAACGGGGTGCCGATCAGCAGCCCGCGCAGTGCGTTCACCTCGTAACTGAGTGGATTGACCTTGCTCAGCACGTGCAGCCACGTCGGCATCACGTCGACCGGGTACAGCGCGTTGGACGCGAAGAACAGCGGCATCGTGATCGCCTGGCCGATCCCCATCAGGCGGTCGCGGTTGCGCACCAGACCGGCCAGGGTCATGGACAGGCAGGCGAAGAATGCGGCGCCGAGCATGACGATGGCCATCGCCGCCAGAATCCGCAGCGGATTGACCGTCAGGCCGACGCCCATCACGTACGCCAACGCGAGCACCCCGACCACCTGGGCCACCGAACGGACGCCGGCGGCGAACGCCTTGCCGGTGATCAGTGCCGACGCCGGGGCCGGCGTCACCATGAGTTTGGCCAGCACTCCGGCGTCTCGATCCCAAATGATTTGTATCCCATAGAAAATGGAGATGAACAGCGCCGACTGGGCGATGATCCCCGGCGCCAGAAACGCCAGATACGACACCGATCCGGTGGGGATGACATGCAGGTGGCTGAACGTGGTCCCGAAGATCAACAGCCACAGCGCGGGCTGCACCATCCGGGTGACGAGCTCGGTCCGGTCGTGTTGCAGCTTCTGCAGTTCGACGATCGCGAATGCTCCGATGCGGCTGGACAGCGCACCGACTCGTTGCCAGCCACGCGGGGCGAGGACCAGCGAGCCCGCCGCGGCGCTATCAACCGACACGACGCGCCACCTTTCTGCTGGAACGGATTTCGCGAATGGACCCGTTGGCTTCCCCTGGGTCTTCTTCTTCGTCCAAACCCGACGCCGCGTAGTGGCGGAATACGTCTTCGAGGGTGGCCGACGGCGACACCGTCGCCTTCAGTCTGTCGGGGGTGCCGACGGCCCGCAGCTGACCGCGATGCATCAGCGCGACCCGATCGCACAGCGCGTCGGCCTCCTCCATGTAGTGGGTGGTCAGCAGGACGGTCATGCCGAACTGGGCCTGCATCTTTTGCACCTGCCCCCACACCCCGTCCCGCGCAATCGGATCCAGACCGACGGTTGGTTCGTCGAGCACCAGCAGCGACGGGCGGTTGACCAGCGCCTGGGCCACCTCGAGGCGGCGCACCATGCCGCCGGAGTACGACGACGCCAGCCGGTCGGACACCTCCATGAGATCCATGGCGGACAGCGCCTGATCGACGCGGTCGGCGCGCTCGCTGCGGGGCACGCCGTACAACCGCGCGAACCACGCCGCATTCTGCCGGCCGGTGAGCGCGGGCTCGATCGAAAGCTGTTGCGGCACATAGCCGATATTGCTTCTGATGTCGGTGGTTTGGCGGCGCGCGTCCATCCCTAAGATACGCAGTTCGCCGTGCTGCACGGGTGTCAGCGTGGTCAGCATCCGGACCATGGTGGTCTTGCCGGCGCCATTGGGCCCCAGCAGTCCCATGGTCTCGCCAGGGCGCACCTGCAGGGTCACGTCATCGACGGCGGTGAACTGGCCATAGCGATAGGTCAGGTTTCGGCCGTCGACCGCCATCGGCAGCGATCCGCTCATGGTCGCCGCTCTCGCAGTTTTCGGGTCATCGTGTCGAGGACCTCCAATCCCTTTGTCAAAGAATCGATTTCGTCGTCATCCAGTTCGCCGATCACCTCGGACAGCAATGCCCGCCGGGTGGCGCGGGATGCGTCGACGACCTGCTGGGCGGGCTCGGCAAGCCGAAGTTGGCAGACCCGGCGGTCGGTGTCTCCCGCCGTCCGCAGCAATAGCCCGCCGGACACCAGCTTGGTGACCAGGGTGGAAGCGGTGTTGGGCACCAGGCCGAGCTCGGCCGCCGCGGCGCTGACCGAAATACCCGGCCGACGCCCGACCAGCCACAACAGCTCCGATTGAGACTCGGAGAGTCGCGACGAGTCGAATCCGCGGCCGGCCGACCTGCGCAGCTGCCGACGGAACCTGCCGACGACTCCAAAGAGCTCGCCCGCCACATCAGTGCGTGATTTCATATGCACCCCATAATACCTCTGTAGCCGAGCTATTTATGTGGAGAAGCTATGCGTGGGTTATGTACCCGCTACCGGGGAAGGCGATGCAGCACGACGTCGGTCAGCTCGCCGTCGTCGACGTTCGCGGTCATGTAGGTGCAGAACGGTTGCCTGCGGCGGTCCGTCGGCGACCCGGGATTGAGCAGGCGCAACCCGGTCTCGGTGGTGGTGTCCCACGGGATGTGGCTGTGCCCGAAGACCAGCACCTGACTGTCGGGGTAGAGCCGCGACATCCGGGCGTCGCGTCCGCTCGCGGCGCCGGTCTCGTGCACGACGGTGAACAGGACCCCCGCCAGCCGTACGTCCGCACGTTCGGGCAACCTCGCCCGCAACGCCGGGCCGTCGTTGTTTCCCCAGCAGCCCACCAGCCGGGCCGCCCGCGCCTCGAGCTCGTCGAGGAACTCCCGCGCTATCCAGTCGCCGGCGTGGACGACGACGTCGGCCTCGGACACCGCGTTCCATACCGGCGCGGGCAGGTCGCGGGCCCTTTTCGGGATGTGGGTATCGGCGATCAACAGCAGCCTCACAGCCCCATCTTGCGCCAAATCGCGCGCATCGTTGCCCGGACCCGGCGGGACGATCAGGGCTATATACCCTACGGGGTATGGTATACAGGACGCATGGGAAGCGAAGGTAACGGCAGCGGATCGCACAACACGGATGTCGCCAAGCACGACGCCGGGGACATCGACGCCGTCCTCGCCCGGTTACGGCGGGCGCACGGTCAGCTCGGGGGCGTCATCTCGATGATCGAGCAGGGTCGCAGTTGCAAGGACGTCGTGACCCAGTTGGCGGCCGTCTCGAAGGCCCTCGATCGCGCGGGCTTCAAGATCATCGCGTCCGGGCTGCGTGACTGCATCGCGCGGCCGGCCGCTAAGCCGGCCGTCTCCATCGATGACCTCGAGAAACTGTTCCTGAGCCTGGCCTGAAGGGCCACGCTGCCGAGAGAGGGGTGAAAAGCAATGTCCTCCGCGAAAAATGACCGGACCCGACCGACGGTGACGCTCTGGCTCGACCCGGTGTGTCCGTACTCGTGGAACACCGCACGTTGGCTCCGCGCCGTCGCAGAGAAGACTGGACTGGCGATCGACTGGCACCTGATGAGCCTGGCGGTTCTCAACGAGGGTCGGGAGTTGTCACCCGCGCAGCAGGCCCACATGCGTGACTCGCGGCAGATCGGCTGGCTGATGGCCGCTATAGCGCGCGACCATGGCGACGCGGGATGGAACGCGGCGTATTTCGCCTTCGGCGAGCGACACTTCGACCGCTCAGAGCCTGTCAGCGGCGACCTCGTCGCGCAGGTCTTGATGGCGGCGGGGGCCCGCGGCGCAGAAGCGGCGGCGGTCTCCGACGCGTCCCTGGACGACTTCATCCGGACCCAGCATGAGGAGGGCCAAAAGGCACTCGGTGAGACCGGGGGCAGCCCCATTCTGCGGATCGGCGACCACACATTCTTCGGGCCTGTGCTGACCGGGCTTCCGGATTCCGATGCCGCCACCGCGCTGTTCGATGCGATCGCGACCTTGGCCGCGATTCCGCAGTTTGCCCAACTGCAACGGCCACGCGCGGCCTAGCCGCACGAGCGTCGACGCTGAAACAAGGAGGAAAGAATGACATCGACGTTGAGCACCACGCTGCACACCTCGTTCGAGGATGCGGTGGACCGGACGACAAAGGCGTTGGCGGATCAGGGTTTTGGCGTCCTGACGACAATCGACGTCAAGGCCACGCTGAAGCAGAAGCTGGGCGAGGACATGGAGGATTACCTCATCTTGGGCGCCTGCAACCCCACGCTCGCGCATCGCGCGCTGGGCATTCATCGCCAGATCGGCCAGCTGTTGCCGTGCAACGTGGTGGTGCGGTCCGATCCCGCCGGTGATGCCGATGCGGTTCTGGTCGAAGCGATGGATCCCCAACTCATGGTCAAGGTGACGGGCGAGCAGGGAGCTCTGCAGGAAGTCGCCGACCAGGCCACCGCCAAGCTGCAAGCGGCGATCGGCGCGCTGGGATAACCCGGATAGCCGCGCGGGCGCAAGCGCTCGCCGGCCCGACTAGCCGTCTTGGCTGCGCGCTTCGGCGCCCGACTCACCGGCGTCGAACGAGTCATCCGAACCCGCAGCCCCCACATACGAGCCGTCTTCCTCGCCCGCGGCGGCGCGGGACTGAGTCTGGTGGTTCTCAGCGTCCACGTCTTCCTCGGCCTTGTGGCCCTTGTGATCTGGCATGGTGGCTTCCTTTTCTGGGGAGGGGGAGTTCCCCCGTGGGGTTCCCTCGACAGCCGAGATGAAACGGCGACCTCCGGCCACGACGTGGAGCCACGGCGCTATTGTTAGCAGCCGAAGCCAAGGAGAACATCGAATGCGCACCTTCGAATCAGTCACCGAACTTGCCGCGGCCGCGGGCGAAGACCTCGGGCACAGCGACTGGGTCACCATCACCCAGGAAGACGTCAACCTGTTCGCCGACGCGACCGGCGATCACCAGTGGATTCACGTCGACCCGGAACGGGCCGCGTCGGGCCCGTTCGGCAAGACCATCGCCCACGGTTTCATGACCTTGGCGCTGCTGCCCCAGCTGCAGCACCAGATCTACACCGTCAACGGCATCAAGCTGGCAATCAACTACGGCCTCAACAAGGTTCGATTCCCCGCCCCGGTTCCGGTCGGCTCCCGGGTACGCGCCCAGAGTTCGTTGGTCAGCGTCGACGACGTGGGTAACGGCGCCGTGCAGGCGACCATCTCGACCACCGTCGAGATCGAGGGATCGGCCAAGCCGGCGTGCGTGGCCGAAAGCGTGGTTCGCTTCGTCGCATAAAACCCGCGCCTAAAACCCACGTCGAGCGTCGAGTTGTTGCGGTGAAACGCGGGCTTTTCCCCAACAAGTCGACGCTCGACGTCAGAACTCGGCGACCGCGTGTTCCAGCCGCTCGGCCAGCCGCGCTTGTGCTTCGGCGCGCCGGGTCGGGATGTGGGCTGAGGGGAAAGGCGTTGTCACCGGCTCATATTCACGCAGGGTCCGGCGGGCGACCGTCATCTTGTGCAGTTCGGTCGCGCCGTCGGCGATGCCCAGGGATTCGGCGGCCACCAGCATTTTGACGAACGGCATCTCGTCGGAGACGCCGAGTGCGCCGTGTAGGTGCAGCGCGCGCTGCGCGACGTCGTGCAGGACCTGCGGCATGGCCACTTTCACCGCCGCGATGTCGCGGCGCACCTTCTGATAGTCGTGGTGCTTGTCGATCAACCAGGCGGTGCGCAGCACCAGCAGCCGGAATTGCTCGATCTGGATCCAGCTGTCGGCGATCTTCTCCTGCGTCATCTGGAAGTCGGCCAGCTTCCCATGCCTGGTCCGGCGCGAGACCGCGCGCTCACACATCATGTCAAAAGCCTTGCGCGCCAACGCTATCGTCCGCATGGCGTGATGGATGCGGCCACCGCCCAGGCGGGTCTGCGCGATCATGAACGCCGAACCTTCGCCGCCGAGCA
This sequence comes from Mycobacterium sp. NGS11, assembly GCF_059813315.1. Taxonomy (NCBI): domain Bacteria; kingdom Bacillati; phylum Actinomycetota; class Actinomycetes; order Mycobacteriales; family Mycobacteriaceae; genus Mycobacterium; species Mycobacterium sp. NGS11. The sequence continues at coordinate 32,475 of NZ_JCALEJ010000019.1, forward strand.
CATGGTCGGCCGGCACCCGCACGTCGTTGTAGCGAACGTATCCGTGTGAGCCGTGCTTACCGGACTCGCCCCCCACCGCGACGTTCCGAATGATCTCGATGCCTGGGGTCTCGGCGGGGACGATGAAGAGCGACATCTTGTCGTACGTGCGCGCGTCGGGCTTCGTCACCGCCATGACGATGAAGAACGACGCGTGCTTGGCGTTGCTGGAAAACCACTTCTCCCCGTTGATGACCCAGTCGTCTCCGTCCCGGGTTGCGCTCGTCACGAACATCCCCGGATCGGAACCACCCTGTGGTTCGGTCATCGAGTAACAGGAGGTGATCTCGCCGTCCAGCAACGGCTGCAGGTACCTGGCCTTCTGCTCGTCGGTGCCGAACAGCGCGAGGATCTCGGCGTTGCCGGAATCCGGCGCCTGACAGCCGAATACCGAAGGCGCCCAACGGGAACGCCCGAGGATCTCGTTGAGAAGCGCGAGCTTGACCTGACCGAACCCCTGACCGCCGAGCTCGGGGCGCAGGTGGGCCGCCCACAGGCCCTGGTCCTTCACCTGCTGCTGCAACGGCCGCAGAATGGCCATCATCTCCGCGTTGTGCTTGTCATAGGGGTCGAGGGCGACCAGGTCGAGCGGTTCCAGCTCTTCGACCATGAACTTTTCCACCCAGTCCAGCTTTGCCTGGTATTCGGGGTCTGTTTCGAAGTCCCACACGAGGGCCAACCAATCCCCGGCGCAGCGCCGCGCCGGACTCGTCGATGAAGCCACCCCATCCTAGAGCGAGGCGGCCAGGATTCAGTCGTCGGCGCGGGTGTCTATCACGCGCTGGGCGACGTCGATGAGCTTGGTCTGGCTCTCCTGGGAAAGCCGGCGCAGCAACTCGAAGGCACGCACATCGTCGACGCCGTAGCGCTCCATGATGATGCCCTTGGCCTGGCCGATACGGTCTCGCGTGGACAGGGCCGACAGCATTTGCTGTCCGTGCCGCGAGGCCATGATCGCCGAGGCGGCATGCGCGGCGAACACCGTTCCGATGGTTTCGGCCTCGGTGTCCCACACGCCGGGCCGAAAGCTGAACAGGTTGAGCGCGCCGGCAGTGCGCTCCGCCGTATACAGCTTGAACGAGAGGCTGCTCAGCACGCCGTGCTCCACGGCCGCCGGGGCGTAGTGAGGCCAGCGCGGTTCCTCGCGAAGGTCGTCGGTGCGCACGATCGTTTCTTTCAGCGCGGCGTCGTGGCAAGGGCCCTCACCGAAGTCGTGTTGTAGCTTGTCCAGCTTGGCGACCAGGCTGTCGGTGTCGGCGAGGGATTCGAAGTCGCCGCCGCCCTTCACCAGCAGTACGCCCGCGATGTCCGCCGCCGGTATCAGCTCCACAGCCGTGGTGGTCACGTCGGCGAGAACCCGGTCGAGCGAGCGCGGCGCCGCGATTTCCCGGGCGAGCTCGGCCATGCGCGTAGCCAGCTCGTGCCGCGAGGTCGCGTCCAAAGACTCCATGGGACCGGATTCTCCACGATGTACCCCCGTGGGTCACCCCGTCCGCGCATTTTTCCGCGGCGCCGACCCGCCGAGAAGTTTGCGGAGTGCATCGTTTGGCCCCATGAGCCCCGGGTACCCGCCGTCGACAGCCCGATGCCAATCCCCCAGGAGGCCCCAGTGTTTGTGCACAACAAAGATCTTCAATTCGAGGTTCGCGTCGATCGACCCGACCCTCGCTTCGCGTCGCTGCTGATGGAACAGTTCGGCGGAGCCAACGGGGAACTCACCGCGGCGCTGCAGTACTTCACCCAGGCGTTCGTGCTGCGGCAGAAGAACCCCAAGATGTACGACCTGTTCATGGACATCGCGACCGAGGAGTTGAGCCACCTCGAAATGGTCGGGTCGATGATCACGATGCTGCTCGACGGGCTCAACGACAACCTCAAGATCGCCAACGAAAAATGTGACTGGATGCCGGCGGTGGCTTCCAACGGCGGCGGCCGGGATGGCCTCATCCATTCGGTCGCGGTCAACCCGCTGTTCCTGGTGCTCAGCGGCGGTGGGCCCGACGTCAAGGACTCCGGTGGAAACAACTGGACGGGCGCCTACATCGACGCCAACGGTGACCCGACCGTCGACCTGCGCAACAACGTCGCGGCGGAGTCGCGTGCCAAGATCGTCTACGAATACCTCAAGCAGTACACCGATGACCCCGGCGTTCAGGACACCCTGACGTTCCTGATGACCCGCGAGGTGGCGCACTATCAGCAATTCAGCGCCGCGCTGAACGAGCTGCCGGTGAACTTCCCACCCGGACAGTTGCCGGGTGACCCACGCTTCCAGAACGTGGCGTTCAACATGTCCAACGGCGGCGGCGAGTCCATCCGCGGCCCGTGGAACCAAGGCCAGGGGCCGTGGCCCGAGGGCATGGAATGGGAGTACGTCGAAAAGCCCGAAGAACAGTGGCTGGGCGGCACCACGCGCAAGAACACGGGCGCTGCCGAGAACCCGCAGGGCTCACCGGCCGTCAACGCCGAGAAGCCATTCACCCACGAACAGCACGTTCCCACAGGATAGTTGGAGCGGAACAAGGGCCGGGCGTCGATTATTCGGCGCCCGGCCGCCGGCCGGCCTCAATGCATCTGGGGATCCGGCGGGTTGTCCTCGCCGCGGCCGGTGAGCGCGTCGCGCACGTGGTCGACCGCCGCCGCAGCCATTCCCATCGTTTTCAGCACCGCGGGGTTCGGCGGCGTGTCCGGATGCGGTCGGGTCGGGGCAATCTTCTTCCCGGCTTCCAGCTTCGCGCCGATCTTCTCCAAATCCGCACGGCTCATTACGGTTTCGACCTGAGGCCAAACCTCATTCTGTTCGTAGGCGATGTGTTCGCGCCCCGCCTTGACGAATTCCTGCAACGCTTCGTGGTAATCCGGCTCGCCCGGCTTACCGTCCTCGAGGCGCTGCAGCAGCTTCTTTCCGGCTTGCTCCTGCTCGATCGCCTTGTCGACGAGTCCGTCACCGATCGCGTCGCGTACCGCGGGCCAGAAAAACTGCTCCTCGATCGCTTCGTGCTGTGACTCGGCGATGATGAGGTTGTTGACCATGGTCTCCAGGCCGCTCGCCTGCGCACCGGACCCCGACGGCGCGCCGTCCAGCGTCTCCAATAAGCCGAGCACGCTCTTATGGTCCTGACGAAGAAAAGTGATTGCGTCCATGCCGTGCCTTCCAGTCGGGGCTGTGAGAAGTTCGCGTGCGGATACCCCGGCTGACCGCGCCGAAACGGTAGGTGGGCGAGGTGCGTTCAGCGCAGTTGCGGTAAGACGTTGGCGCGGTAGAAGTCGATGGCGACGACGGGATCGCCCTGGGGAAAGTGCAGGAACGGGATGGCGCCGGCGTCCAGAACCCGCTGCACGGCGTCGACGTGCGGACCTGCGTCGGTGCCGACCGTCCAGCCGGCCAGCACCTTGTCAATGGGGTTGGACTCGGCCGCGCGCTGGATCTCGACGGGGTTGGGCTGATCGACGGCCCCGGCGGTGAAACGCCACAGCGTGGCGGCCCGGATCGCCTCGGCGTTGTCGCCGACGACCGCGAACAACTCGGCGCGCTTGCCCAGCGTGCCCGCATCGCGGCCGGCGTCCCGCGCGCCGGCAGCGAAGGCCGCCAAGAGTTTTGGATTGGTGACATCGTGGGCCTGGGTGATCCAGCCGTCCCCGCGCTGCCCCGCAAGCCGGGCGCTCTTCGGGCCGGCGGCTGCCACGAAGATCGGCGGGGGCGTGGCCGGGACGTCGTAAAGCTTCAGCGAATTGGTCTGAAAATAGCGTCCGGAGAACGAGATTCGCGAGCCACTCCATAGCTGGCGAATCAGGTCGATCGCTTCGGCCAGCCGGTCGTGGCGCTCGGCGTAATTGCCGTAGGTGTCGGTGGTGGCCTGCTCGTTGAGCCGCTCGCCGGTGCCCAGTCCCAGAAACACCCTGCCCGGGTTCAGGATCGCCAGCGACGCGAAGGCCTGGGCGACTGTGGCGGGGTGGTAACGGTAGCTCGGACAGGTCACCCCGGTGCCGAACGAGATGTGGCTGGTGCCGCTGCCGACCAGCGCCAGCGTCAGCCAGGGAAACATCGCGTGGCCCTCGTTGTCCTGCCATGGCTGGATGTGGTCGCTGGCCCACACGTACTGAAAGCCGGCCCGTTCGGCCGCCTGAGCCTGTGCCACCAGGCGATCGGTGCGGAACTGCTCGTGCGAGAGCACGAAGCCTACGCCCTTGCCCGGCGGCGGTGGGCCGCCGGACTTGCCATGTTCGCCAGCCGGTTTCGCGCATCCGTCGGTCAGGCCGACGGATCCGAGCATGCCCGCACCGGCCGCGACCCGACCGAATGCCCGCCGCGAGATGCCGGTCACCGGATCGGCATACCCGTACCACCCGGGCTCACACCCACTAGCCTGATGCGGATGACCCCGCAGGTCCGACCGGCAGTAAAGGCCGATGTCCGTGAGCTCTCCAGCACGCTGGCGCGCGCGTTCTACGACGACCCGGTGATGATCTGGCTGATTCCCGACCAGGACAAGCGGACCGTGCACCTGTCCAGGTTGTTCGCGACGATGACGCGCCACCACCACCTGGCACGCGGGGGCGTGGAGGTGGCCGGCGCGGACGCGGGTATCGGCGCGGCCGCGCTGTGGGATCCGCCCGGCCAGTGGCAGGAGACCACCGGCGGGCAGCTGGCGATGACGCCGACTTTCATCCGGGTGTTCGGCCTGCGCTCGATGCGCGGGCGCGCGGTACAGGAACTGATGAAGAGCCTGCACCCCGAGGAACCGCACTGGTACCTGGCCGTGATCGGCAGCGATCCGACGGTCCGCGGCACAGGATTCGGTCAGGCGCTGATGAGGTCGCGGCTGGACCGGTGCGACGCCGAATACTGCCCGGCATATCTCGAGTCGAGCAAGCCCGAAAACGTGCCGTACTACGAGCGTTTCGGCTTCACGGTCACCCGCGAGATCGTGCTGCCCTATGGTGGTCCGAGCCTATGGGCCATGTGGCGCCAGCCGCGGTGACGGCCCGCCAACCGGCCCCCGCCCGCGTTTAGCCCCGCGAAGGCGCGGGCAACCGTCTCGGCATGAGCGATAACCCCCAGGCCGACCTGGATCCCGCGGACTTCCCCGAGGAGGGCGGCCCGGGTGACACCTTGAACGCGAGCGAAAGCACCGACTCGGACGAATTGCGCAATGACGACGGCGACATCGTCGTCGACCCTCCCGAGGGCTGGAGCGAGGCTGACAAGTTCGGCATGACCGCCAGGGAAGAACGCGAGGGCGAGTCCCTCGACGCCCGGTTGGCGGCCGAGGAGCCCGACGTCCCCGATGCCATCGAGCCGGTCGACGACAAACCCCGGCGCGCGCACCGGGGCCAGATCGACGGCACCCCCGAAGACGGCGACTCGCTGTACGAGGTCGTCGACGAATAAGTCAGTGTTCGGCTGTTTACTGCAGCCGACGCGATCAGGGCGTGCTTCGCCAACCGGCGATGCCGGTCGCGATCATCCTCAGCTGCTTGACGGCGAGCCGGCGGATGTCCTCGGTCGCCTCGGCGCTCTGCGAATCCTCGATGGCCTCCGCGATCACGATCATCGCGTTGACGAACAAGGTCGCCAGCACGTTGAGATCCTCGGTGGTCCACTTGTTCAGCCCGGGAAATCGCGCCAGGTCGGTGGCCAGCTCGGACGTGATCAGCCGGATTTCGGTGCGAATGGCGTATCGCAGCACAGACAGGCCACTGTTGCGTTCCCGGCCGATGAGCCGCCAGTGTTCGCGCCGGTCGGCGACGCTGGCGACCAGGATCTCGACCGAGGACTCGATCACCCGGTTCGGGTCGAGCTTGCCGGCCCGCGCGTCGCGCAGGGTGTCGCGCAGGCTCCGGAACGACTCGTCGATCAGGACCAGGCCCAGGGCCTCCATCGATTCGAAATGCCGGTAGAAGGCCGCCGGAACGATGCCTACCTCGCGGGTAACCTCGCGCAGGCTCAAGCTGGAGAAGCTGCGGTCCTGCAACAGCTTGAGGGCCGCGGCGATGATGGCCCGACGAGTCGCCTCCTTGCGCTCCTCCCGCGACTGGCTTTCGCGCGTGCGCTCGCGACCTGAGCCGCGCCCGCGTGAGCTAGGAGTACGGCTGTTCACTGTGTGAACCCTACCACAGCCAGGCAGTAAACCCTTGACTACCTGGCCGCCGTGGCCTCACGGTGTACATATGTTCACTCAAACCGCCCAAACTTCTGGCCGAGTCCTCGCGCGGACCCTTCGGCAGCGTGTGTTGGGTTCAGAGCTGTTAGACCTGCTGACCGGTCCGCACGGCGTCGACCGCTACACCGAACTGGTGGCGCCGACCTGGACGCTGGGCGAAGCCCGCGCCAAAGTGACGGACGTGCGCCGGACCACCCCGCGCAGTGTCACCCTGACCCTGACCCCCAACGACACCTTCCTGTCCGCTCACACCCTGAAGGCCGGCCAGTACGTCAACCTCACGGTCGAGATCGACGGCCGTCGGCACACCCGTTGCTATTCGCCCGCCAATGCCGAAGGGACGGCCGGCCTCGAGTTGACCATCGGTCGGCACGAGGGCGGCCTGGTCTCGAATTATCTGTACGAACACGCCCACCGCGGCATGGTGGTCGGCTTGACGGGCACCGGGGGCGACTTCACGTTGCCGGCGCCCGGACCGCAGAGCCCGCAGCGCATCCTCTTCATCTCCGGCGGCAGCGGCATCACTCCCGTGATGGCGATGGCGCGCACCCTGCTCACCCAGCGCCATCCGGGCGAGATCGCCTTCATCCACTACGCCCGCACGCCCGCCGAGGCCTGCTACCGAAACGAGCTGGCCGCGATGTCCCCGGTGCGGGTGCTGCACGGCTATACCCGATCCGACGACGGCGACCTCACCGGGCGCTTCGGCCCGGAGCACCTGGCCGCCGCGATGCCGTCGCCCGACGCGGTATTCGTCTGCGGGCCAACGCCTTTGGTCGAGGCCGTCCGATCGCACTGCGACAACGTGTACACCGAGAGCTTTGTGCCGCCGGCCTTCGACACGCCGGCGGAACCGTCGGGCGGACGAGTCACATTCGCCGACAGCGGCGTTGACATCGTCGACGACGGGCGGTCGCTGCTGGAACAGGCCGAAGCGGCGGGTCTGTCGCCCGAAAACGGATGCCGGATGGGCATCTGCCACACCTGCACGCGCCGCAAAACGGCCGGCACCGTGCGCAACCTGGTCACCGGTGCGGTCTCCACCGCTCCCGATGAAGACGTGCAGATCTGCGTGTCCGTTCCGGTCGGTGACGTGGACCTGTCGCTGTAAACGCCAACTCAGCTCATAAAACGCTTGGAGGACAAGCAATGTCGAACGAAAAGATCACCCTGACCCGCGAACAGGCCGACGCGTTCGGCCGTGAACTCGACGCCATCAAGGAACGCGTGATGGCCGAACTCGGCGAAGAGGACGCCGACTACATCCGTCGCGTCATCAAGGCGCAGCGCGCGCTGGAAGTCGGCGGCCGAGCGCTGCTGTTCGCCGGGTTCCTGCCGCCGGCATGGCTGGCGGGCACCGCGATGCTGGGCCTGTCGAAGATCCTGGACAACATGGAGATCGGCCACAACATCATGCATGGCCAGTACGACTGGATGCGCGACCCGGCGATCTCCGGCCGCACCTTCGAATGGGACACGGCATGCCCGGCCGATCAGTGGCGGCACTCGCACAACTACATGCACCACACCCACACCAACATCGTGGGGATGGACCGCGACATCGGCTACGGAATTCTGCGGATGAGCGAAGACCAGCCGTGGCAGCCCTACTTCCTCGGCAACCCCGTCTATGCGTTCCTGCTGATGGTGCTGTTCCAGTACGGCGTCGCGCTGCACGAGCTGGAAACCGAGCGCATTCGCTCCGGCGAGATCCGGCTCGAGGACAAGAGGGAAGTCCTGCGGGCCATCTGGAAGAAGACCCGACGGCAGACCCTCAAGGACTACGTCGCCTTCCCGCTGCTGGCCGGACCCGTCGCTCCGTTCGTCTTCACCGGTAACCTCACCGCCAACCTGATGCGCAACGTGTGGTCGTACATGATCATCTTCTGCGGCCACTTCCCGGACGGGACGCAGGAGTTCACCGTCGAAGAAACCAAGGACGAGTCGCGCGGCATGTGGTACTTCCGCCAGGTCCTCGGCTCGGCAAACCTTACCGGCGGCAGGCTCTTTCACCTGCTGTCCGGCAACCTGTCACACCAGATCGAGCACCACCTGTTCCCCGACATGCCGGCCCGCCGGTACTCCGAGATCGCTCGAGAGGTGCAGGAGATCTGCGAACGCTACGGCATCCCGTACAACCGCGGCCCGCTGCTGCGCCAATTCGGCACCGTCGTCCGCAAGATCGTCCGGCTGACCTTCCCCGACTCGTGGACGCAGCAGTCCGGCGCCGAGAAGTCCCCCGAGCGCGAGCCTGTCGCCGCGTAAATCCGCGCGGCCCGGCCCATTGCCTCGCGCCGGGACAGGGGGACAATGAGGTCCGTGGAATGGACCGGCGCGCGCTATGCGGATACCCCGACAGTGGAAGCCTCGACGTGGATCGACGCCGACCCGGCGCGGGTCTGGAGCCTGGTCTCCGATATCGCGCTGATGCCGACCTTCAGTGACGAGCTGAAGGCCGTGGAATGGGCCGAGGGATCGGATGGCCCGCGGGTCGGCGCTCGCTTCGTCGGCCACAACGAGCATGACGCCTTTGGGCAGTGGAGCAGCACCTCGCAGATCGTCGCCTGCGACCAGCCGCACGAGTTCGCCTGGGCCGTGGGCCAACCCGACGACCCTGCGGCGATGTGGCGATTCCGGCTCGCCCCCCGCGACGGCGGCACCCTGCTGAACTACTGGATGCAGATGGGGCCGGGCCGCTCGGGCCTGTCGGTGGCCCTCGAGGCGATGCCCGATAAGGAACAGAAGATCGTGTTCGTGCGGCTGCGCGAATTCGAGGGCGCGATCGGAAAAACACTGGCGGCCATCAAACGGCTCGCCGAGCGCGGAGTGCATTGATGCGGACGGCCACCACGGTCGAGCTGTCCGGCTCAGGCAGCGAGGTCGCCGAGGTCACTGCGCTGGTCGTCGAGGCGGAGAAGCTGGGGCTGGATGTCTGCTGGGTGGCCGAGGCGTGGGGCGCGGATGCGCCGTCGGCGCTGGGCTACCTGGCGGCGCGCACCGAGCGGATCGTGCTGGGTTCCGGCGTGCTTCAAGTCGGCACGCGGTCGCCGGTCATGGTCGCCCAGACCGCGATCACGCTGTCCAACCTGTCGAACGGGCGGTTTCTGCTCGGTCTGGGCGCCTCGGGCCCGCAGGTCATCGAGGGCTTGCACGGCGTCTCGTTCAGCCGACCGCTGGCACGCATGTCCGACACGATCGACATCGTGCGGCAGGCGTTCGCCGGCGGGAAGATCTCCTACGCCGGAGAGGCGCTGGAGATTCCGCGGCCCGGCGGTGAGGCGGTGCCGATGCGCTTGTCGGCCCGCGCCGAGCACGCCATTCCGGTGTACCTGGCCGCGCTGTCACCGGCGATGCTGCGGTTGACCGGACGCGTCGCCGACGGCTGGCTGGGCACCAGCTTCGTTCCCGAAGGGGCCGGCGACGCCTACTTCGCCCACCTCGATGACGGGCTGGCGTCCGCGAACCGCACCCGCGCCGATATCGACATCTGCCAGGGCGCCGAAGTCGCTTTCGCCGCAGACGAAGACGAGTTGCGGGGCATGGTCGCGGGCCGAAAAAGGGAGCTGGCCTTCAGCCTCGGCGGCATGGGATCGTCGAGCACCAACTTCTACAACCGGGCCTACAGCCGGCAGGGTTGGGCAGACGTCGCCGCCGAGGTGCGCGAGCGCTGGCAGAGCGGCGACCGGGACGGGGCGGCCACCCTGGTGACCGACGAGATGGTGCTGGCCACCACGCTCATCGGGACCGAGGAGATGGTCTCCGCGCGCCTTAAGGTGTGGCGCGACGCCGGGGTCGACACCGTGCGGCTGTATCCCGCGGGCGCCACCCTGGACGCCAAGCTGGAGACGTTGGGCCGGGCGATCGAACTGGTCCGCGAAACCTAGCTCACGTCGGTCGGGGCGTCGATCGCCTTGACGAGTTTCACCTCGGGCCGCTGCGGCACGCCGTCGGCAAGGAACCACCGAAATGCCAGGTTTCCGCGCGGATACCCCAGCGTGGTAAGCGAATTCGGATGTGACGTCGTGTCGTGAGACAACACGACCGTCACGGAGCCGTCGCTGTTGGCGACGGCGCTGTGGCCGTTGAGGGAGCAGCGGGCATCCTGCGCGCCGAAGGTTGCCATGAACTGATTCCACACCACCAGGTTCCAGAACCTGCATGACGGCGGCCGGTGCGTGATGACCAGCGCCTCGTCTGCGTCGAGCACGAAACTGCCGTAGGCGTAGCAGGCGTCGCGCGCCGACCAGCCGAAGTTGGCATCGGGCACCTGGTAGGGATCGGCGAATGCGTTGGCGGCATGGGCGGTTTCGTGCCCCAATGCGTGCTCCTGATCGACGCGGTTCCCGACGGCCAGCGGCACGATGGCGAACATCGTCCGCAACCAGGCCGTGGCGGCGCGCAGACTCGCCGCGGTCTCGGCGTCACCGTGCCTGATCGGGTCGGGATCGTCGAGCGCCTCGATGTGCCAGGTCACCGGGCGGCCGGTCAGGGGATCGCCCTGATAGTCGCGGGTCATCAATACGGCCGCATCGGGGGTGGCGGGAAAATCAAAGGTGAAGTTGCCGTCGGCGTCGATATCGAGATCGGTGTCGCGGACGATGGCGACCACCCGATCGGACCAGGCGCCGGGTGATGGCTCGTTGTAAGCCGTCACCGAGAAGTACACGCTGTCACCCGTGTTCCCGCTGATCCGGTACCGGCGGGCGGGATCGACCGGGCAGATGAAGTAGTAGGCGTCGGTGTTGTCCCCGCCCCAGCGGCGGTCGCGGCGGAAGGGAGTGTTCACCGCGACGAACTGCGGCCGACCCGGTTCGGGGAACAAGTAGGTGTCCAGCGCGACGCCTAGGGTGGCGGCGAGCATGCGATAGCCGTCGGCCACGTGCCGGTCGTCGGTGACGGCACGGTCACCCTCGAGGAACGAGTGGTCCAGTTCGCCAAGCGTTTTCAGCAGTTCCTGCCACGCGTGCGTCGACTGATGCGTCATGCGCCGATTCCTTTCAGGAGCAACTTGGTGGTGCGATCGACCCACGCATCGTCGAGTTCGCCGGCGTGGGTGAGGAGGGAGACCAGCGCGATGCCGGCGATGGTCTCGGCCAGTTCGACGGCGGTCACGTCGGACCGCACCTCACCGCGCGCCGCGGCGGCCGCGAGCCAGTCGGCGAGGCCACCGCCGATGACGCCGGCGAACCGCTCCAGCAGCGCCGAATGCAGCGTCGGATCCGCGGCCATCTCGCCGATCAGGCCGGGCAGCGCCGCCCGGGCGGCCGGGGTGCTCAGGAAAGCCATTGTGCGGCGGACCATTTCGCGTAGACCATCGCGAACCCGCCCGCTGTCGGGTATGGCGGTGCCCGCGCCGATCGGGAACACCGCCTCGTGCACCAGGTGTGCCTTGCTGGGCCAGCGGCGATAGATGGCCGGCTTGCTGGTGCCCGCGCGCTCGGCGATGGCGGAGACCAACAGGCCGGGGTAACCGGTTTCGGCCAGCAGCTCGACCGTCGCGCGGAGCACCGCGGCGTCGATCCGGGGATCACGGGGTCTGCCAAAATCCACAACCATTACGAAACTCAGAGTAACATAAGTCGCCGTGAACGTTCGGCTTGACGATCTCGCCTCGCCCCGGTTCAGCCCCGAGGGCCAACAGATTCTGGACATGATGGCCTCGATGGCGCCGGAGTGCCCGTTGGACGCCGGCGCGCTGCACGCCAAGGCCAGCGCCGACACCGGTCTGCATGATTTCGGCCCGACCGATTACCGCGAGCGCCTCGAGGTCTACCTCGCCGCGCTGCGCGAGATCGACGGCCTGCACGACGCCGGGGTGGTGAACTTCTACGGGCAACTGTTGCAGGTGCTCAAGAACCGGCTGCTGTTGGCCGAACTGCTGCGGCGCCATCCCGAGATCAACGGGATCGACCTGCGCTCGCCGGTGGTGATTGCCGGGCTGCCCCGTACCGGCACCACGCACCTGCACAACATGCTGGCCGCGCCGCCGACCTTTCGCACCATGCCGTACTGGGAGAGCAACGAGCCGTTCCCGATGCCGAATGAGGTTGGCATCGAACCGGATCCGCGGCGGACCCGGATGGATGTCGCGGTCGGGGTGATCAACATGGTGATGCCGCATTTCGCGCTCATGCACGAGATGACCACCGACCACGTCCACGAAGAGATCCAGTTGTTGGCCAACGACGTGTCGACGATGCTGCTGGAGACGCTCGCCGAGGTGCCCCGCTGGCGCGACTACTACCAGGCGCACGACCAGACGCCGCACTACCGATACCTGGCGACCCAACTCCGGGCGATGCAGTATCTGCGCGGCGGGCGGCGCTGGCTGCTCAAGTCGCCCCAGCATCTCGAGCAGGTGCCCGTGCTGGATCGGGTGTTTCCCGACAGCATCGTGGTGTTCACCCACCGCGATCCCGTGCCGGTGGCGCTGTCGATGATTACGATGATCACCTACTCCGCGCGCATGCATCGCTCGCCGGTGCCGGTGGAGCAGATCGCCAACTACTGGATCGATCGCCTCGATCAGATGCTCACCGCGCTCATCCGCGACCGCGACGCCGTCGGGCCGGACCGCTCGATCGACGTCCGGTTCGACGACTTCATGGCCGACGAACTCGGCGTGGCTCAACGGGTATACGCCCTGGCGGGCGAACCGTTCACCGACGAGGCACGCGCGGCCATCGACGACTACCTGACGGGCCACCGGCGCGGACGACTGGGCAATGTCGAGACGTCGTACGAGATGTTCGGGCTGGACGAGGGAAACCTGCGCGAGCGCTTCGCGCCGTATGTCGAGCGATTTCTGGCCTAAGCCTTTCCGAGCCACTACGTTCTCAACTCATGGTCGCTATGCCGGCGCTGGACGGTGTCGAACACAGATACGTCGATCTGGGAGAGGGCGTGACGATTCACGTCGCGGACGCCGGTCCGGCGAGCGGTCCGGCGGTGATGCTGGTACACGGCTTCCCGCAGAACTGGTGGGAATGGCACGAGCTGATCGGGCCGCTGGCCGCCGACGGCTACCGGGTGTTATGTCCCGACCTGCGCGGTTCGGGCTGGAGTTCGGCGCCGCGCTCCAGCTACACCAAGGACGAGATGGCCGACGATCTGGCCGGGGTGCTGGATCGGTTGGGCGTCGCGACGGTCAAGCTGGTGGCCCACGACTGGGGTGGGCCGGTCGCGTTCATCATGATGCTGCGTCATCCGGAAAGGGTGACCGGGTTTTTCGGGGTGAATACCGTTGCGCCGTGGGTGAAGCCGGGCCTGGCGACGCTGCGTAATATCTGGCGGTTCTGGTATCAGATCCCGATCATGCTGCCGGTCGTCGGGCCGCGGGTGATCAGCGATCCCAACTCCCGGTTCGTCCGGATGCTCGGGTCATGGGTCGGCGGTGGTTTCACCCTGCCCGACGATGACATCCGCCTGTACCTCGAATGCATGCAACAGCCCGGCCACGCCGAGGCCGGCTCACGCTGGTATCGCAGCTTCCAGACCAAGGAGATGCGGAAATGGATGCGCGGCGAATACAACCACGCGCGCGTCGACGTCCCGGTCCGCTGGCTGACGGGCACCAATGATCCGGTGATCACGCCCGACCTCACCGACGGATATGCCGATCGGATCAACGATTTCGAGGCCGAACTGGTCGACGGCGTCGGCCACTGGATCGTCGACCAAAGGCCCGACCTCGTCCTGGACCGCGTTCGCACATTTCTGCGCCACGAAACTTAAACTGCAGCGCCGGTTTTCGGCGTGTCGTGTGCGTGACGTAAGTGTCGTGACGCGCCGAGTGGTACGCGCGGGATGCTAGTCGACGCCGATGGTGACTTCAGTCGACTTGATGAACACGGTGGCCGGCTGTCCGACCTTGAGTCCGAGGTCGGTGGCGGCGTCCTTGGTGACCGACGACGTGACAACCTGATCGCCGCCGTCCAGCGTGACCTTCACAACGGCCATCACGGTGCCGAGTTCGACCTCGGTGATGGTTCCCCTGAGCTGGTTTCGGGTCGAGAGCCGCATCGCAGGATCCTCCATGTCGGAACGGGTGGGGTCTGCGCTGAGCTTAGCCCCGCCGGACCGGCGCCAGAATGGCTTGCCACGCATTCCTTTACGGGAACGTACGGACCTAATGCCGCGGGCCGAGCAGGGCTACGGATGCATCGACGGCGGGTTCCACGATTCCTCGGACCGGCTTTCCGTCCTCGACCGCAAGTGCGGTCAGCTCCCGCAGGCCGCCGAGCAGGATCACGGCCAACGGCGCGGTCAGCGGAGGCAGCTTTGCACGCCGGAACCCCGGACTGGCACTGAGGTCGATCAGCAGGCTGGTCAGCAACTGCAGCCCGCGCCGCTGGACCGGTCGCGCGGCCGCCCCCAGCGAGGGCAATTCACGGATCCAGCTCAACGTGATGGCGGGGCGCGCCTCGATGTATCCGACATACGCCTCGACCGCCTGGCGGATCTGCACATGCCAATCGGCTTCGGGATCGACCGACGCCGTGATTTTCGCGCCGAGTTTCTCGATGTCGACGGCCAGCAACTCGAGGAAGCACTCTTCCTTCCCGGCGAAGTGGTCGTAGAAGGTGCGCTTGGACGTGCGAGCGTGGCGGACCACATCGGCGACGGTGCTCGCGCGGTAGCCGCGCTCGGTGATCGACGTGGCCAGACCGTCGAGCAGTCGTTGCCGAAACGGATCCGGCCCGGCGGGTGCGTCGCCTGCGACCGCGTCGGCGGCAGTCGCTGTCACCGTTGGTGTCACGCGGGTGCCCCCTTTCGGTGGATGCGGCACCTTGTCAGGCCTGGTACATCAGAGTACCGTACAAGGAACGCGCTGCGGTACATCGCCGTACCAGCCCCGTCGCCGGGGCAGATGTTGGGAGACGCCATCGTCATGAGCCACCAAGTCGCCGCCCCGCCGGCCGCCGTCAACCTGCCTCCGGCGGTCCGGATCCCCAAGGTGCTTCAGGGCCTTGGGTTTTCGATGTCGCGGCGCTGGATGATCCAACGGCTGGCGCGCCGCCACGGCGATGTATTCACGCTCAACCTGCCGATGTACGGGCGGGTCATCGCCGTCGGTGACCCGCAGTTGGCCAAGCAGATCTTCACGACGAGCCCCGACGAGCTCGGCAACATCCAGCCCAATCTGGGCAGGCTGTTCGGCACCGGTTCGGTCTTCGCGCTCGAGGGCGACGAACATCGCCGACGGCGCCGGCTGCTGGCGCCGCCGTTCCACGGCAAGAGCATGAAGAAGTACGAAAGCATCATCGAAGAAGAGACGCTGCGCGAAATCGCCGACTGGCCGCAAGGCAGCCCATTTCCCACGCTGCCGCCGATGATGCGGATCACGCTGAACGCCATTCTGCGCGCGGTTTTCGGAGCGGAAGGCGCCGAGCTCGACGAGCTGCGCCGGCTCATTCCGCCGTGGGTCACCCTGGGATCGCGACTCGCGTCGGTGCCGATGCCCAAACGCCAATTCGGCAGATACAGCCCGTGGGGACGGCTGGCCGAATGGCGCCGCCGGTACGACAAGGTCATCGACAAGCTGATCGACGACGAGCGGGCCGACTCGCACTTCGCCGAGCGAACCGACGTCCTGGCGATGCTGCTGCGCACCACCTATGAAGACGGTTCGGCCATGTCACGCAAGGACATTGGCGACGAGCTGCTCACCTTGCTGGCGGCCGGACACGAAACCACCGCATCCACGCTGGGCTGGGCGTTCGAACGGATAAGCCGGCACCCCGACCTGCTGAAGGCGCTCGTCGAAGAGGCCGACAACGGCGGCAGCGAGCTGCGTCAGGCCACGATTCTGGAGGTGCAGCGAGCCAGGACGGTGATCGACCTCGCCGGTCGCCACGTCTATCCCGAGACCTTCCAGCTTGGCGAATGGGTGATTCCGCGTGGCGATTCGATCATCGTCGGAATCGGGCAGATTCACAGCAACCCCGACGTGTTCCCCGATCCGGACCGTTTCGACCCGCACCGCTTCCTCGGGACCAAGCCGTCGGCCTTGTCGTGGATCCCATTCGGTGGCGGGACGCGCCGCTGTGTGGGGGCGGCGTTTGCGAACATGGAGATGGACGTGGTGCTTCGAACGGTGTTGCGCCGCTTGACCGTTGAGACGACGGATGCGCCCGACGAAGGCTGGCACTGCCGCGGGGTCGCGTTCACCCCGAAGGCCGGCGGCCGGATTGTGGTGCGCCGGCGCTGATCTCGGTGCGGGCAGTGCGGCCGGGAGCCCAGCGTCGTTACTTCTCCGCGGTCGCCCGGCGCGGCAGCTTCCAGCCCGGGCGGATGAAGTGGCAGGTGTATCCGTTGGGATAGTGCTGCAGGTAGTCCTGGTGCTCGGGCTCGGCTTCCCAGAAGTCGCCGGCGGGGCTGACCTCGGTCACCACCTTGCCGGGCCACAGCCCCGACGCCTCGACGTCGGCGATGGTGTCCAGCGCGATCCGCTTCTGGTCCTCGTCGAGATAGAAGATGGCCGAGCGGTAACTGGTGCCCCGGTCGTTGCCCTGCCGGTCTTTCGTTGTCGGATCGTGGATCTGGAAGAAGAACTCCAGCATCGTGCGGTAGTCGGTGACCGCCGGGTCGTACACGATCTCGATGGCCTCGGCGTGCGTGCCGTGGTTGCGGTAGGTCGCATTCGGGACGTCGCCGCCGGTGTAACCGACCCGGGTCGAAAGCACGCCCGGCTGCTTGCGGATCAGTTCCTGCATCCCCCAGAAGCAGCCGCCGGCGAGAATCGCTTTCTGGTTGGTCATCCTTCGTCCTCCATAACCGGCCAGCCCTCGGATAGGAACAAAAGCCAGGCTACACTCCGCCGATGAGCTGCATCGGTGCCGCGAAATCATGAGCATGCCCGAGTTCTCGCGTAGCGAACTGGCCGCCGCTTTCGAGAAATTCGAAGCGACCGTCGATGCGGCGGCGCGATCGCACGACTGGGATGCCTGGGTTCAGCACTACACACCCGACGTCGTGTACATCGAACACGCGGCGGGCACCATGCACGGCCGCGACGAGGTTCGTGAGTGGATCAGCCGAACGATGGGCAGCTTTCCAGGCAGCCACATGGTCGCGTTCCCGTCGCTGTGGTCGGTGATCGACGAACCCACGGGGCGCATCATCATGGAACTCGACAACCCGATGCGCGATCCCGGGGACGGCACGGTCATCGGCGCGACGAACATCTCGATCATCACCTACGCCGGCGATGGCCTGTGGCGCCAGCAGGAGGACATCTACAACCCGCTGCGCTTCGTGCAGGCCACGTTGCAGTGGTGCCGCAAGGCACACGAGCTCGGCACCCTCGACGAGGCCGGCGCGCAATTCATGGAGCAATACGGAGGCGCCCGATGAGCACCAAGCCCAAACTCGTCATCGGCGCCAACGGTTTTCTGGGTTCACACGTCACCCGCCAGCTGGTCGCCGACGGCCACGAGGTGCGGGCCATGGTGCGCGAGGGCGCCAACACCCGGTCGATCGACGACCTCGAGCTCACCCGGTTTCATGGCGATGTCTTCGACACCGCCGTGCTGCGGGAGGCGATGCAGGGTGTCGACGACGTCTATTACTGCGTCGTGGACACCCGCGCCTGGCTGCGCGACACCTCGCCGCTGTTTCGCACCAACGTCGAAGGGCTGCGCAGCGTCCTCGAGGTGGCCGTCACGCAACCCGAACTGCGCCGGTTCGTCTTCACCAGCACCTACGCGACCGTCGGGCGGCGGCGCGGGCACGTCGCGACCGAAGAGGACATCATCGACACCCGGGGGGTATCGGACTACGTCCGGTCCCGGGTCCAGGCCGAGAACCTGGTGCTGCGCTACGTGGCCGATTTCGGGCTGCCCGCGGTGGCGATGTGCGTGTCGACGACATACGGCAGCGGTGACTGGGGCCGCACCCCGCACGGCGCGTTCATCGCCGGCGCGGTCTTCGGCAAGCTGCCCTTCACGATGGCGGGCATCCAGCTGGAAGCCGTCGGCGTCACCGACGCCGCCCGGGCCATGATCCTGGCCTCCGAACACGGGCGCATCGGCGAGCGGTACCTGATCTCGGAGCGGATGATCGCGCTGAAAGAGGTGGTCCGCATCGCGGCCGACGAGGCCGGCGTGCGCGCGCCGCGTCGCTCCATCTCCGTCCCGATGCTGTACGCGCTCGGCGCGCTGGGCGACCTGCGGGCCCGCTTCACCGGAAAGGACGCCGAGCTCAGCCTCGCGTCGGTGCGCATGATGCGTGCCGAGGCGCCCGTCGACCACAGCAAGGCCGTCCGCGAATTGGGCTGGCAGCCGCGGCCGGTCGAGGAATCCATTCGCGAGGCGGCCCGGTTCTGGGCGGCGATGCGAAATGCCAAGAGCCGGAGCACGACTCCCGGCTGAACACCACGCCGGCCGCTGTTCAGGACGCGGCGCGGCTCCGAAAGTGGGATGTCTAGCCTCGGGCGCTGTGACTACCGCGCGAGTGCCTGTCGATCTCACCGGCGCGCCCCAGACCATGTTGGCGACGTTCTACGCGAAGGCGCTCGATGCCGACTTCGAAAAAACCGATCCTGGGCGATCGGTACGCGAAGGAGATCGTCGAGCGCATCGACTACGACTGGAAGAAAACCACCATCACACCGCGGCGGGCACCGTCGGTCACCACCCGGTCGGCGCACTTCGATGAGTGGACACGCAAATTCCTTGCCGCGCACCCGCGTTCGATCGTGTTGCACGTAGGCTGCGGGCTCGACAGCCGGTTTTTCCGCCTGGGGCCGGGCCCGGACGTCGAATGGTACGACGTGGATTACCCCGAGGTCGTGGCCCTGCGCACCCAGCTCTATCCCGGCCGCGATCACTATCGCGTCATTGCCGCCTCGGTCACCGACCCGGGATGGCTGGCTGAAATCCCCGCCGACCGTCCCGCCCTGCTGATCGGGGAGGGGCTGACGATGTACCTCACCCGGCAGGACGGCACCGCGCTGCTGCGCCGGGTGGTCGACCGGTTCGGTTCGGGCGAGCTGCAATTCGACGCGTTCAATTGGCTCGGGATCAAGTCGCAGTGGCTCAACACCGTGGTGCGACGGTCGGGGTCGACGCTGCGCTGGGCGATCAACGGGCCCGACGACATCGTCGATAGCGTGCCAGGGGTGCGGCTGCTGGCCTGGGAACGGTGGTTCGAGTCGTACACCTTCGCGCAGTTGCCCCGCTCATCGCGAGCGTTGGGCAAGACCATGTCGCTGTTTGCCGCGCTGGCGAACATGGCGCAATACCACCGCTACGCATTTGGTCCGGCCGGACGGGAAGACCTGCCCACGGACGCGCGTTGAACCCCGATAGCCGTCTAAGGAGGAACCACCATTGCCCACCCGGAAATCAAAGAACCCAACGCGGGGCACCCGATCACCATCGAGCCGACCAACGGACGGGTTCAGGTGCGCGTCAACGGTGAACTGGTCGCCGACACCACCGCGGCACTGGAATTACGCGAAGCCACTTTGCCTGCCGTGCAATACATTCCGATCGCCGACGTGGTGCAGGATCGGCTCACCCGGACCGACACCACCACGTATTGCCCCTTCAAGGGCGACGCGAGCTACTACAGCGTGACCACGTCGGCCGGTGAGACGGTCGACGACGTGATTTGGACGTACGAGCAGCCGTATCCGGCGGTCGCGGCGATCGCCGGACATGTGGCGTTCTACGCCACCAAGGCCGACATCACCGTCTCGGCTCAGTAGGGGATCCACCCGGGAAGGGCGGTCGCGACCGCGCGCGTGTCGCTGTACAGACGCATGGAGACGATCAGCCCGTCGCGGGTGTCGAAGATGCATACGAACGGGCTGTCGAACTCGAGGCCGTCGGAGGTGGTGCCGGTGGCCTGCGCCTCCACCACCACCGTCTCTCCCTCGTTGACGCAGCGCACCAGGTCGATGATCAGCTCGAGGTCTTTCTTGCGTTCCTCGATCGCCCGCCGAAAGGTGGCCTTGTCACAGGAAGTGCGCGTGTAGAGGGTCCAGTACGTGAAGTCGTCGCTGAGCAGCGCGAAACCCTCGTCCAGATCGCCGTCATCGCTGACCGTCTGCAAGAACATCCAAGCCAGTTCGCCCTGCGGGTCATCGAACGGCGTCATCACAACGCAATATTGACTTGGACCGCAGCGAACGGTCAATCAGGGCAGTCGGAGAATCATCACGTGAACAGCACGCGCACGGTCGTGTTTCCGGGGCCCGTCAGCTTCGGACACACGTTGGCGCCCCTGCGCCGCGGTCGCGGTGATCCGTGCTTCCGATCTCCCGGCGACGGCTCGATCTGGCGCACCAGCCTGCTGCCCAGCGGATCCGTCACGGCCCGGATCACTCGCGTCGCGCCCAATGCCGCGCAGGGCGAGGCGTGGGGGAGTGGGGCGCGGGAATTCATCGAAATGCTGCCCGCCCTGCTGGGTCTCGAGGACGACGACTCGGACTTCGTGCCGAAACATCCGACGGTAGCGGCTGCGCACCAACGGGTTCCGCACTTGCGCCTGGGCCGCACCGGGCTGGTGCTGGAGGCCCTGATTCCTGCGATCATCGAGCAGCGGGTGCCGGGCGCCGATGCGTTTCGCTCGTGGCGGGTGCTGGTGACCAAGTACGGCACACCCGCGCCGGGACCGGCGCCGGCGGGGATGCGCGTCATGCCGCCGGCGCAAGTATGGCGGCACATCCCGTCTTGGGAGTTTCATCGCGCCAACGTCGACCCGCGGCGGGCGCAGACCGTGGTGGCCTGCGCGCGCCGGGCTCCCTCGCTGGAACGGTTGGTGTCGCGGCCGGCGGTGCAGGCGCGTGAGGCGTTGATGTCGCTGCCGGGGGTGGGGGAGTGGACCGCCGCCGAGACCGCACAACGCGCCTTCGGCGACGCCGACGCCGTTTCGGTGGGCGACTACCACATTCCCAAAATGATCGGCTGGACCTTGCTGGGCCGGCCCGTCGACGACGCCGGCATGCTCGAGCTGCTCGCGCCGATGCGACCCCACCGTCAGCGGGTGGTCCGGCTGCTCGAAGCCAGTGGACTGGCGTACGAACCCCGCCGCGGCCCGAGGCTGCCGGTGCAGCAAATCCACTCGCTTTGATCCGTAGCGTTTTTCAGCGCGGCCATCGGGTACCCACCAGTGCAAGTAGCTGTGTGCGAACCATGGAAGGAAGCTAGGAAACAAGCGATGACTCAGTTCACAATTCCGGGATTGACCGATAAGCAGGCGGCGCGCCTCACCGAACTGCTGCAGAAGCAACTGAGCACCTACAACGATCTTCATCTGACGCTGAAGCACATTCACTGGAACGTGGTTGGCCCGAACTTCATCGGCGTGCACGAGATGATCGACCCGCAGGTGGACGCGGTGCGTGGGTTTGCCGACGATGTCGCCGAACGCATTGCGGCCCTTGGCGCTTCGCCGCAGGGGACGCCCGGTGCCATCATCAAGGACCGGTCGTGGGACGACTACTCGGTCGGTCGGGACACGGTACAGGCGCATCTGGCCGCGCTGGACCTCGTCTACACCGGTGTCATCGAGGACATTCGGCAATACATCGACGAGACGGACGAACTCGACCAGGTGACCCAGGATCTGCTGATCGGTCAGGCCGGGCAGTTGGAGAAGTTCCAATGGTTCGTCCGGGCGCACCTGGAAAGCGCCGGCGGGGAGCTGGCGCACCAGGGTAAGAGCACCGAGAAGGATGCCGCAAGCAGCGCCCGTGGCAAATCCTGAAAATAAGCCGAGAGTCCGCACATTCGCCCCGGCGCCTCGGCGCCGGGGCGAAGTGCATGCGCCCGAGCGAACCTCCTCCGGAATAAGTGGACCCTAGTCCGGTTATATAGGGCATCCACTAAATGAGGAGGCCAGATGCCTGCAGTCACGGCTAACACGCTGACGTTGCCACGAGTCAGCGGTCCCGGCCCCGCCGACACCGAGCGGCCGGTTCGATCGATCACCACCGGCCCCCGCGGCTACGAGGGCGAGGGTTTTCCGGTCGTGCGCGCTTTCGCGGGGGTCAGCACCGCGGCGCTCGACCCGTTCGTGCACATGGACCAGATGGGCGAGGTCGAATACCAGCCGGGGGAGCCACGGGGTACCGACTGGCATCCGCACCGCGGCTTCGAAACCGTGACCTACATGCTCGACGGGAAGTTCGCGCACCAGGACTCCCACGGCGGTGGCGGCCTGATCGCCGACGGCGCGACGCAGTGGATGACGGCAGGCTCGGGCATCCTGCACATCGAGACGCCGCCCGCCGAGCTGGTAGACAGCGGGGGCCTCTTCCACGGCGTCCAGCTCTGGGTGAACCTGCCGAAGAAAGACAAGTTCGCACCCCCGCGGTACCAGTCGATCGAAGGCGGCGACGCCGCGTTGCTGGCATCCGACGACGGCGGAGCGCTGATCCGCATCATCGCCGGCGAGATCGACGGCCACCGGGGCCCCGGCGTCACCCACACGCCGATCACCCTCGCGCACGCGACGATCGAGAACGGGGCACGGCTCGACATCCCGTGGCGGCGCGACTTCAACGCCCTGGTCTATGTGCTGTCCGGCAGCGGGTACGTCGGCCCGGTCGCACAGCCGATCCACCAGGGGCAGTTAGCGGTCCTGGGACCGGGCGATCGGATCACGGTGGGCGCCCAGCGGGCCGCGGATTCGAGCCGGACGGCCATTGATTTGCTGCTTCTGGGCGGGCAGCCGATTCGCGAGCCGGTATTCCACTACGGGCCTTTCGTAATGAACACTCGCTCGGAATTGATCGAGGCGCTCGAGGACTACCAGGCCGGGAAGTTTGGCAGCATTCCGCCAAATGCGCTAATGCCGCACCACGGCGGTGGCACACTTTAGCAATGCTTCCACGGGGGACTCGCCGGCCGGGGCGTCCGCCCGCCGCGAAGGCCGACGAGACTCGGCAACGAATCATCCAAGCTGCTCGTTTGGTGTTCAGCGAGCGTGGCTACGACGGCGCGACCTTCCAGGCCATCGCCGCGCGCGCCGATCTCACCCGCCCTGCGATCAACCATTACTTCTCGAGCAAACGCGCGCTTTACCGCGAAGTGCTGGTAGACACCAACGAATCCGTCATCGGGGCCGGCATCAAACAGGCTGAACGCGAAACCACCCTGGCGGCTCAGTTGACGGCATTCATCGCCGAAGCGACGAGAGCCAATTCGAAGAACCCGGCCGGATCCGCTTTTTTAGTCACGGGCGTACTGGAATCGCAACGCCATCCGGATTTGGTCGGAAGCGACGATGATTCCGTTCGACTTGCCCGATCTTTTCTCCTGGGCGTCATAAACGACGCGATCGAGCGAGGCGAAATCATCGCCGGCATCGAGGCGTCGGCACTGACCGAGGCGCTGCTGGTGCTGGTCTGCGGGGTCGGTCTCTATGCCGGCTATATCGAGAGCCCCGAGCACCTGTTGGCGCTGGTCGGCGTGATGCGCCAGCTGCTGGAGGGCGCGCTGCAGCAGCCAGAGTCTTAGCGCTGCCCCGCGTTCAGTGAAGTTGCGCACAAAGCGTATAGGCTAACTAACTTATCCCGGTACCATGGCCGGGATATGACTGATCTGGATGCCTCGCCGCCGCCTTCCGTACGGTCTGCCGGCGACAGCTGGACCATTACTGAACTCGTCGGCGCCACCGCGTTGGGCGTCGCCGCGTCGCGCGCGGCAGAAACCGCCGGATCCGATCCGCTGATCCGCGACGCCTTCGCGCGACTGTTGGTGGCGTCGGCCGGTCCGGCGTGGGCGCGGCTGGCCGACCCGGACCTCGCCTGGCTCGACGGTGACGAGCACGGACAGCGCTCACATCGGTGCGGCATCGACTACCAGGCCGTGCGCACTCACTTCTTCGACCGGTACTTCGCGGACGCCGCCGGGGCCGGGATCCGGCAGGTGGTGATCCTGGCCGCCGGGCTCGACTCCAGGGCCTACCGGTTGAATTGGCCGGCCGGCGCCACGGTCTACGAGATCGACCAGCCCCAGGTGCTGCAATACAAGGCTGACATCCTGCAGCAGCACGGCGCCGTGTCATCCGCTATCCGGCATCCGGTCCCGGTGGACCTGCGTGCCGATTGGCCCGCGGCCCTGACCTCGGCAGGGTTCGACCCCACCCGACCCACCGCATGGCTGGCCGAAGGGCTGCTTCCGTATTTGCCCAGCGACGCCCAAGACCGGCTCTTCGAGATGGTCACCGCGCTCAGCGCGCCGGACAGCCAGATCGCGATCGAGATGTTCGGCCTGAACTCCCGGAGCAACTCGCAGCGCTGGCTGCGGATGCGCGACCGGCTCGGTTTGGATGTCAATGTCCAGGCGTTGACCTACCACGAGCCGGACCGATCCGACGCCGCCGTGTGGCTGGCCGACCACGGCTGGCGGGTGCACAGCGTGAGCAACCGCGACGAGATGGCCCGGCTGGGCCGTCCGGTACCCGACGACCTGACTGATGAAGCCGTCCGCAGCACGTTGGTGCGGGCGCGTCTCGGCAAGCCCATCGCCTGACCACGGATCTAGCAAGGAGCACCGCCATGAGTTCACTGCGCACCCACGACGACACCTGGGACATCAAGAGCAGCGTCGGCACCACCGCGGTCATGGTGGCCGCCGCCCGGGCGATCGAAACCGAGCAGCCCGACGCGCTCATCCGCGACCCCTACGCCCGGCTGCTCGTCAACAACGCCGGCGCCGAGGTGTTGTGGGAGGCAATGCTCGACCCGGAGGTGGTGGCCAAGATCGAGGCCATCGACGAAGAATCCGCCGCGCGCATGCAGCACATGCGCGGCTACCAGGCGGTCCGGACGCACTTCTTCGACGCATACTTCGCCGACGCCGTCGCCGCCGGGATTCGGCAGGTGGTGATCCTCGCGTCCGGGCTGGACTCGCGGGCGTACCGTCTCGACTGGCCGGCCGGCACCACGGTTTACGAGATCGACCAGCCCGAGGTGCTGGGCTACAAGACCACCACGCTGGCCGAGAGCGGCGCCAAGCCGTCCGCCGATCGCCGCGAGGTGGCGATCGACCTGCGGGAGGACTGGCCGGCCGCGCTGCGCGCCGCCGGCTTCGACCCGGCCCAGCCGACCGCCTGGCTGGCGGAGGGATTGCTGATGTACCTGCCCGCCGAGGCGCAGGACAAGTTGTTCACCCAGATCGGCGAGCTGAGCCCGGCGGGCAGCCGCGTCTCGGCCGAAACCGCACCCATGCACGCCGAGGAGCGGCGCCAGCAGATGCGGGAACGGTTCAAGAAGGTGGCCGAGCAACTCGGCCTGGAGGAGACCGTCGACGTCGGCGAGCTGATGTACCGCGACGAGCACCGCGCCAACCTCGCCGACTGGCTCAACGAAAACGGCTGGCGCGCAACGGCGCAGAACTCGATCGACGAGATGCACCGCCTGGGCCGCGGGGTCCAGAGCTCCGAGGTGGACGAGGACCGGGACGCGTTCTCCGATTTCGTGATCGCCGAGCGGCTCTAAACGGCGCGGCGTCGTTGCGCCTGACCGCGTAGGCCCCTCGCACGTTCACCGTTGGCTCGCGGCTGCGGTTACCGGGAATTCGCCTGGTCATCGGGGACAATGGTCACTCATTATGGGCAGCGGCGGATCCGACCAATCGCAGCGCTGGGTGCTGAGAAAGGCTCGGTTGGTCGCCGCCACCGCTTCGGCGTTCGTGATGGCGATCACCGGCATGGGGTGGACGGGTTATCACACCGCCCTCGGCAAGATCATCATTTCGCATGCCCTGCCGAACGCGGCGAAGACGCTGGACGGCAACCAGAACATTCTGCTGATGGGTCTGGACAGCCGGCTGGACCAGAACGGCAAGCCCCTGCCCCAGGAGATCTACGAGGCTCTGCACGCGGGTGACGAAAGTTCGGGCGGCTACAACGCCAATGTCCTTATCGTCGTGCATATTTCGGACGGCGACGGGCCGGTCACCGCGATATCGATTCCGCGCGACGACTACGCGGAGCTACCGGGCTGTCCCGGGTCGGTCTGCGCCGGAAAGATCAAGCAGGCATACGGGCTGGCCTACCAGCAGTCGCTGAATTCGCAGGCGGCCGGGAATTCGGGTGGGGCGGGCGCCAACAACTTGACGGCTCGCGAGCAGACCGCCCGCGAGGCCGGCCGCAAGGCGGAAATCGACGCCGTCAAAGACTTTCTGGGCGTCTCGGTCGATCATTTCGTCGAGGTCACACTCGGCGCCTTCTTCCAGATCGCCAAGGCCGTCGAGCCGATCACCGTCTGCCTCAACGCCGATACGCAGGACAGCTATTCGGGCGCCGACTTCCACCAGGGGGTGCAGCGCATCGATGCCGCGGACGCGATGGCCTTTGTGCGGCAGCGGCGCGACGAAAACGACGGATCCTTCACCGATTTCGACCGCACGCGGCGACAGCAGGCGTTCCTGGTGTCGTTGGTCGAGGCGGCCCGTAGGGGCGGTGCGCTGTCCAGCGTGAGCGGGCTGCGCAAACTGCTGCAGGTGGCCCGCGACAACGTCGCCGTCGACGACGGGCTGGACATCATGGAATTCGCCTCCCGCGCATCGCAATTGAGCGAGCGCCCGCTGTCGCTCTACACCCTGCCGATCGCCGGCTTCGGCAAGGACGCCAACGGATCCGACATCAATCAGGTCGATCTTCCGACCATCCGGCGCATCGTCAACGAGCGCTTCATGTCGGACACGCCGGTCGCGCTCGAGGCCGCAGCACCGGACACCCAGCCACCGCCGGCCGAACCCGCGATTCTCGACGTCGTCAACGCCACCTCACGCGACGGGCTCGCGGGCGCCATCGAGGAGGCCTTCACCGGCCGCGGCTTCACCCGCGGCAGCGCCACGACCGCGGCGGTCCCGGCCGACGACAGCATCATCGAATACGGCGCCGGGGCCGATCGGGCCGCGCAGGCCCTGGCCGATCAACTGCACGTGCCGGTGACGGCCAACGACACCGTGGCCGCGGGCACGGTGCGCCTGACCGTGGGAACGCAGTTTCCCGCCGGCGACTACCTCGCCCACCCCGGCGCAACGGCCGACCCGTCGGGGTCCGGGCGGGTGAGTGCCGTCGCCGCCACCGGCACCGGCGACCGGGCCCCGGCGCCGACCGACCTCAGCCAGATGACCGCGGCGAACGTCCCCTGCGTGAAGTAACCGCAGCCGCGATCGCGCCCGCGGGCTGGGTTCTTAGACGTCCTGACCCGGCGAGACCGGGTTGGCCGGATCCTTCCTACTGCTCTCCCAACCAGATGGTTAGTATCGCGGTTATCACCGATGAGCGGCCGCCGCAGCGGGACTCTGCTCGGGAAGGACAATGATGACCACCGAATCGGTTGCATCGAAGACCTCCGCATCCAATGGGACGGCTCAGCCCGCCGACGTCCCGGCGACGGTCGCCAAACTCCGCAGGACCTTCGCCACCGGGCGTACCCGCGACATCGAATGGCGCAAGCGCCAGCTGCTACAGCTGGCGAAGCTGATGGAAGAAAACGAGGGCGCCATCGCTTCGGCCCTCGCCGAAGACCTGGACCGCAGCCCCTTCGAGGCCTTCATCGCCGACATCGCGACGACCGCCGGCGAGGCGAAGTACGCGGCGAAGAAGGTTCGGCGCTGGACGAAGCGCAAATACCAGTTGCTCGAGGTGCCGCAGCTGCCGGGCCGCGGCTGGATCGAATACGAGCCCTACGGGACGGTGTTGATCATCGGAGCCTGGAACTACCCCTTCTACCTGACGCTGGGTCCGGCGGTCGGCGCGATCGCCGCCGGGAACGCCGTCATCCTCAAGCCCTCGGAGATCGCCGCGGCGTCGGCACACGTGATGGCCGACTTGGTGCCGAAGTATCTCGACAACGACGCCATCGCCGTGGTCGAGGGCGACGGCGCGACGAGCCAGGAGCTCATCGCGCAAGGCCTGGATCGCGTCCTGTTCACCGGCGGCACCGAGATCGGTCGCAAGGTCTACGAGGGCGCGGCCCCGCACCTGACCCCCTGCACCCTGGAACTCGGCGGCAAGAGCCCGGTGATCGTCGCGGCGGACGCCGACGTGGAGGTGGCGGCCAAGCGGATCGCCTGGATGAAACTGCTCAACGCCGGACAGACCTGTGTCGCACCGGATTACGTGTTGGCGGACGCCACGATCCGCGACGAGCTGGTCAACAAGATCGGCGCCGCCATCACCAAGTTCACCTCCGACAAGCCCGACGGCATGCGGATCGTCAACCAGCGGCAGTTCGACCGGATCAGCAGCTACCTGTCCGGTGACGACGGCAAGGTCGTCGTCGGCGGCAAGTGCGACGCGTCGAGCCTGCGCATCCAGCCGGCCGTCGTGGTGGACCCCGATCCGGACGGCCCGCTGATGCAGAACGAGATCTTCGGGCCGGTGCTGCCGGTGGTCACCGTCCAAAACCTGGACGACGCAATCCGTTTCATCAACTCTCGGCCCAAGCCCCTCTCGGCGTACCTGTTCACCAAGACGCGCGAGACTCGCGAGCGGGTGATCAAGGAGGTGCCCGCCGGCGGAATGTTGGTCAACCACCTCGCCTTCCAGGTGTCGACGGCCAAGCTGCCGTTCGGTGGCGTCGGCGCATCGGGAATGGGTGCCTACCACGGCAAGTTCGGTTTCGAGGAATTCAGCCACCGCAAGTCGGTGCTGACCAAGCCGACCCGCCCCGACCTGTCGAGCTTCATCTACCCGCCCTACACCGACCGCGCCATGAAGATGGCCCGCCGGATGTTCTAGGAATCGTTTTCCCGCACGAAATCACTTGCTCGACACAACTTTTCATACGGAGAGGAAACTTATGCCCGGAGTGCAGGATCGCGTCATCATCGTCACCGGAGCCGGTGGAGGACTGGGCCGTGACTACGCCCTGACCCTCGCCAAGGAGGGCGCCAGCGTTGTCGTCAACGACCTCGGCGGCTCGCGCGACGGCACCGGCGCCGGCCACAACATGGCCGACGATGTGGTCAAGGAGATCAAGGACGCCGGCGGGCGGGCGGTCGCCAACTACGACAGCGTCGCCGAGTCCGAGGGCGCCGAGAACATCGTCAAGACCGCGCTCGACGAATTCGGCGCCGTGCACGGCGTGGTCAGCAACGCCGGCATCCTGCGCGACGGCACCTTCCACAAGATGTCCTTCGAGAACTGGGACGCCGTGCTCAAGGTGCACCTCTACGGCGGTTACAACGTCATCCGCGCCGCATGGCCGCACTTCCGTGAGCAGAGCTACGGACGCGTGGTCGTCGCCACCTCCACCAGCGGGCTGTTCGGCAACTTCGGCCAAACCAACTACGGCGCGGCCAAACTCGGCCTGGTCGGCTTGATCAACAGCCTGGCTCTGGAGGGTGCGAAGTACAACATCCACGCCAACGCGGTCGCCCCGATCGCGGCGACCCGGATGACCGAAGACATCCTCCCCAAGGAAGTTCTCGAGAAGCTGACCCCCGAGTACGTCGCCCCGGTGGTGGCCTACCTGTGCACCGAGGAAAACCCCAACAGCGCATCGGTTTTCGTGGTCGGTGGCGGCAAGGTGCAGCGCGTCGCGCTGTTCCAGAACCAGGGCGTCAACTACGACAAGCCGCCGTCGGTGGAGGACATCGCCTCGCAGTGGGGCGAGATCACCGATCTGTCCGCGGCGAAGCAGGCCGACTTCAAGCTGGGGTAAGCACGAGCCTGCGACTCAGGCCAGCAGCTCTGCGCGGAGCCGGTCCACCTCGTTTTCGGTGACGCCGGCTTCGCGTAGATACGCCTGCAGCGACCCGAACTCCCGATCGATGGCGTGGCGCGCGGCGTCCAGATACTCCGGACGTACACCGAGGACCCCGTCGGCCAGCCTCGCCTTGGTGAACGTGACCACCTCTGGGGTCAATTCGACGTCGGACCGTCTCTGGATCATCTCGTAGATGTGGTCGCGCAGCTGGGGGACCGCGGCGTTGCTGCGCAGGTAGTCGGCGACGATGGTGTCGCGATCGATGTCGAGCACCTCCAGCACCGTGGCGATCACGAAGCCGGTGCGGTCCTTGCCCGCGAAGCAGTGCGTGAGCACCGAACGCCCGGCGGCCAGCATCGAGAAGACTTGCCGCACAGCGCGTTGCGCCCCGCTGCGGGTCGGAAACTGCCGGTACTCGTCGATCATGTGCCGGATCGCGGCCTCGTTGACCTCTTCGTCGGACTGGCTCGCGTCGCCCTCGAACAGGCGCCGAAACGCGGTCTCGTGCGGCGCGTCGTCGTCGCTGGGCTGATCGTCGCCGAGATCGGGCAGGGGGAGCCGGTGGATTTCGACGCCGTCGGGAACCAACCCCGGGCCGCGCCGCGCGACTTCCTGATTCGCGCGCAGATCCGCGACGTCGGTGATGCCCAACTCGCTCAGGGTGGCGCGGCCCTGGTCGTCGAGGCGGCTCAGCTCACCGGACCGGAACAGCCGCCCGGGCCGCAGCGCGGGTGTGCCGTCGGCGACATCGCGAAAATTCCACGCGCCCGACAGTTCCCGCAACGCCTCAGTCATTCGCGGGTCACCGCCGCGGCGAACGCGGACTGCTCGCGGCCGATCTCGCTGCGCGCGATGGTGCGCATGTGCACCTCGTCGGGCCCGTCGAAGATCCGCATGGCGCGGTGCCAGCCGTACAGGCGGGCCAGCACCGTGTCGTCGCTGACGCCCGCGGCGCCGTGCACCTGGATCGCGCGGTCGATGACGTCGCACGCCACCTGCGGCGCCACCGCCTTGATCTGCGAAACCAGTAGATGGGCGGCCTTGTTGCCGTGCTGGTCGATGGTCCACGCCGCCTTCTCGCAGAGCAGCCTGGACTGGTCGATCTCGTTGCGCGACTTGGCGATTGCCTGCTGCACCAGACCCTGGTCGGCCAGGGGGCGGCCGAAGGCGACGCGGCTGTTCGCGCGGTGCACCATCAGCGCCAGCGCACGTTCGGCAGCGCCGAGAGCGCGCATGCAGTGGTGGATGCGGCCGGGCCCCAGCCGGGCCTGGGCGATGGCGAAGCCGCCGCCCTCCTCGCCGAGCAGGTTGGTGGCCGGCACCCGGACGTTGTCGTAGATGATTTCGCAGTGCCCGTGCTGGTCCTGCCAGCCGAACACCGACGTGGAACGCACCACCGTCACGCCGGGGGTGTCCATCGGCACCAGCACCATCGACTGCTGCTGGTGGCTCGCGGCCTCCGGGTTGGTGCGGCCCATCACGATCAGGATCTTGCAGCGCGGGTCGGCCGCGCCCGAGGTCCACCACTTGCGCCCGTTGATGACGTAGTCGGCGCCGTCGCGCACGATGGCCGTCTGGATGTTGCGGGCATCGCTGCTGGCGACCGCCGGCTCGGTCATCGAGAAGGCGCTGCGGATCTCGCCGGCCAGCAGCGGCTCCAGCCACTGCTTGCGCTGCTCCTCGGTGGCGAACAGGTGCAAGGTCTCCATGTTCCCGGTGTCCGGCGCCGCGCAATTGACCGCCTCGGGGGCAAGCTCCATGCTCCAGCCGGTCAGCTCGGCCAGCGGGGCGTATTCAAGGTTGGTCAACCCCGATTCGGCCGGCAGGAACAGGTTCCACAGGCCGCGTTCCTTGGCCTTGACTTTGAGGTCCTCGATGACGGGCGGGACCGTGTGATCGCGCGGGCCGGCTTCTTCGCGGTATTTGTCGTACTCGGCCTCGGCCGGAAAGACGTACTCGGTCATGAAGTCGGACAGTCGCTTGTGGTAGTCGCTGGCTTTGGCCGACATCGCGAAGTCCATGCCCGTCACGATAGGACACGTGTCGAGTCGCCGCGTTTCCGGTCGTCAGCCCGCCCGCGGGGCGGCACGATGGAGGCATGAGTGAAGCCCGCCCGCCGTTCCCGCCGTTCACCCGGGAGACCGCGATTCACAAGGTGCAGGCGGCCGAGGACGCGTGGAACACCCGCGATCCGCAACGCGTCAGCATGGCCTACACGGTCGATTCGCAATGGCGCAATCGCGGCGAACGCGTCGTGGGCCGCGACGAGATCGTTGCGTTTCTGACCCGCAAGTGGCAGCGCGAGCTCGACTACTCGCTACGCAAGAGCCTCTGGGACTTTCACGACAACCGCATCGCGGTGCGGTTCCAATACGAGTGCCACGACCAGTCCGGCCAGTGGTACCGCAGCTACGGCAACGAGTTGTGGGAGTTCACCGAGTCCGGACTGATGGCGCGCCGCGAAGCCAGCATCAACGACGTGCCGATCGACGAATCGCAGCGGCGCTACTTCGGGCCCCGGCCGGAATCAGAGCACGGTCACGACATCCCGCTGTGGTAGCGGCCGGGCGGAGGAGCGCGCAACCGCATTCGGCGCAACAACCGCGTCTTGTGACCTCACAACGGCGCGGGCGCTACTGCATCGCCTCCCGGCGGCGAAGCATCGACCGGAGGGTCGATCGCCGGCGACCGGGGTATCCGGCCTCGGGTGGCCCGGAGCCGATCACACGTCCACGGTGAAAGCTGGTTAAGGTAGCGAAGCGCGCGGCCGAGCCAGCGCCACGCCCATCGGCAGGACAGTACGGAAAAGTACGGAAAGTAGATGTACGCGCCATGACAAATGCGCAGACGACGGTAGGGGTGGTCGCCGAGTCCGGCGCCGACGAGCGGCGGGTGGCGCTGGTGCCGAAGGCGGTCGCGTCGTTGGTGGGCACTGGCGTCGCGGTGGTGGTCGAATCCGGTGCCGGCGAACGGGCCCTGTTGCCCGACGCCCTCTACACCGAGGCGGGGGCCAGCATCGGGGATGCCTGGGCCGCCGACGTGGTGGTCAAGGTCGCACCGCCGACCCAGGCCGAGGTCGCCAAGCTGCGCAGCGGCCAGACGCTGATCGGCTTCCTCGCGCCGCGCAACGCCGAGAACTCCATCGGGGCCCTGAAGCAGGCCGGCGTGCAGGCATTCGCACTCGAGGCCATTCCCCGGATCTCCCGGGCCCAGGCGATGGACGCGCTGTCCTCGCAGGGCAACGTGGCCGGCTACAAGGCCGTGCTGCTGGCGGCGGCGGAGTCGACCCGGTTCTTCCCGATGCTGACGACGGCGGCCGGCACCGTGAAGCCCGCCACCGTGCTGGTGCTCGGCGTGGGCGTGGCCGGGCTGCAGGCGCTGGCGACGGCCAAGCGGCTGGGCGCGCGCACCACCGGGTACGACGTGCGGCCCGAGGTGGCCGACCAAGTGCGCTCGGTGGGCGCGCAGTGGCTCGACATCGGCATCGACGCGGCGGGTGAGGGCGGCTACGCCCGTGAGCTCACCGACGAGGAGCGCGCCCAGCAGCAGAAAGCCCTGGAAAAGGCGATCAGCGGATTCGACGTCGTGATCACCACGGCGCTGGTCCCGGGACGCCCGGCCCCACGTCTGGTCACCGCGGCGGCGGTGGAAGCGATGAAGCCCGGCAGCGTCGTGGTGGACCTGGCCGGAGAGACCGGGGGTAACTGCGAGCTCACCGAGCCAGGGCAGACGGTCGTCAAGCACGACGTCACCATCGCCTCGCCCCTGAACCTGCCGGCCACCATGCCCGAGCACGCCAGCGAGCTCTACAGCAAGAACATCACCGCCCTGCTGGACCTGCTGCTCACCGACGGCAAGCTGGCGCCGGACTTCGACGACGAAGTCATCGCGGACTCGTGCGTGACGCGCGACCAAGGACAGAAGGATTCCTAGATGTACGACGAACTGTTGGCCAACCTGGCGATCCTGGTGCTGTCCGGGTTCGTCGGGTTCGCGGTCATTTCCAAGGTGCCCAACACGCTGCACACCCCGCTGATGTCGGGCACCAACGCGATCCACGGCATCGTGGTGCTGGGCGCGCTGGTGGTGTTCGGCTCAGTCGAGCACCCCTCGCTGGCGGTGCAGATCATCCTGTTCGTCGCCGTCGTGTTCGGCACGCTGAACGTCATCGGCGGGTTCATCGTCACCGACCGGATGCTGGGCATGTTCAAGGGCAAGAAGAAACCCCTGCCCGCAGCCAGTGAGGAGCCGGCCGCCAAATGAACTACTTGGTCATCGGCCTGTACATCATTTCGTTCGCCCTTTTCATCTACGGCCTGATGGGCCTGACCGGACCCAAGACGGCGGTGCGGGGCAACCTGATCGCCGCGGTGGGGATGGCGCTGGCGGTGGCGGCGACGCTGATCAAGATCCGCCACACCGATCAGTGGGTGCTGATCATCGCCGGCCTCGTGGTGGGCGTCGTGCTCGGCGTCCCGCCGGCCCGCTACACCAAGATGACGGCCATGCCGCAGCTGGTGGCGTTCTTCAACGGCGTCGGCGGTGGCACGGTCGCTTTGATCGCGCTCTCGGAATTCATTGAGACCAGCGGCTTTTCGGCCTTCCAGCACGGCGAGTCGCCGACGGTGCACATCGTGGTGGCGTCGTTGTTCGCCGCGATCATCGGCTCGATCTCGTTCTGGGGATCGATCATCGCGTTCGGCAAGCTGCAGGAGATCATCTCCGGATCACCGATCGGCTTCGGCAGGGCGCAGCAGCCGATCAACCTGCTGCTGCTGGCCGCCGCCGTGGCCGCCGCGGTTGTGATCGGACTGCACGCCCATCCCGGCAGCGGCGGGGCGGCGCTGTGGTGGATGATCGGGCTGCTGGCCGCTGCCGGCGTGCTCGGCCTGATGGTGGTGCTGCCCATCGGCGGCGCCGACATGCCCGTGGTCATCTCGCTGCTGAACGCGATGACCGGGCTCTCGGCCGCGGCCGCGGGACTGGCGCTGAACAACACCGCGATGATCGTGGCCGGCATGATCGTCGGCGCGTCGGGTTCGATCCTGACCAACCTGATGGCCAAGGCCATGAACCGATCCATCCCGGCGATCGTCGCGGGTGGCTTCGGCGGTGGCGGCGTCGCCCCCAGCGGCGGCGACGGCGGCGACAAGACCGTCAAGGCCACCTCGGCCGCCGACGCCGCGATCCAGATGGCCTACGCCAACCAGGTGATCGTGGTGCCCGGCTACGGGCTGGCCGTCGCGCAGGCCCAGCACGCCGTCAAGGACATGGCGGCACTGCTGGAAGACAAGGGCGTCGAGGTGAAGTACGCGATCCACCCGGTGGCGGGCCGAATGCCCGGGCACATGAACGTGTTGCTGGCCGAGGCCGAGGTCGACTACGACGCCATGAAGGACATGGACGACATCAACGACGAATTCTCTCGCACCGACGTCGCGATCGTCATCGGCGCCAACGACGTCACCAACCCGGCGGCCCGCAACGACGCGTCCAGCCCGATCTACGGCATGCCGATTCTCAACGTGGACAAGGCCAAATCGGTGATTGTGCTCAAACGGTCGATGAACTCCGGCTTCGCCGGCATCGACAACCCGCTGTTCTACGGCGAGGGCACCAGCATGCTGTTCGGCGACGCGAAGAAATCGGTGACCGAGGTCGCCGAGGAACTCAAGGCGCTGTAACGACTCAAGGCGCGTGTGCGCTGGGCGTTTAGACGGGCGGGTAGGCCGGCGGCGGGTATCCGTTTCCGTCGACCACCCCGCGCAGACCCCAGGGGACGTAGCGGAGGAAAAACTCGATCTCGTCGCTTGCGTCGTAATCCGGATTCGGATCCATCGTCCCCACCTCTCGACTCATCGCGTTCGATGGGCAGTCTAGTCGCATACGCGTGCGCGTGACACCCGGCGTTTTGCATAAACTGTCCAACCAGTTGATTGATAGATATTCTGGCCGCACCCGCCCTGGCCTGGCCATACCGACGATAGTGAGAACAGATGCCCACCGACAGCATCACCCCGAATGGGCTAACCCGGCGCGAAGAGCTGCTTGCGGTCGCGACCAAGCTGTTTGCTGCGCGCGGCTATCACGGCACCCGAATGGACGACGTGGCCGACGTGATCGGCTTGAACAAGGCGACCGTCTATCACTACTACGCCAGCAAGTCGCTGATTCTGTTCGACATCTACCGCCAGGCCGCCGAGGGCACGCTGGCCGCCGTGCACGACGACCCGTCCTGGACGGCGCGCGAGGCTCTCTACCAGTACACGGTTCGGCTGCTCACCGGTATCGCCAGCGATCCGGAACGGGCCGCGGTGTACTTCCAGGAGCAGCCGTACATCACTGAGTGGTTCACCAGCGAGCAGGTCGCCGAGGTGCGCGAGAAGGAAGCCCAAGTCTACCACCACGTGCACGGCCTGATCGACCGCGGGATCGCCAACGGCGAGTTCTATCCGTGCGACTCGCACGTGCTGGCGCTGGGCTACATCGGCATGACGCTGGGCAGCTACCGCTGGCTGCGGCCAAGCGGCCGGCGCTCGGCCAAGGAGATCGCCGCCGAGTTCAGCACCGCGCTGCTGCGGGGGCTGATCCGCGACGAAGCCATCCGCACGACGTCTCCGCTCGGACCTTAAGCGCGCAGGTGCTTGTCGAGGAACGCGAGCTGGTCGGCGACGACGCGTTCGAAGGCCTCGTCGACGTAGATCGCGAAATGCCCCTCGGGGTACAGCCTGACCTCGCCGCGGGGCGCCTTGGCGGCGTGGCGCAGCGTCGCCGCCGCGGGCGCCACTGAGTCGGCCTCGCACACGCAGAACAAGATCGGGCAGCTGATCTTGGGCGTGGCGCGGCCGGGGCGATAGGTGAAGACCTGCAACGCGATTCGCGCGGCGACCTCGTTGCGCATTTCGATCCCGTCGGGCACCAACCGCAGGTAGCCGGCATACGCGTCGGGCGTGTTCATCAGCGCGACCTCGCCGGGCCTGCCGGCCGTCGCGACCAGCACCGGCGGCCTGCCCAGCCGGCTTGCGACCACGTCGCGCACCGCCCGCGCGGTGATGCGCGCGGTGATCAGCGGGTTGCCGATGGTGCGTGCCGACGCGAGGCCGTCGGTGAAGGGGCATTGGGCGACGGCCGCGGCGATACCCGGCTGTCGCGCCGCGGTGGCGATGACGTGACCGCCCGCAAAAGAGGTGCCCCACAACCCGATTCGATCGTGGTCGATTCCCTGGATGGTGCGGGCAAAGGCGACGGCCGCGGCCCAGTCGGCGAGCTGCATGCCGACGTCGAGGACCTGCCGAGGCAAGCCCTCGCTATCGCCGAAGTTGCGATAGTCGAACACCAGGCACGCATAGCCGGCCGCGCTGAAGCGTTCGGCGTACGCGTCCAGTCGCATGCTTCGCACGGCGCCCAGACCGTGCGCCATCACCAACAGCGGCACGGGCCCGCTGGCCGCGGGCCGGTAGAGCCAGGCGCTGATCAGGTCGTCGCCGGACGGGAACCGAATGTCTTCGCGCTGTGTCATCAGCGATTGATTCTGCCCCGGACGATCGCGATCAGTCAGCGAGGTATGCGCTCCCGAATTAATGGACTAGTGTCTAGAAAAGTCTGAGCGCTCAACGGACGGAGACTCACAATGGCGATCCGCGTCGCGCACGTCGGTACCGGCAATGTCGGAGGGCTGGCCCTCGCCGAACTCATCACCAACCCCCAGTTCGAATTGGCCGGGGTGTGCGTCTCCACGCCCGAGAAGGTAGGGAGGGACGCCGGCGAATTGTGCGGCGTCGGTTTGGACGCCGGCGTCGTCACGGGCGTCGCGGCCGTCGATGACCTGGACGCGATCATCGCCGCCAAGCCCGACTGCGTCGTGTACTGCGCGATGGGTGACACCCGGCTGCCCGAGGCGATGGCCGATGTCATGCGCATCCTGGCCGCCGGCATCAACGTCGTCGGGTCGTCACCCGGGCTGCTGCAGTTCCCGTGGGGTGTCATGCCGGACAAGTACATCGCCCGCGTGGAAGACGCTGCCAGGCAAGGTAATTCGAGCATCTTCATCAGCGGCGTCGACCCCGGATTTGCCAACGACCTGATCCCGTTCGCGCTCGCCGGCACCTGTCAGCGCATCGAGCAGGTGCGCTGCATGGAGATTCACGACTACGCGTCGTACAACGGCACCGAGGTCATGGACTACATGGGGTTCGCCAAGCCCATGAACGAGATCCCGATGCTGCTGCAGCCGGGCATCCTCAGCATCGCCTGGGGTACCGCGATCCGGCAGCTGGCTGCCGGCCTCGGCATCGAGGTCGACGAGATCACCGAGTCCTACCAGCGCGAGCCCGCACCGGAGGATTTCGACATCGCGGTGGGGCACGTGGCCAAGGGCACCGTGGCCGTGCTGCAGTTCGAGATTCGCGGCATGGTCAAGGGCCACCCGGCCATCGTCATCGAGCACGTCACCCGGTTGCGCCCGGACCTGCGTCCAGACCTGCCCCAGCCCGCCTCCGGCGACGGCTCGTACCGCGTCGAGATCACCGGCGAGCCGTCATACGCCGTCGACATCGTTCCCAGCAGCCGCAAGGGCGATCACAACCACGCGGCGATCGCGGGCGCCGCGGGCCGCGTCGTCAACGCCATTCCCGCGGTGATCGCGGCGCCGCCGGGCATTCGGACCACGCTTGATCTTCCGCTGGTAACGGGCAAAAGCCTTTACGCACCAAGCACTTTGGTGACCACCTGAATCGAAAGGAGACCCGCGTGGGTCGGGTAGACGGCAAGGTAGCGCTGATCAGCGGTGCCGCTGGCGGTATGGGCGCCGAAGACGCACGGCTGCTGGTCGAGGAGGGCGCCAAGGTCGTGATCGGCGACATCCTGGACGACCAGGGCAAGGCACTGGCCGACGAGATCGGCGACTCCGCGCGCTACGTGCACCTCGATGTCACCCAGCCCGACCAGTGGGACGCCGCGGTCGCCACCGCGGTCGGCGAATTCGGCAAGCTCAACGTGCTGGTCAACAATGCCGGCACCGTGGCGCTCGGTCCGCTGAGGAGTTTCGATCTGGCCAAGTGGCAGAAGGTGATTGACGTCAACCTGACGGGGACGTTCCTGGGCATGCGGGCGTCGGTTGAGCCGATGATCGCGGCCGGCGGCGGCTCGATCATCAACGTGTCGTCCATCGAGGGCCTGCGCGGGGCGCCCATGGTGCATCCCTACGTCGCGTCGAAGTGGGGCGTGCGCGGGTTGGCGAAGTCGGCGGCGTTGGAGCTGGCGCCGCACAACATTCGGGTGAACTCGGTGCACCCGGGGTTCATCCGCACCCCGATGACCGCCCACCTGCCCGAGGACATGGTGACGATCCCGCTCGGACGTCCGGGTGAGGTCCGGGAAGTCGCGACGTTCGTGCTTTTCCTGGCCAGCGACGAGTCGTCGTACTCCACGGGCAGCGAGTACGTGATGGACGGCGGCCTGGTCACCGACGTGAATCACAAGGAGTTCTAGCGCGGGGCGGGCTGTTGACGCCGAGCGTGCACTCACTGGGACAATCGGGTTTGTTTTCCGCCGTCAGTGCACGTTCGGCGTAGGGGATGGTGTAGATGCTGCGCAGCCTGGCGGGCCTGGTCGGATCGAATCACGTCGTCACCGATCCCGACGTGCTGACGGCGCGCAGCGTCGACCACACCGGCCGCTACCGCGGTAAGGCGAGCGCGCTGGTGCGGCCGGGCACGGCCGAGGAGGTCGCCGAGGTGCTGCGGGTGTGCCGCGACGCCGGCGCGCACGTGACGGTGCAGGGCGGCCGGACCTCGCTGGTGGCCGGCACCGTTCCCGAGCACGACGACGTGTTGTTGTCCACCGAGCGGCTGCACGCCGTCGGTGAGGTCGACACCGTCGAACGGCGCATCGAGGCCGGCGCCGGAGCCACCCTGGCCGCGGTGCAACGGGCCTCGGGCGCAGCGGGTTTGGTGTTCGGCGTGGATCTGGCGGCCCGGGACACCGCGACGGTCGGCGGCATGGCGTCGACGAACGCCGGCGGCCTGCGCACGGTCCGCTACGGCAACATGGGCGAGCAGGTGGTCGGCGTCCAGGTGGCGCTGCCCGACGGCACGCTGCTGCGCCGGCACAGCCGGGTGCGTCGCGACAACACCGGCTACGACCTGCCGGCGCTGTTCGTGGGCGCC
Organism: Mycobacterium sp. NGS11; assembly: GCF_059813315.1. Lineage (NCBI taxonomy): Bacteria > Bacillati > Actinomycetota > Actinomycetes > Mycobacteriales > Mycobacteriaceae > Mycobacterium > Mycobacterium sp. NGS11. The sequence continues at coordinate 72,524 of NZ_JCALEJ010000019.1, forward strand.
GAGGGCACGCTCGGCGTCATCACCGAGCTGGACCTGCGGCTACACGCCACCCCGTCGCACCGGGTGACGGCGATCTGCGGGTTCGCCGACCTCGACGCGTTGGTGGCCGCCGGGCGCACCTTCCGCGATGCGGACGGCATAGCGGCACTGGAACTGATCGACGGCCGCGCCGCTGCGCTGACCGCCGAACACCGCGGGGTCGGCGCCCCGGTCGCCGGCGACTGGCTGCTGCTGGTCGAGCTGGCCGCCGATCACGACCAGACCGAACGGCTCGCCGGCCTGCTCGACGACGTGCCGATGTGCGCCGATCCCGCGGTCGGCGTGGATCTTGCTGCGCAGCAACGGTTGTGGCAGGTGCGCGAATCGCTGGCCGACGTGCTCGGTGTCTACGGGCCACCGCTGAAATTCGATGTGTCGCTGCCCCTGTCGGCGGTCAGCGAATTCGAAAGACACGCAATCGATTTGGTTCGCACACACGCCCCCGACGCGCTGCCGGTGCTGTTCGGCCACGTCGGCGAGGGCAACCTGCACCTGAACGTGTTGCGCTGCCCGGCCGATCGCGAACGGGCGCTGTACGAGCCGATGATGGAACTCATCGCGCGATCCGGCGGCAACGTCAGCTCCGAACACGGCGTCGGCAGCCGCAAGCGGCCCTACCTCGCCATGTCCCGCGGGCCCGCCGACATCGCCGCGATGCGCACGGTCAAGGCCGCGCTGGACCCGACGGGTTACCTCAACGCCGCGGTGTTGTTCGACTAACTCCCCTTGATGCCCACCGCGTGCCGCAGCTGTGCCAGAAACTGGTCGGCGTCATCGCTGCGCACGATGTAGTGCGATATCGCAATCCGGATGACCGTCGCCGCTTTGACCGCCGCGTTGGGTCCGGGCAAATGGCGTTGCAGGCCCTCGCGCATCTGCGGGATGACCCAGGAGAACTGGGCGATGGTGTGCTCGGGCTCGACGTCGACCATGCGCACCCCGGAGTACGAATGCTGGTATTCGACGATGAACCGCAGCACGGCGTCGAGCTTGTCCACGCCCTTCAACCCCGCGGTGGCCTTCACCAATCCGCTTTCGAAGATCTGGCGCTCGTAGGCCGAAAACGCCGACAGCAACTCCTCTTTGGATGCGAACCAGCGATACAGCGTGGGGCGGGAGACCCCGGCCTGGGTGGCGACGTCGGACAGGCTGAGCTTGGTCTTGCCGTTACGGCCGAGCACCTCGGCGGTGGCCGCCAGGATGCGCTGACGCGTCGAGGTGTCGTTATCGGCGATCGCCGTCGCCCGGGCCGGCTGGCTCATGATTCACACTTTTCGCAGTGTTGCCGAGGTGTCATGGTCATCCGCTCCCACGTTAGGCCCGAGGCGGGCGCCGGCGCACCAGCACCGACTGCTGGATGGCGCCGACCGCGCCCTGCTCGTCGAACAACGTGCCGATGGTCGTCCCGATGCCGTCCGGCCCGTAGCTGGTCTGCGCTCGAATGCCGATCCAGTCCCCATCCGGCACGCGAAACACGTGCACCGCCAGATCGGTGTTGAGGAACGTCCACTTGGTGATGTCCAGCTTGCTGCCGATGCCGTTGGCGCAGTCGGCCACCGCGAACAGCCGTTCCAGCTGCGTCATGGATTCGCCGTTGACCAGGTCCACGGTCGGGTTGATCCACGATTCGCCCGGGCCCTCGCTGAGCGGCTCGGTCAGCCACAGCCACTCCAGGCTGTGCACGTAGTTACGGTCCCAGTCCCGGGCCTTGAGGTTGCGGTTGAAGGCCTCGGCCCGCGGCCGCGGCAGCGGCGCCGCCGCGTGCGCCAGAGACTGCGTGTCCTGGTGCTGCAACCGCCATCCGGTGGCACGCGCTACCGGCCGTGGGGTGCCGTCGGGCCCCGGGGCCAGCATCTCGGCGCTGAGCAATTCGATCTGCTTGCCGGGGCGTTGCACCTCAGCGCGCACCCACAGATCGCCCTCGGCCGGGACCCCGCCCAGCAGGTCGATGACGACGCGGGACAGGCGGGTGTCGTCGCGCTGATCGCACCGCTCCAGCGCCCGGACCAGCAGCGCCGACACCGGGCCGCCATGCTGGATGGCCGCCGACCAGGTACCGCGGGCCAGGTCGGTCGCCCGGAACTTCTCGCCCAGCGCGGCGTCGTCGTCGCCGACAGGGTCCATCAGCTCGTAATAGGCGTCGGTCATCGTCAACCTCTCGGTCAGGGCAGGCCGGCGCCGGGAGTGGTCACCGTGATGGCATCCAGCCGGGAAAGCCGGGTGCCGATCAGGCGCTGAGGATATGCCTCCGTACTCGACAACAGAAACAGGGTGCGGCGTTGCGGACCGCCGAGGGCGCAGGCGATGGCCACCCGGTCGCCCATGTCGATGCGGTCGGTCACGGTGCCGTCCGCCACGATCCGCTCGAACTGGTGCGCCAACGTCATGGATGTCCACACCCCGCCGTCGGCGTCCAGCGCGATGCCGTCGGGCGGCCCGTCCAGTCCGTCGGCGAAGACGCGGCGCTCGGACAGTGCGCCGGCGTCGCTGATGGAAAACGCCGTCAGCCGCCGGGCCGTCGACTCGGCGACGATCAGCGTCCCGCGGTCCGGGGTGATCGCCATGCCGTTGGGGAAGTCGAGGTCGTCGGCCACGACGGTGGCGCCATCGTCGGGATCCAGCGCAATGATGACCCCACCGCGCAGTGCCTGGCAGCCGATGTAGGCGCGGCCCGCGTCGTCGATGACCATGTCGCCCAGGGCGGCCGGCGCGACGTCGGCGAGATCGGCGATGGTGACGACGGTTTCGCCGTCATAGCGCAGCACCTGGCGGTCTTCGGTCGAGGCGATCAGCAGCGACCCGTCGGGCCGGAAGCCCAGGCCCGACGGTGAGTGCCCGGGCAGCGGCAGTGTGGTCAGCGATCCGCCCATGGTCGCGGTGTGGACGGCTTCGCCCAGCATGTCGGAGAACCACAACAGGCCCTCGAACCAGCGCGGGCCCTCGCCGAAGCAGAATCCGTTGGCCAACGGCTCGGGAATCATTCGTCCCGGCCTTCGGCAAATCGGACCGCTTTACAAAACACCGAAAAAGTGTCACGCACCGCAGGTACCGGTGTCAATCTGCCGATAGCGCAAGCTGGCGCGCCACCCCCGCCTGGCGCGTGAACGCGGTTCCCGGAGTAGTGGCGGCAATGCCCAATTGCGTTGCCGCCCCACGCATCCGGTCGTTTGACCACTCGGCTCGGCCGCCGTCTGTTAGCCAACCTTTACAAATCCTACGCAAAGTGTCACGCTGAGCGCTGAGCCGCGAGCGCGAGAGGGTGAAGTGGGTTGACGAAGGCGTCTGAGGAATCCGAGCAGACCGAGTGGACCGTGCAGGGCCTGCTGGATCTGTTCGACGTGCAGGGCGACGGGCAAGACCGATTCACCGGCCAGACCGGCATCGCCGTGGGCGACGAACGCCAGGTGGTGGAGGGCACCCAGGTGCTCGCGCAGGCGATCGTCGCTGTGGCGAAGCGATTTCCGGACAAGTCGGTGCGCTCGGCTCATGCGGTCTTCTCGCGGGCGATCACGGTCGGCCCGCCCATCGAGCTGGTTCTCGACGTGGTGTCCGAAGGCCGCTCCACCGCCACCGCGGTGGTCGCCGTGCACCAGAACGGCCGGCGCTGCCTGAGCATCACCGTGCTCGCCGACGTTCCGACCGACGACGTCATCCGGCACCACCTGCCGCGCCCCGAGGTCGCCGCCCCGGCCGACGCGCACCCCTCACCGATGCCGATGGTCGGTCGCGAGCTACGCCTGGTCGACGTGGTCGACGTCAACAGCCCCGACGAGGTCGGCCCGCCGGAGCTCTACGCCTGGTTGCACTACGACCCGATCCCGACCCGTGACGAGTTGGCCAAGGCGCTACTCGCCTACTTCACCGGCCATCTAGGCATCTCGACCACCATGCGCGCGCACGAGGGCATCGGCACCGCCCAGGCGCACCTGACCGTGTCGACCGCACCGATGAGCATCTCGGTCGCCTTCCACGAACCGGTGGACTGGACCGGGTGGCTGCTCTACACACACGAGAGCACCCAGGTCGGCGCGGGCATGTCGTACGTGCGCGGCACCGTGCACGCGCAAGAGGGTGAGCTGCTGGCCTCGTTCGCCCAGGAGGCGCTGATCCGCCCGCTGCGCACCAGCGACACGGCGATCGACTCGCGCGCGCGGTTCTAAGGCCATGCGGTTCACCATCACCCACCCGATGCACAGCCATCCGTACAACCCGGAGTTGGTGAGTGGGGACGGTATCGGCAAGGTGGCCGCGGCGACCGAGGCGGCCGGGATCCACGGCTTCGGCTTCACCGATCACCCGGCGCCCTCGCAGCGATGGCTGGAGGCCGGCGGGCACGACGCGTTGGATCCCTTTGTCGCCTTGGGTTTCGCGGCGGCCACCACGTCCACGCTGCGGCTGATACCCAACATCGTGGTGCTGCCGTACCGAAACCCGTTCGTGGTGGCCAAGGCCGGTGCCACCCTGGACCTGCTCTCCGGCGGCCGATTCACGCTCGCGGTGGGAGTGGGTTACCTCAAGCGCGAGTTCGCGGCGCTGGGGGTCAGCTACGACGAGCGCGCCGAGCTGTTCGAGGAATCCCTACAGGTGATCCGGGCCATCTGGACCGGCGACGATATCTCGTTCGAGGGCAAGCATTTCAGCGCGCGCGGCATCACCGCGCATCCCCGCCCGGTCAGCGATCCGCACCCGCCGCTCTGGATCGGCGGCAACACGTCCTCTTCGCGGCAGCGGGTGGCCCAGTACGGCGACGGGTGGTGCCCCTTCCCCGCGCCGCCGCAGCTGGCCCAGACGGCCGGCACCGCCGTCATCGACTCGCCGCAGAAGCTCGCCGACGGCATCGACGATCTGCGGCGCAGATGCGATGCGGCGGGCCGGGATTGGTCATCCATCGACATCACCTTCACCAACTTCGAGGGCGGCAGCCCCGCGAGTGACGACTTCAACGCCGACGCCTACCTCGAGGGCCTGGACAATCTGGCGAAGCTGGGCGTGACGTGGGTCAGCATTCACCTGCCCGGCGACAGCATGACGCACGCGCTCGAGACCCTCGACCGGTTCCGCAGCCTGGTCGTCGACGCGGCGTGATCAGAGGCGTCACATGGACTTCTCCCGTGTAGTGCTCTCGCCCGAGGATCAGGACTTCTTCGACCGGACCCGGGCGTTCATCGCCGAACACGTCACCGACGAAGTGCGGCGGCGCGATCGAGAGACCGGCGAAAACTTCAGTGAGCCAGTGCATTTGGCTTTGGGCAAAGAGGGCTACCTGACGTCGGACTATCAGCTGGAGTCCGAAGGGGGATTCGATCCGGTGCGGCGGCGGATCTTCCACCTAGAGATCGGTCGCGCGCACACGCCGTGGTTTCACTGGGGCACCACGGCGACAGTCGCGCGGTTGGTCGAACAATTCGGGGCGCCCGAACTCGCCGACGCGATCCTGCCGGGGGTGTTGTCCGGCGCAATCCGGCTGTGCCTGGGCTACACCGAGCCCGAGGGTGGCTCCGACGTCGCCACCTGCAAGACCCGAGCCGTGCGCGAGGCGGACGGGTCGAGCTGGATCATCAACGGCTCCAAGATGTTCACCTCGAACGCGCAGAACGCCCAGTACGTCTTCCTGCTCACCAACACCGATCCGCAGGGCCGCAAACACAAGAACCTCACCATGTTCCTGGTGCCGCTGGATTCGCCGGGCATCGAGATCCAGGGCATTCGCACGCTCGACGGCGACCGCACCAACATCGTGTATTACAGCGACGTACGGGTCGATGATCTCTACCGGATCGGCGAGGTCAACGGCGGCTGGACGGTGATGCGGTTCGCCCTCGACGCGGAACACGGCATCACCGAAACCGAAGACCATGGCCTGCAGAACATTTCGATGTTGTCAGAGCATGGCCACCTGATGGCCGAGGCGGCCGATGGAGTGGCAGCCGTCCTGTCGAAGCCCGATGCGGCCGGGCGGCGCCCGATCGATGACGATGCGACGAAATACCGGCTCGGGCGCAACATGGCCCGGATCGAGGCGGCCATGTCGACCCCCGGGATGTACGGGCGGGTAGCGCTCATCCAGACGATGCGGGAGGCCTCCCAGGAGTTGATGGACCTGCTGGGTACGGCATCGACATTGCCCACGGAGACAACGGGTTCCGCGGATGACGGCGGCATCGAGTTCATCTTCCGGCACGGCGTGCCCGCCGGCATCTACGGCGGCACGATGGAGGTGTTCCGCAACATGATCGCCCAGCACGAGCTGGGTCTCGGTCGCCCTAGCTACGGTCGCTGACCGGCAGCTCGGCCATCACCTCGGCGCGCGTGTCGTCGAAACTGAGGAATCCCTTGATGGGCAGGCTTTCCGGCGGCGGGCCGGGATAGCTCCAGGCGACGTCCTCGACAACCCGGTCGCCGGAGACGAACGACCAGTACGTCGCAACCCCTTTGTAATTGCAATAACTCGACGTCTCGGAGCGCCGCAGCAGATCGGTGCGCACGTGTGCCGGATCGACGTAGAGCCGCGGGGCAAGCGCGGTCTCGAAGAGGATGACGGTGTCGTCGGTGTCCACCAGCGTTGTCCCGTCGACGCGCACACGCAGGCGGCGTTGCGTCGGACGGCAGTCGACGCGGTGATAGGGATTGGGCGGATAGTGCACGAGTTTGCGCCCCTCTTCCAGCCAGGTGTCGACCGCGTCCCAGGGCACCTGGACGAAACCGGGCGCCGCGGGTTCCGGCTCGCCGGGTAGGTCGCCTACCTCGTCGGCCGCGAAGGCGTAGCTCAGCGGCCGGCCGCGCCGGTGCACCATGAGCGCCCGCTCGGTGTCGATCACCACGCGGCCATCCCTGACGGCCTGCACGCGCCGGGGATGCGGTTCGACGTAGACGACGTCGTCGGGTATCGCGGGCGAGAAGCGTCCCGCGGGATCGCTACTGAGCGGACCACGCCCGGCCACCAGACTCATGTGCGCAAGCCTAAGGCCGCTGAACGTCACGCTAGCGTGGCACTCGGTATGCGGCGTTGCGCTGGCGTGTCCCCCACAAGTGGGTGGTACCCCCAGCTCGGATAGCAGAGAGCGGGAACTTACCCATGGCGGGACCGGTAGCAGGCGTCAAAGTCGTCGAACTCGGGGTCTGGGTGGCCGGCCCCGCAGCCGGCGGCATCCTCGCGGACTGGGGCGCCGACGTGATCAAGATCGAGCCGCCGGCCGGTGATCCGGCGCGCATGTTCGGCCGGATGCTGGGCTGCGATTTGGGCTTGAACCCGCCGTTCGAGATGGACAACCGGTCCAAGCGCAGCGTCGTGCTGGATCTCGGGACCGACGACGGCCGGGCCACCGCATTCGAATTGCTCGCCGAGGCAGACGTTTTCCTGACCAATGTGCGGCCCGGCGCGCTACGGCGCCTCGGCCTGGACTTCGAGGCGGTGTCGGCGACCAATCCGCGTCTGGTCTACGGGCTCATCACCGGGTACGGCGAAGACGGGCCGGATGCCGACCGGGCCGCCTTCGACGTCGCCGCCTTCTGGTCCCGGGCCGGGGTGGCCCACCTGCTCACCCGCCCCGGCGACACGCCCCCGTTCCAGCGCGGCGGCATGGGCGACCACTCCGCCGGGATGACGATGGCCGCGGCCGTATGCGCGGCCCTGCTCGCGCGCGAACGGACCGGGACGGGTCAGCTGGTGACCACCTCGCTCTACCGGCAGGGTGCCTACACCGTCAGCTTCGACCTCAACACCTATCTGATGAGCGGACAGCCGATCGCGATCGGGCAGCGCGAAACCATGGGCAATCCGTGCATGAACAACTATGCCGCGGCCGACGGCCGGCGGTTCTGGATCGTCGGCCTGGAGGCCGAGCGGCATTGGCCGGCGCTGTGCCGGGCGGTGGGCCGGCCCGAGTGGCGCGACGATCCCCGATTCGCCGATGCCCGTTCCCGCGCCGTCAACTCGACCGAGCTGATCGCCGCTTTGGATGACATCTTCGCGACGCGCCCCCTCGACGAATGGGCGGAGGTGTTCGCCGGCGAACCGGACTTCTTCTGGTCACCGATCAACTCCCTCGAGGACGTCGTCGCCGACGAGCAGTTCCACGCCGCGGGCGGCATCGTCGACGTCCCCGACGGCGAAGCCGCCGTGCCGATGGTTGCCACACCGGCGGATTTTCACGGGACTCCGTGGGCACCGCGTTCTGCGGCACCGGAACTCGGGCAACACACCGCGGAAGTGCTGGCCGACCTCAAGGCCCGCCGCGGGTCCTGACGGGCCGGCGGTAGCTTTACAAATTCCGCAAGAAGTGTCACCCTGTCCGGTGAGTCGCATCGGCCCGCGCGTGACGCGGCTCCAGCCCAAGACAAGCGCTTGTGACCCGCCAGCGAACTGGTGGTGAGGAATGGATCGATGGTCGCTCCCACGTTCGACATCAGCAAGAGCGGCGCTGCGGAAGCAGCCCGCGCAACCGGCGAGGGTCTGCGTTACCGGCTCGACGTGGTCGCGGCCAGCGCCGCGGATGTCGTGCAGTCGGCCGGCGGTTGGCTCTACGACCGGGCCATGGCCGGTTGGGAGGTGACCGTGCTGCTCCCGCGGGGCTGCGATACCCGGTCGCTGCGCATCCTGGGGGTGCGGGCGGCGGACCTCGAGCCCGAGCTTGCCGGCGTGTGCGCGGGCTCGACGAGCCTGGCCGTCAGCGCTCAGGCGTTCACCGCCGACGCCCGGGTGCGTGAGGCCGTGCTCGAGTCACTGGACAACCCGCTGATCGAGGTCGCCCTTTGGGGTGAGGGATGGCCCCTGGGGGTGAACCGTGCGACGACGCGTGCGCAGCATCTGCTCAGCGGCGCGGCCCGCATGTTCAAGAGCTATGCGCTTGCGGCGGCGGGCATTCCGGGCGCGACGGTCGATGCCACCGAGATGTTGCTGTGTGACGTGGGCTTGGGGGCCGCCTCAGAGCTGATCCGGCTCGACTAGCCCGATGAAGAAATACTTCGGACACACCCTGCTCTACTTGCACGAGACGATTTCGCTGGGCTCCGGGCGCAGCGACCGGTTCACCGAGATCTTCGCCGACACCTATCAACCGATGATGGAGCAACTCGGCGCTCGGCTGTTCGCGATTTGGGAGTCCACGCCGTACAACGGTCACTGGCCCCAGGTGACGGTCATCTGGGAGATCGACGGCTTCGCCGACTACGCCAGGATCGGGGCCGCGCAGGCCCGCGGCGGCAGCCACGAGGCCGCATCCGGCAAATGGGCGGCGTTCCTGGCTGACGTCGGCGCTTCGGGGGAGGGCCGCATCATGTACCCCGGGCCCAGCAACAAGACGCTCGCCCAGCTGCGCGAAGCCAATTTCACCGCGCCGCTGGTGATCCAAGAGATCATGCAGACCAAACCGGGACGCCAGGACGACTACATCCGCGAACTGGAGCGGCTCTACGTTCCGTGGTCGGAACGGACCGGCAAGCGCTGGCTCGGATCGTTCACCACGACCTTCCGCTACAACGAAGTGATCCACTACTGGGCGCTGGACGGCGGCTGGGACTGCTTCGCCGAGCACTATCCGTCCTGGAAGGAGAGCCCACCGGCCGAGATCGTCACGTGGATGAGCGTGGCGCCCGCGTTGCGTGACGGCTGGGAGGATTCCATTCTGCAGGCCCTCCCGCCATCGCCGCTGCAGTGACGGAGCGGCTGAACGCCTTGACCATCAACGACTTTCGGTATGACCCGTTCGACGCGGCGGTGATGGCCAACCCATTGCCGTACTACAAGACACTGCGCGACCACCACCCCGTGTACTACATGCCGCAGTGGGACACGTTCGCGCTGTCACGCTTCGAGGACATCTGGGCGGTGCTGGAAGTCAACAACGGCACGTTCGTCGCCTCCGAAGGCACGCTGCCGCCGGCATCGGTTCTGGCCCAGCACAACAGCGGGCCGGTCGCCGACCCGCCCCTGCACCCACTGCCGTTTCACGCCATGTTCGACGCGGACCTCTACGGCGAGATCCGGCGCACCCACTCGCGGCCGTTTCGGCCGCGATCGGTCACCGACCTGGAGGGCCGGATCCGCGCGTTGGCCAACGAACGCCTCGACGCGCTGCTCCCGGGCGGTGCGTTCGACCTGACCCAGGACTATGGCGGAATCGTGGTGGCCGCAATCGTCTGCGAATTATGCGGTATTCCAACCGATCTCGCACCGCAAGTCCTCGCCACCGTCAACGCCGGCAGCCTCGCTCAGCCGGGCGTCGGTGTGGACACCGGCCAGGCGCGGCCCAACTATTTCGAATACCTGCTGCCCGCGGTCGCGCGCCGCCGCGCCGATTCGTCCGGGACACCACTGGACGTGGTCGACGGCCTGCTGGGCTATCACCTGCCCGACGGCAGCGCGCTCGACGACATGGAAGTCGCGACCCAGATGCTGTGCATCTTCATCGGGGGAACCGAGACGGTGCCCAAAATAGTCGCCCACGGCCTCTGGGAGCTCAGCCGGCGGCCCGAGCAGCTGGCCGCCGTACGCGCCGACCTGGACAACAACGTGCTCGTCGCGCGCGACGAGATGATCCGATTCTGCGCACCCGCACAGTGGTTCGCGCGCACGGTGCGCAAGCCCTTCGAGATTCACGGCGAAACCCTGAATCCGGGCCAGCGCGTCATCACCCTGCTCGCCTCGGCCAACCGCGACGAGCGGGAGTACCCCGAGCCCGACGAATTCATCTGGGACCGGCCCATCCGCCGCTCGCTGGCATTCGGCCGCGGCCAGCACTTCTGCATCGGATATCACCTGGCGCGGCTGGAAGTGGCTGTGCTGCTGGCCGAATGGCTTCGCCGGGTGCCCGACTACGCGATCCAGGCCGACTCGGCCACCCGGCTGCCGTCCAGCTTCCAATGGGGCTGGAACAACATTCCGGTGGAGGTCTGACGTGTGGTCCTATCGGATCATCGCCCCGTATCTGTTCGAGCGCACCACGATCGACGACAAGACCCCCGAGTGCCTGGCCGACGGGCAGGTGCTGTTGCGGTTTTCGGCCGCGGGCGTTTGCGGCAGCGATCTGCCGGCCTTCCGCGGTGCCCGGGGACGGATCCCCGGTGACGACGGCCGAAGCGGTCCCGAGAAAGACGGCTTCCCCATCCACGAGGTCGCCGGCGAGGTGATCGCCAGCCGGCACCCCGCCCACCGCCCCGGCGATCAGGTGGTCGGCTGGGCCTCCGGATTCGACGGCATGATGGAACGCATCGTCAGCGACGGCGACGGACTGGCGTCCTACGATCCGGCGCTGACCCCCGCCCAGGCGGTCGGGCTGCAACCGCTGGCCTGCGTCCTCTACGCCTGCGGACAGCTCGGCGACCTGGCCGGCCGGCACGTCGCGATCATCGGCCAAGGGTCCATCGGGCTGTTGTTCTCCTATGTCGCCAAGGCGGCGGGGGCGCGACGCGTCACCGGCGTCGACCCGATCGAACGCCACGGCCTGGCAGAGGCTTTCGGGGTCGACGACCCGGTGCGCGCCACCAGCGACCGCTGGGTGAGCCAGCTCGAGGGCGCGGACCGCGCGGACGTGGTAATCGAGGCCGTCGGCCATCAGGTCGCCACCCTGAACCACGCCATCGACGCCGCCGCCCCCGGCGGCACCGTGTTTTATTTCGGTGTCGCCGACGACGAAATGTATCCGATCAGCATGCGGGCGATGCTACGCAACAACCTGACTCTGAAATCCGGTGTGACACTGGACCGCCGGCGGATGCTGGAGCTTGCCGGCAAGTTCGCCGCCGAGCACCCCCGGCTGCTGGGCGCCTACCTCACCCACACCTACGGCGTCGACCAGGTGCAGGACGCCTTCGAACTGGCCTGCCGGCCGGTCGCCGAACGCATCAAGATCGCCATCGCCGGTGCGCCATGACTTCGCCGAGCAATTTACAGCAGGCGCTGAGCCGCAAAGCCCCGATATTCGGCGGCTGGATCACCGGCCCAACGGAACTGGGGCCGGAGGAATTCGCCCGCGCCGGTTACGATTACGTCGGCTTCGACGCGCAACACGGCTACCTCGACGACGCCGACATCGCGCGCATCCTGCGCCGCATCGAGCACGTGCCCGTCGCCACGGTGGTCCGCCTGCCCAACGCCGACGCGGCGCCGATCGGGCGGGTGCTCGACGCGGGTGCGGACGCCGTCGTCATCGCGATGATCGAGTCGGCGGACCAGGCCGCCGCGGCGGTGGCCGCCACCCGCTACCCGCCGCGGGGCGTGCGCAGCTTCGGTCCGCTGCGCGCCAGCCTCGGGCACGACCCGACCGCCCACGAGTCACGGGCCGGCGTGTTCGCGATGATCGAGACCGCGGCCGCGCTCTCCGGCATCCACGACATCTGCGCCGTCGACGGCCTGACCGGAATCTACGTCGGCCCAGCCGATCTGGCCATTTCGCTGGGCGCCGGTGTCGTCGGCGCCACCCGGCATCCGGAGGTGCTCGACGCGATCGTGCGCATCCATCGGGCGGCGTCGGACGCGGGTCTGGTCACCGGCATTCACGCCGGGGACGGCAAGACGGGTCACGCCATGGCACAGTTGGGATTCGGCATGATCACCCTGGCGGCCGAGTCACAGGCGCTGCGACGCGGCGCCGCGGAGCACCTGCGCGAGGCCACGCAATGACGGACGACGACGCGAGCCGCCGCTGCGCCACCTGCGCCAAATTGGCCGACAGTCGCGAGGTGAACCCGGCATGAATCAACGCGTCGCACTGGTGACCGGCGCCGCCGGCGGACAAGGCTGGGCCATCGCCAAACGCCTGCGCGACAAAGGCTTTTCGGTGGCCGCGTGCGACCTGCGGGCAGCCGAACTGCTCACCGCCGTCGGCGAAGCGCACGACGAAGACCTGATCGCCCTCGAGCTCGACGTGACCGCATCCGAGCAGTGGGACTCGGTGGTCGCCGAGGTCGCCGGTCGCTTCGGCTCGCTGAGCACGCTGGTCAACTGCGCGGGCGTGCTACACCGGGCCTCGCTGAGCGCGGAGACACCCGCCGGCTTCGAAACCGCCTGGCGGGTCAACTGTCTGGGCCCGTTCCTCGGGATGCGCGCAGCGCTGGAGCAGCTACGCACGGCGCCGAATGCCTCGATCGTCAACATCTGCAGCACCGGCGCCATCCGCCCCTTCCCGCAGCACAGCGCCTACGGATCATCGAAGTGGGCGTTGCGCGGGCTCACCCAGACCGCCGCGGCCGAGCTCGCCCCCTCCGGCATCCGGGTCAACGCCGTCTTCCCCGGGCCGATCGCCACATCGATGCTCGACGACGCCACCCAGGCGCGGCTGGCCGGGACGTCCATGTTCGGGCGGATCGGCGAGGCCGGTGAGGTTGCCGACGCGGTGGCCTTCCTGGTGTCCGAGGAGGCATCGTTCATCACCGGCTCCGAACTCGTCATCGACGGTGGGCAATGCCTGCAGATCCGCTGAAGGTCGGCAGCGGCGCCGGCGGCGCGCGGTGACAGAACTGGACGGGGCCGATCGGCTCGACCCCGCGTTGCGTGACGTCGCGACGGCGCGGACCGAGTTTACGCTGGCCGCAATACAACTCGCGCGTGAGCCGTTCAACGAACGCCGCCGGCTGACCGCGGAGCGGACCGATGCGTCCGGGGTCCGGATCGTCGAGAGCCACGTGCCGACGGAATTCGGCGGTGTCAGGGTGCGCATCTATCGCGGTGGGCCCGACGACGGGGCGCCGGGCGTGGTGTACTGCCACGCCGGCGGATTCGCGCTGGGCAACCTGGACACCGACCATCGCCAATGCGTAGAGCTTTCGCGACGCGGCCGCTGCACGGTGGTGTCGGTGGACTACCGGCTCGCCCCCGAGCACCCGTTCCCGGCGGCCCTCGAGGATGCGGGCGCCGTGCTGCGGTGGGTGGCCGCGAACGCGGGGCACCTGGGAGTGGACCCGGGGCGCCTGGCCGTCGCGGGCAGCAGCGCCGGCGCCACCGTGGCCGCGGGCCTGGCGCAGCGGGCCGCCGACGAGACACTGCCGCCGGTGGCGTTTCAGTTGCTGCACCAGCCGGTGCTCGACGATCGGGTCACCGGATCGAAGGCGCAGTTCCGCACCAGTCCGGCGTTCGACGGCGAGGCCGCCGAATTGATGTGGCGCCACTACCTGGGGCCGGCCGGCGCGCCGGAGCTCTCGGTGCCCGCGCGGCGAGACGAATTGGCCGGACTGCCAACGGCTTTGATCACGTGCGCCGAGATCGACCCGTTCCGCGACGAGGCGATCGACTACGCGCTGCGGCTCCTGCGGGCCGGGGTCTCGGCCGAGCTGCACGTCTTCGCGCGCGCCTGTCACGGGTTCGATTCGCTGCTGCCCGACTGGGCTGGCTCGCAACGACTGTTCGCGCTGCAGGGCCACGCACTATGCGGCGCGTTGCACGTTGACTAGCCGTCGAACCTGATCAGTTGACGCACGGCGGTCCCGTCGGCCAGGTTGTCCATCGCCTCATTGATGTTCTCCAACGAAATCGTGGACGACACCAGCGATTCCACCGGCAACCGGCCCGACCGCCACAGCTCGACGAACCGGGGGATGTCCCGGCTGGGCACCGCCGAACCCAGGTAACTGCCGATCAACGACCGGCCCTCGGCCACAAAACCCAACGGCGACACGGTGATTCGTGCGGCCGGGGGCGGCAGACCCACAGTGACCGTGCGCCCGCCGGGCGCCGTCATGGCGATCGAGGTCTCCAGCGCGGCCGGATGACCGACGGCCTCGACCACCACCGCGGCCTTCACCCCGGCGTCGGTGGCCTGCTGCGGCGTGTAGGCGTCGTGGGCGCCCAGGCGCCGGGCGGCCGCCAACTTCTCCGGCAGCTGGTCTACGGCGACGACGCGGACGTCGTCATAGGTCAGCGCGGTGAGCAGCGCTGCCATGCCCACGCCCCCCAACCCGACCACCGCGACCGTCTGGCCCGGCCGCGGATGACCCACGTTGAGCACCGCGCCGCCACCGGTGAGTACCGCGCAACCCAGGAGCGCGGCGACGTCGGCCGGCACGTCGCCGGGCACCGGGACGGCGCTGGCCCGATTGACGACGGCGTGCGTCGCGAAACCGGAGACACCGAGGTGGTGATACACCGCGTGGCCGGCTCGGCTGAGCCGAATGTCGCCGCCGAGCAACGTGCCCGCGCCGTTCGCCGCGCTGCCCGGTTCACACGGCGTCAGCCCCTCGGTTGCGCACGCCACGCAATGACCGCAGCGCGGCAAGAACACCAGCACCACCCGCTGGCCGACGGCCAGGTCGACCCCGCTTGATAGCGCGCCGTCACCGATCTCTTCGACGATCCCGGCGGCCTCGTGGCCCAGCAACATCGGCACCGGCCGCACCCGGTTGCCGTCGACCACGGATAGGTCCGAGTGGCAGATGCCGGCCGCCTCGACGCGGACCAGGACTTCGTCGCGGCCCGGGGGCGCGAGGTCGAGTTCGGCGACGGTGATCGGTCGCGACCGCGCATAGGGCCGGGGCGACCCGATGTGCTCAAGTACGGCGCCTCGAATTGCGGGCATGCTGGAATACAACCATGACGTCGACTTCCGTGGTTCCGCCCGCACCGGACGGGCTGACCAGCAACGACTTTCCGGTGTTGTGGCCGGTCGGAACCCGGTGGGCCGACAACGACATGTTCGGCCACCTCAACAACGCCGTGTACTACCAACTCTTCGACACCGCGATCAACGCCTGGATCAACACCAGCACCGGGCTGGACCCGATCACCACGCCCGCGCTGGGCATCGTCGCCGAATCGGGCTGCCGCTACTTCTCCGAACTGCAGTTCCCGCAGCACCTCGTGGTCGGACTCGCCGTCACGCGGCTGGGCCGCAGCAGCGTCACCTACCGGCTGGGAGTGTTCCGGGCCGCCGGGAATGAGCTCGCCGAAGACAACGCCCAACCGATCACCGCGCTGGGGCACTGGGTGCACGTCTACGTCGACCGGGTCACCCGCAAGTCCGTCCCCATCCCCGACGCCGTCCGCGCCCTGCTGGCGACCGCCGCCGTCGACCAATAACCGCCTGGCAGCAGGCCTTTCGTCATCGAATCGGGCCGCGACGGCACCGCACGGAGGCGCCGACGGCCCGGCTATGCTTCGCGCATGCCAGTGATGAGCAAGACCGTCGAGGTGGACGCCGACGCCGCGTTGATCATGCGGATCGTCGGCGACTTCGAGGCCTACCCACAATGGAACGAGGAGATAAAAGGTCTCTGGGTGCTTGCCCGCTACGACGACGGGCGCCCCAGCCAGCTGCGGCTCGACACCGATTACCAGGGCATGCAGAGCATGTTCATCCAGGCCGTGTACTACCCCGGGGAAAACCAGATTCAGACCGTCCTGCAGCAGGGCGACCTCTTCACCAAGCAGGAGCAGCTGTTCAGCGTGGTGTCGATGGGGGCGTCGAGCCTGTTGACGGTGGATCTGGACGTCGAAACGTCGATGCCGGTGCCGGCGCCGATGGTGAAGCAACTCCTCAACAACGTGCTCGACCATCTGGCCGAAAGCCTGAAGCAGCGCGCCGAGCAGCTGGCCTCGAGCTAGTCGAAGATTCCGGTCCGGTCGCGCATCTCGGCCAGGCGGGTCGCCGCATCGGTGAACTGCCACACGGTGTGTTCGATCACCGCGCTGGTGTCGCGGCGGCGCAGCGCGGCGATCAGCTGGCGGTGGTTGTCGACGGCGGCCTCTCCCCAATGGGGGTCGGCGGCGTAAACCAGCACCGGCATGTAGCGCGCGGCGTTGAGCAGGAACCAGGCCAGCTTGATCCGCCCGCTCGCCTGGTTGAAGACCCGATGGAACGCGAACTCGATGCCCGCGATGGTCTCGGCGTCGCCGGACCCGACGGCCGCGGCGAGCGAGTCGTTGATGCGGTCCAACTCGTCGATCTCGGCCTCGGTGATGTGGTCGGTGGCCGCCGCCGCCAGCTCGCGCGCGATCGATGCCTGCAGCCAGAAGATGTCCTCGATGTCCTGCCGGGTCAAGGGCAGTACGACGTGGCCGCGGTGCGGTTCGAGCTGCACCATGCCCTCGCCGCGCAGCTTGAGCAGGGCTTCACGCACCGGGGTGACGCTGACCCCGAGCTGGGCCGCGGTCTCGTCCAGCCGGATGAACGTCCCCGGCCGCAACGAGCCGGACATGATCGCGGCCCGCAGACGCCCGGCCACCTCGTCGGACAACTGCGCCCGACGCAGCGGCCGCCGACTCCTCGGCTGCATTGACATCGGTGCGTTCACGGGGGCTGCCAGGGCTTTCGTGGGCTTGGCGGGACGGGGTTTAAGTTTTGACGGGCGTTAACGGGGACTTGTCAGTGGACCGTCAACGCCATAGTGTGACCCACACAACACCAAGTTTTATCAAATATCAACCTGGCGCAAGCGGTGCGCGAGTGAAGGGGAGTGCTTAGTTTGACCGCGCAATTGGCGAACCATCCGACACAGGCGGACGAGCAGCCGTACCTGGCCCGTCGACAGAACTGGGTCAACCAGTTGGAACGCCACGCGCTGATGCAGCCGCACGCGGCGGCGCTGCGGTTCCTGGGCAAAACCCTGACGTGGGGCGAGCTGCGCGGCCGGGTGGCGGCCCTGGCCGATGCGTTGAGCCGCCGGGGTGTCGGCTTCGGTGACCGGGTCATGATCCTGATGCTCAACCGCACCGAGTTCGTCGAGTCGGTGCTGGCCGTCAACATGCTCGGCGCCATCGCGGTCCCGCTGAACTTCCGGCTCACCCCGGCCGAAATCGCCTTCCTCGTCCAGGACTGCGAAGCGCGCGTGATCATCACGGAACCCGTGCTGGCCCCGGTGGCCACCGGAGTCCGCGACATCGAGTCACAGCTCGGCACCGTCGTGGTGGCCGGCGGTCCGACCGACGACAGCGTGCTGGGCTACGAAGACCTGATCAACGAGTCCGGACAAGAGCACCGGCCGGTCGACATCCCCAACGACTCGCCGGCGCTGATCATGTACACCTCGGGCACGACAGGGCGGCCGAAGGGCGCCGTGTTGACCCACACCAATTTGACCGGCCAGACGATGACCGGCTTGTACACCAACGGCGCCGACATCAACAACGACGTCGGATTCATCGGGGTGCCGTTCTTCCACATCGCCGGCATCGGCAACATGCTGACCGGGGTGCTGCTCGGCATCCCGACGGTGATCTACCCGCTCGGCGCGTTCGAGCCCGGACAGCTGCTCGACGTGCTCGCCGCGGAGAAGGTCACCGGAATCTTTCTGGTGCCCGCCCAATGGCAGGCGGTCTGCGCCGAACAGCAGGCGCGCCCGCGTGACCTGAAATTGCGGGTGATCTCCTGGGGCGCCGCGCCGGCACCCGACGCGTTGCTGCGCGAGATGTCGGCGAGGTTCCCCGGCACCCAGATACTGGCCGCGTTCGGCCAGACGGAGATGTCGCCGGTCACGTGCATGTTGCTGGGCGAGGATGCCATTCGTAAACGCGGCTCGGTCGGCAAGGTGATACCCACCGTGGCCGCCCGGGTCGTGGACGAAAACATGAACGACGTGCCAGTCGGTGAGGTCGGCGAAATCGTTTATCGCGCACCAACTTTGATGAGCGGCTACTGGAACAACCCCGAGGCCACGGCGGAAGCCTTCGCCGGTGGCTGGTTTCACTCGGGCGATCTCGTCCGCATGGACTCCGAGGGCTATGTGTGGGTGGTCGACCGCAAGAAGGACATGATCATCTCCGGTGGCGAGAACATCTACTGCGCCGAAGTGGAAAACGTCCTCGCCAGCCACCCGGCCATCGTCGAAGTCGCCGTGATCGGCCGCGCCCACGACAAGTGGGGTGAGGTGCCCATCGCGGTGGCCGCTGTCGCCGACGACAATTTGCGGCTCGATCAACTCGATGAGTTTTTGACCGAGCGGCTGGCGAGATACAAGCATCCCAAGGCGCTCGAGATCGTCGACGCCCTGCCGCGCAACCCGGCCGGCAAGGTGCTCAAGACTGAACTGCGGGTGCGGTACGGGGTTGGACAAATCGGCTAAATCCATTCTCGGGCAAGAGGTTTTAGGAGTAGAGAAGAAAGGCGACAGGAGCTGTAACGTTTGCCAGCGGTTGGCGAAGGGTTAATTGTGCGGATGCGGTTCACACGTGCTTGGCCATCGGGTACATTCCTGTGGTCTCCGTTACTACTTGCCAGTAGGGAGCCGATGGTCACAGGCATCAAGCCGGGGCGAGTTGGGGACGACCCCAGCTACATAGCGGTGAGGGGGCGAGGCGTGCTACACGATCCGCCGCGGCGCCATACAGCGCGCGGTGACTGCCGGAGGGGGGAGCGGTGACTTCAACGTCGACTGATCGGCAAGGCCCCTACCTCGTCAGCTATGTGCGCGACCAAGCGCGGACGCCGTTGACGCTCGTCGGGGGATTCTTCCGGATGTGCGTCCTGACCGGGAAAGCGCTGTTCCGTCGGCCGTTCCAGGCGCGCGAATTCATCCTGCAGTGCTGGTTCATCATGCGGGTCGCGTTCCTGCCGACGGTCTTCGTCTCGATCCCTCTGACGGTGTTGCTGATCTTCACGCTCAACGTGCTGCTCGCTCAGTTCGGGGCCGCCGATCTGTCCGGCGCCGGCGCGGCGATCGGCGCGGTCACCCAGCTCGGCCCGCTGACCACGGTGCTGGTGGTCGCCGGTGCCGGTTCGACGGCGATCTGCGCGGACCTTGGCGCTCGCACCATCCGCGAGGAGATCGACGCGATGGAGGTGCTCGGCATCGACCCCATCCACCGCCTGGTGGTGCCCCGGGTGCTCGCCGCGACCCTGGTCGCTACGTTGCTCAACGGCCTGGTGATCACGGTCGGCCTGGTCGGTGGCTACCTGTTCGGCGTCTACTTGCAGAACGTGTCGGGCGGTGCGTACCTGGCGACCCTGACCACCATCACCGGCCTGCCCGAGGTTGTCATCGCAACGGTCAAAGCCGCCGTGTTCGGGCTGATCGCCGGCCTGGTCGGCTGCTACCGCGGCCTGACCGTGAGCGGCGGGTCCAAAGGCCTGGGCACCGCCGTCAACGAGACCGTCGTGCTCTGTGTCGTCGCGCTCTACGCCGTGAACGTGGTGCTGACGACGATCGGCGTGCGGTTCGGGACGGGACACTGACATGTCGACATCCGCGGTCTTTCGCTCCCGCTTCCCGCGAGCGGCAGAGAACCTCAACCGCTACGGCCTGGCCGCGGCCCGCGGTCTGGACGACATCGGTCAGATGGCGTGGTTCGGCACCATCGCCATCGGGCACATCCCGCACGCGCTGCGCAACTATCGCAAGGAGACCCTGCGCCTGATCGCTCAGATCGGCATGGGCACCGGCGCCATGGCGGTCATCGGTGGCACCGTCGCCATCGTCGGTTTCGTGACGTTGTCCGGTAGTTCGCTGGTCGCGATCCAGGGCTTCGCCTCGCTGGGCAACATCGGCGTCGAGGCGTTCACCGGCTTCTTCGCCGCGCTGATCAATGTGCGCATCGCCGCGCCCGTCGTCACCGGTATCGCCATGGCCGCCACGGTGGGTGCGGGTGCCACGGCGGAGCTGGGTGCGATGCGCATCAGCGAGGAGGTCGACGCCCTGGAAGTGATGGGCATCAAGTCGATCTCGTTCCTGGCGTCCACCCGCATCATGGCCGGGCTGGTGGTGATCATCCCCATCTACTCGATGGCGATCATCATGACTTTCCTGTCCCCACAGATCACGACGACGGTGATCTACGGGCAGTCCAACGGCACCTACGAGCACTACTTCCGGACGTTCCTGCGTCCCGAGGACGTGTTCTGGTCGTTCGTGGAAGCCATCCTCATCACCGCGGTGGTGATGATCACCCACTGCTTCTACGGCTACGAGGCCGGCGGCGG
Source organism: Mycobacterium sp. NGS11 (assembly GCF_059813315.1). Taxonomy (NCBI): domain Bacteria; kingdom Bacillati; phylum Actinomycetota; class Actinomycetes; order Mycobacteriales; family Mycobacteriaceae; genus Mycobacterium; species Mycobacterium sp. NGS11. Next base: position 93,403 of record NZ_JCALEJ010000019.1, read on the forward strand.
TCCGGTCGGCGTGGGTGAGGCCGTCGGCCGATCGATGCGCTTCTCCCTGGTGTCGGTACAGGTTGTCGTGTTGTCCGCTGCGCTGGCGCTGTATGGCGTCAACCCCAACTTCGCACTCACGGTGTAACCACCATGTCCCGACCCATTCAGACCAACGCCCCGCGGACCCCGCCGTACAAGTTGGCCGGTGTGGCGCTCCTGGTCGTCTTCGCCATCGCGCTGGCCCTGGTCTACGGGCAGTTCCGGGGCAGCTTCACCCCGAAGACATCACTGACCATGCTGGCGGCGCGGGCTGGGTTGGTGATGGATCCGGGTTCGAAGGTCACCTACAACGGGGTGGAGATCGGCCGAGTTGGGTCGATTTCGGAGACGGTGCGTGATGGCAAGCCGGCGGCGAAGTTCATTCTCGAGGTGTATCCGCGGTATTTGAAGTTGATC